>NZ_CP014571.1:315870-631741 GCF_017357425.1 Arthrobacter sp. D5-1 | reverse complement strand
GCCGGCGGCGGCGTCATGATGATCGGCCTCGGCGGAAGTCTTGCCCTCACCGGCAACAAAACATAGGCAGCTCAAAGGGCACGGCTGGTCACGGTAGGCGTGTGCCAACGTGAACCGCTACTCCACCGTCACCATCACCGACGGCCAACCCGAAGCTCCATCAGGCACAGGGTCGGCGCGCTTCTCGGTCTGGGTTTCACCGGTGGCGTCGGTAGCCCGGGCCTTGACGTAGTGCATGCCGGGTGTGGCATCCCATTCGTAGGACCATTGGCGCCACGTGATGGTGGAGGCTTCGTCGGAGAGGGTTGCTTCCACCCAATCGCCGTCGTCAATCTGGACTTCCACCTTGGTGATTCCCCGGGTCTGGGCCCAAGCGGTGCCGCCCACAGCTACCTTCCCTGCTTTCAATCTCGCAAAGGACGTGGGTACGTCCACCCGTGCCATGGTTTTGATGGGGCCACGTTCCGACCAGCCGCGCTCCGTCCAGTAGGCCTTGCTGTCCGCGAAACGGGTGACCTCCAACTCCACTACCCACTTGGTGGCGGAGACGAATCCGTACAGTCCCGGAACCACCATGCGCACGGGGTATCCGTGCTCCACCGGAAGCGGCTCACCGTTCATGCCAATCGCCAGCATGGCATCGCGGTCATCCTGGAGGACCTCCAGAGGAGTGGAAGCGCTGAAACCGTCGATGGAGCGTGAGAGCACCATGTCCGCGCCGTCCTTCGGCTTTGCCCTTTTCAAAACTTCGCGGATGGGCAGGCCCAGCCACTTGGCGTTTCCGGCAAGCTTTCCACCCACCGGGTTGGACACACAGGTGAGGGTGACGTGCGATTCGATCAGATCGGCGTCGAGCAGGTCCTGGAAGGTGAGGGTGACCTCTTCCTCAACCATTCCGTGCACCCGCAGTGACCAATCATTGACGTTGATCTCCGGGACGCTCAGCGCCGTATCAATCCGGTAGAAGTCGTTGTTCGGTGTCAGCCAGGGTAAGACTCCCGGAACCGGGGACTGGACACCCGCCGGCACAGGAGGCGCGGCCTTGATTGGCGCAGGCAGCCGGAGTGCCTCCCGGGCCTGGGCGACATTGTTGCGAGCGGCACCCAGGAGCCGCCCACCGGTCGCCGCGATGCCGGCGGCGACGGCGGTGATCCCGGCCGCAGCAAAGAAGCGACGGCGGCTCGTGCCGGTTCCGCCTCCTTGGGTATCGACGTCGGCGGCTATGTCGGCAGGCGCTTCCGGCCATGCTTTCAACCCCCACAACGGCACAATGAGTCGGCGCAGGACGATGAGCCCGGAGATGGTTCCCAGGACGGAAGGGATGGCGTCGGCGGGTCCAACCCCGGCTCGAGTCAGGACGCTGGCAACAATTACCACGCCCATGAACAGCACACCCAGGACGCCCAAGGCCCACTTCCGGTAGGCCACTACACCCAGGACGCAGGCCAGCAGGACGATGGTCAGGCCCATGCCCACGAACAGTGCGGCCTTGTCATTAGTGCCGAATGTGGCGATCGCAAAGTCCTTCATCCACGACGGCGTGAAGTCGATGAACGTCGATCCCAGCGCAAACACCGGGGTTGCCCTGGCAGTGAAGAAGGCGCCGATCAGCTCGGCGACGGCGAGCACGACGGCGGCCGACACCACGCCTGCCAGCGCTGCCATGGTTTCGGGGCCTTTGGTCCGGAGTCCGAGCTTTTTCATGTCAGTGGTTCGTAGCGGCCGGGAGCAGGGATGGGTGCCGGCAGCCTCCTGACATACAGGGGCACTTTGAACATCTGTTCATAATTTTCCTTGAACAGATGTTCAAGATGCACTAGCCTGCTTCGTATGACCCAAGCCACATTTTCCGATTCCGCCTCCACCCTTTTCATCAACGGCCGGTGGGAGCCGGCAGCGTCCGGCGCGGTGCGCGAGATCCACAACCCGGCCGACGGCGAACTGGTCGCCACGGTGTCCGAAGCCGACCGTGAAGACGCCGAGCGCGCCATTTCCGCAGCCCGCAAGGCGTTCGATTCCGGAGTTTGGGCGAACGTCCCCGCTCCTGAGCGTGGCGCGTTCCTGCTCAAGGTTGCCGCGGAACTGCGCGAACGCCGCGAGAAGTTTGCCCGCGCCGAATCGCTGGACACCGGCAAACGGATCATCGAAAGCCGCATCGACATCGATGACATCGCCGCCTGCTTCGAATATTTCGGACGCCTCGCCGGGCAGTCGGCGGGCCGGGTGGTCGACGCCGGGGACCCCGCCGTCGTCAGCAAAATCGTCTACGAACCCGTCGGAGTATGCGGTTTGATCACGCCGTGGAATTACCCGCTGCTGCAGGCTGCGTGGAAGATCGCCCCCGCACTCGCCGCCGGTTGCACTTTCGTCCTGAAGCCTGCCGAACTGACCCCCTCCACCGCAATCCTGGCCATGCAGTTGCTGCAGGACCTGGGCCTACCCGACGGCGTCGCCAACCTGGTGACCGGCCCCGGAGTAAAAGTGGGCGCACCGCTGTCGGAGCACCCGGACATTGACCTGGTTTCCTTCACCGGCGGCCTGGAAACCGGCAAGCGCATTGCCGCGGCCGCCGCCGGCACGGTAAAGAAGGTCGCGCTGGAACTCGGCGGAAAGAACCCCAACGTCGTCTTCGCTGACGCTGACTTCGAGGCCGCCGTCGACAATGCGCTGAACGGTGCCTTTGTGCACTCAGGCCAGGTCTGCTCCGCCGGGGCGCGGCTGGTGGTGGAGGAATCCATTGCCGAGCGTTTCGTCGACGAACTGGTCCGCAAGGCCAAGGACATCCGCCTCGGCGGCCCGTTCGATGAATCTGCCGAAACCGGACCGCTGATTTCAGCGGCACACCGGGAGAAAGTGGACGCCTACGTCCAGCGTGGCGTGGCCGAAGGCGCGCGGCTGCGGTGCGGCGGCGCGGCCCCCCAGGGCGAAAAGTTCGACGCCGGCTTCTACTACCAGCCCACCGTCCTGGACCGCGTCACCAGGGGAATGTCGGTAGTCATCGACGAAGCCTTTGGCCCGGTAGTAACAGTGGAAACCTTCCGCACCGAGGACGAAGCCGTGGCCACCGCCAACGACACCATCTACGGGCTGGCGGGTGCCGTCTGGACCCAGGATGCCGGCAAGGCCCAGCGGGTAGCGGGCCGCTTGCGGCACGGCACGATCTGGATCAACGACTACCACCCCTACCTTCCACAGGCCGAGTGGGGCGGCTTCGGCCAGTCCGGCGTCGGACGCGAACTCGGCCCCACCGGTCTGGGTGAGTACCAGGAAGCCAAGCACATCTACCAGAACACCAGCCCCCAGGTGACCGGCTGGTTCGCAGACCACGGCAAGGAGAAATAGATGCACGTTGACACCATTGAGAACCTCGGCGAGCGCGGGTTCGATTACGTCGTCATTGGCGGAGGATCTGCCGGAGCTGCCGTCGCCGCCCGGTTGAGCGAGGACCCTTCCGTCACCGTGGCCTTGGTGGAAGCGGGCCCGGATGACCGCAACCTGCCGGAGATCCTGCAGCTGGATCGTTGGATGGAGCTGCTGGAATCCGGCTACGACTGGGACTACCCTGTTGAGCCGCAGGAAAACGGCAACTCCTTCATGCGCCATGCCCGAGCCAAGGTCATGGGCGGCTGCTCCAGCCACAACTCCTGCATCGCGTTCTGGGCTCCCCGCGAAGACCTGGACGAATGGGAGTCAAAGTACGGCGCCACCGGCTGGAATGCTGCTGCCGCGTGGCCTTTGTACAAGCGCTTGGAAAGCAACGAGGACGCAGGCCCGGAAGCTCCACACCACGGACACGACGGCCCGGTGCACTTGATGAACGTTCCCCCACACGATCCCGCCGGCGTCGCGCTCCTTAATGCCTGTGAGCAGACCGGAATCCCCCGGGCAAAGTTCAATGACGGCACCACCGTGATCAACGGCGCCAACTTCTTCCAGATCAACCGCCGCTCGGACGGGACGCGTTCCTCCAGCTCGGTGTCCTACATCCACCCCATTGTGGATCGCGAGAACTTCACGCTGCTGACCGGCTTGCGGGCCCGCCAACTGGTGTTCGACGCGGACAAGCGCTGCACCGGCGTCGACGTCGTGGATTCGGCCTTCGGCCGCACGCACAGGCTGGACGCACATCGCGAGGTCATCCTGTCCACCGGTGCCATCGACTCGCCCAAGCTTCTTATGCTTTCGGGCATCGGCCCGGCCGAACACTTGGCCGCGCATGGCATCGAGGTCCTGGTGGATTCCCCAGGCGTCGGCGAGCACCTGCAGGACCACCCGGAAGGTGTGGTGCAGTTCGAAGCCAAGCAGCCCATGGTGCAGACCTCCACCCAGTGGTGGGAAATCGGCATCTTCACTCCCACCGAAGAGGGCTTGGACCGCCCGGACCTGATGATGCACTACGGTTCCGTCCCCTTCGACATGAACACCCTGCGCTACGGCTACCCCACCACGGAGAACGGCTTCAGCCTGACTCCGAACGTTACCCACGCGCGTTCCCGCGGCACGGTTCGGCTGCGCAGCCGGGACTTCCGGGACAAGCCCATGGTGGACCCCCGCTACTTCACCGATCCCGACGGCCACGACATGCGCGTCATGGTGGCCGGCATCCGCAAGGCCCGGGAAATCGCGGCGCAGCCGGCCATGGCTGAATGGACCGGTCGGGAGCTCTCCCCTGGCATCGAAGCGCAGAGCGACGAAGAGTTGCAGGATTACATCCGCAAAACGCACAACACCGTGTACCACCCGGTCGGCACCGTCCGCATGGGACCAGTGAACGACGAAATGTCGCCCTTGGATCCCGAACTGCGGGTCAAGGGGGTGACCGGATTGCGTGTGGCCGATGCCTCCGTCATGCCGGAACACGTCACCGTCAACCCGAATATCACCGTGATGATGATCGGCGAGCGCTGCGCCGATTTCATCAAGGCCGATCTCATCAACAGCCGAACGGAGGAATCCACGACGGCGGAAGCCGGCTTCAGCTTGTCTGTCGCCTGAACAGGCACCCTGTTTTTAGACCCACGCAACAAACAATGGGGGAAACAGCCGGAGGCACAGCGTGGTGCCCGGCCTTTGATTTCGACTGCGACCAATGGCGGCCGCAGGTTATCACCATTCGTGCACGTCTGAACTAGGAGTTCGCATGTCAGAACCCAGCAAATTAGGACCCTGCAAGAGCGATGCAAGCGGCATGGACGAGTTTGGCTATGCCCAAACCCTGGACCGCAGCATCGGTAAGTTCGCCAGCTTCGCCGCCGGCGTCAGCTATATCTCCATTCTCACCGGCGTTTTTCAACTGTTTTACTTCGGATTTTCGACGGCGGGACCCGCCTATGCCTGGTCGTGGCCCATCGTCTTCGTAGGCCAACTAATGGTCGCTTTGTGTTTCGCGGAATTGGCCGGGCGTTATCCGGTGGCCGGGTCGGTGTACAACTGGGCCAAGAGGCTCTCGACTGGAACGTGGGCCTGGCTGGCGGGCTGGTTGCTGCTGCTCTCCTCCATCATGGCTCTGGGTTCCGTTGCCTTGGCCCTCCAAATCACCCTCCCGCAAATCTGGAGCGGCTTCCAGCTGGTCGGCGACGGAACAGGTCCTTACGACTTCGCAGTCAACGGGGTCATCCTGGCCAGCATCATGATCGGTATTTCCACACTGATCAACGCGTTCGGCGTGAAACTCATGACCATGATCAACAGCGTGGGCGTGTTCGTGGAACTGGTTGCGGCCGTCCTGCTCATTGCGGCGCTTCTCTGGCACTCCGTGCGGGGGCCGGAAGTCCTCCTTGATACCGCCGGATTCGGTGAAGAACATCCCTTGGGCTTCTTCGGAGTGTTCCTCATTGCTGCCATGGCTTCGGGGTACGTCATGTACGGCTTTGACACCGCCAGCTCCTTGGGCGAAGAAACCAAAGACCCCAAGAAGACTGCTCCCAGGGCGATCCTTCGCGCCGTCACGGCTTCCTTCCTTTTGGGAGGCCTACTCCTCCTCGGCGGAATCCTGGCCGCGCCCGATCTCTCCGATCCCAAGCTGGGGGCGGCTGACGGCGGACTGCAGTACATCGTGCTTTCAGTACTCGGCGGCCCGTTCGGCAAGGCCTTCCTGGCCTGCATCGTGGTAGCCGTAGTGGTCTGCACCCTCGCCGTCCATGCAGCAGCCATCCGGATGATGTTCGCCATGGCCAGGGACAACAACCTTCCCTTCAGCCGTCAGCTCAGCAAAGTGCACCCCACCCGGAAAACGCCCACCGTTGCTGCCATCGTCATCGGCATAGTTGCCGTCATCCCGCTGATCGTCAACATCTCCCAGCCGGCCATCTTCACTATTCTGTCCAGCATCAGCATCGTGCTGATCTACCTGTCCTACCTGCTGGTGACCGTGCCCATGCTGCGGCGCCGGTTCTTGAAGAAGTGGCCCCTGAAGGACGACGGATCAGAACCGGGATTCAGCCTCGGCAAATGGGGGCTGCCTGTGAACATCCTGGCCGTGCTGTGGGGCGGCGCCATGACGCTGAACCTCGTGTGGCCGCGGCCGGAGATTTACAACTCGGTGCCGCCGTTCGAGTGGTACCTGCAATGGGGAGGCGTGATCTTTGTTGGCACGGTCATCATCGGCGGGACGCTGCTCTACCGTCTCCGCATCAGGCACAAGACCGGGGTCCTGGCCGAGCACGCCGCCCTGGTCACTCCCGAGGACTCTCCCCAAGTGGTAACCCAGAACTCCTAGCCCGCTACTTAGACGAACGCCGATTTCCCTGTCACCGCGCGGGCCACGATCATGGAGTTGATCTCGTAACTGCCCTCGTAGGTGTACAGGATTTCGGCGTCGCCAAAGAGCTTGGCCATCTCATAGTCCGTGGTGATTCCGTTCCCGCCCAGCAGGGAACGGCCCATCGCAACTGAGGAACGCGCCAGCCGGGTGGTGGTGGCTTTGCACATGGCCGCCTGCACCATCTGGAGTTTCCCGGCCTGCTGGATCCGGGCGAGCTCGACCATCATGGACAAGGACGCGTTGGCGTTGCCCAGAATGTCGGCAAGCTGCTGCTGGACCAGCTGGAAGCGAGCCAGCTCTTTGCCGAACTGTTTGCGTTCCAAGGCGTAAGAACGGGCAATATCGAAGGCTGCCAACTGAATCCCCGCAGCCTGCCACCCCACCCAGGCCCGGGAATCGCGCAACAGGTCATTGGCTCGGGAAAACTCCGTGGCCCCCGGCAGGAGGTTCTCTAACGGAATACGCACCTCGTCCAACACGATGTCCGCATTCTGCATGATGCGCAGGCCGATCTTGTTGGAGATCTTGGTGGCCGAGTAACCGGGGCGGTCCGTCTCCACAATGAAGCCCTTGATGTGGCCGTCGGATTCATCCCGTGCCCACACCAATGCGAAGTCGGCAATCGTCCCTGCCCCGATCCAGCGTTTGGCACCGCTGATGACCCATTCGCCGCCGTCGCGCCGCGCCGTCGTCGAAAGTCCTCCGGCGATGTCCGAGCCGTGATCCGGTTCGGTGAGGGCGAAGGCGCCCAGCTGGGTGAAAGCTTCCAACCCAGGCAGCCACCTGCGCTTCTGTTCAGGGGATCCAAGCTCGTCGATCATGCCCACGATGAGTTCATTGTGGATGCCCACCAGCGCCGAGAGTGATACGTCCGCCCGGGCCACCTCGGTGTACATGAGGCCCTTGAAGAGCTTGGTGGAGCCGTCTGTCTGGAGTCCACCGAGCCCGAACTTGGCCATGTCAGCCAGCAGCCCGAACGGGAACTCCTCCCGGTTCCAGTACTCGATGCTGGCCGCCCGGATCCGCGTTTGCAGGAACTCCCTGATCTCCAAGTATCGCAAGCGCTCTCCGGCCGGGAGCAGGTCCACTACGTGCATCAAGTCCGCCTCCGGATAAGGAGGGAGGACGCGTTCTGGTGCCGCACCGCTGGTAACGGTGCCGGCAGCTTTGTCGTCGAGCATTAGACCCCTTCGTCATGTCCCGCACAGGCTCTTCCAAACCCTTGGATGTCCTAGTATATTGCAAGGTGATGTGGATCCCTAGGCGGGATGTCCGGCAAAGGTGCCAGGGAAGCCCGAAGGCGAAAGGCGGACTATGACAGTCACAGAGGACTTCCGTGCGGCCCGCGACCGGCTGCTGGAACTGCGTGAGGACTACAAGCTGGCGCACGCGGAATTCGAGTGGCCGCGGTTTGAGGAGTTCAACTTCGCTTTGGACTGGTTCGACCAGATCGCGGCGGACCCGGCCCGGGGCAGCAAGCCCGCCTTGGTCATCGTGGAACAGGACGGGAGCTCCACCCGCCGCAGCTACAAGGACCTCGCGGAACGCTCATCCCAGGTAGCCAACTGGCTGCGGAGCCAGGGCGTCCAGCGTGGAGACCACATGATCATCATGCTCGGCAACCAGGTTGAACTGTGGGAACTCATGCTCGCCGGCATCAAACTCGGCATCGTCATGATCCCCACCACCACCCTCATGGGCGCCCGTGATCTCCAGGACCGCGTTGAACGTGGCGGTGCGGCCTGGGTGGCCGTCGGAAGTGCCAACATCGGCAAGTTCGCCGACGTCGAGGGTGAATACGCCCTGATCGAGGTCGGTTCGGAGAGAATCGACGCGGACGCCAAACAGTACGCAGATGCGTACGACGCCGGCACGGACTTTACGCCCGACGCCCCCACAAAAGCGGACGAGACACTGCTGCTCTACTTCACCTCCGGCACCACGTCACGGGCGAAGCTCGTGGAGCATACCCACACGTCCTACCCCGTGGGCCACTTGTCCACCATGTACTGGATCGGCCTGGAACCGGGCGACGTCCACCTGAATGTCGCCTCCCCCGGCTGGGCCAAACACGCCTGGTCCAACGTCTTCACGCCGTGGATCGCCGAGGCCACGGTCTTCATTTACAACTACCAGCGCTTTGACGCCGCCGCCCTCATGGAGCAAATGGGCCGCGAAGGCGTCACCAGTTTCTGCGCGCCTCCCACGGTCTGGCGCATGCTCATCCAGGCCGATCTTACGCAGCTCACCAGCCCGCCACGCAAAGTGGTCTCGGCTGGGGAGCCACTGAATGCCGAAGTTATCGGGCAAGTGGAGAAAGCTTGGGGAGTCACCATCCGCGACGGCTTCGGCCAAACCGAATCCACGGTCCAGATCGCCAACACTCCGGCCCAGCCGGTGAAGATCGGCTCCATGGGCCGCCCGCTCCCGGGGTACGACGTCGTCCTGGTGGATCCGAACACCGGGACGGAAGCCGACGACGGCGAACTCTGCTTGCGCTTGGACCCCCGGCCCGTGGGATTGATGAAGAGCTACTTCGGCGACGAAGAGAAAACGGCCGATGCCTTCCGCGACGGCTACTATCACACGGGCGATATGGCGAGCCGGGACGCTGACGGCGTGATCACCTACGTCGGCCGGGACGACGACGTTTTCAAGTCCTCCGACTACCGTTTGTCCCCGTTCGAACTTGAAAGCGTCCTGATCGAACATCCCGCAGTGGCGGAGGCCGCCGTCGTGCCTTCACCTGATGCCGTGAAGCTGTCGGTTCCGAAAGCGTTTGTGGTTCTGGCTGCCGGCTACGAAGCCGGACCGGCAGTCGCGGAGGACATTCTGAAGTATTGCCGCGAGCATCTGGCACCGTTCAAACGCATCCGGCGGCTGGAATTCGGCGAGCTTCCCAAGACGATCTCCGGCAAGATCCGTCGTGTGGAACTGCGCGGCACGGAAGTCGCCCGGCATGGTGAGGGGCCGCTGCCCTCCGGTTTGGGCGTGGAATACACCGAGGAAGAGTTCCCGAATCTGAAAGACTAGCCACCCGGAAGATCAGGCCAACCAAGCAACCGAAGGAGGCCCATGGGCACGCCACTCCCCCGCGATCCCATCGCCGACGCCCAGCGCAACTGGGAGCGGCATGGCTGGGGCGACGTCGCCGCGCCCATGGCCGCCATCACCGCGATCATGCGGACGCAGCAGATCCTGCTGGCCCGCATCGAAACGGTCCTCAAACCGTTCGGGCTGACCTTTGCACGCTACGAGCTGCTGGCGCTCCTGAGTTTCGCCCGCAGCGGCGCGCTGCCTATGAACAAGGCCAGCGCGCTCCTGCAGGTACATCCCACCTCGGTGACCAACGCCGTCGACCGCTTGGAAAAAGCCGCTCTGGTGGCACGCTCTCCGCACCCCACCGACGGCCGCACCACCCTGATTGAGCTCACCGCCGAGGGCCGCACCCTCGCCAAGAAGGCGACGGCGGCACTCAACGCGGAGGTTTTCGGCAAGTCAGGCTTCGGGCACGACGACGTCGATCACCTCATCCGCGTGCTGGGCACCTTCCGCAGGGATGCCGGGGACTTCACCGAGGAATAACGCCTCTGCCTTTCTATGTTCTGGAGGGTCGGTGCCCGGGCATGGGCGGGGCTTTCGATTGGTAGGTATGCCCAGTGGGCGTGCTGATTTCCAAGGTGTGCACGTCGGCATGTACGGCTCGGGTAGTCCAGCCGGCGTTTTCCTTGATGTGGTTGCACGCCTCGCATAAAACGGCGCCGTTAGCCAAGCTGGTCTTCCCTCCGGCGCGCCACGGAACCACATGGTCAATATGCCGGATAGGCGCATCACAATACGGCGTTCGGCACGTGTCGTCTCGGGTTTCGATGAAGCGCCGGAGCCCACCTGCAAAGAGCCGGGCCTTGGAATCGGTGGCAAGGAGCTCTCCCGTAGCTGGAGCCGTGTAGAGCCGGCGAAGCCAAACGGTGAGGTCCTGGTCATGGGCTGCCTGCCCCGATCCGAGCAGCTCCCTACCCCATTCAGCCGGGACGATTCCGTAGCCCTTGAGCCGGGCTGGTTCGCTGTCACCTTGGAACAAGGTGCGGTCGGTCATAACGAGATCCAGGTTGATCCCCGAAATCCCGCCCGGGGTGCCCGTCATGCGTTCGGTCAAGGTGTCGGCCATGAGCTGGCCCCGACCTCGTGCATCCCCGCTGGAACGGGCCGAATCAGCCGCTCGAGTCAGCGCGGCGTAGATCGCTACGCCTTGGGCTACCGGAAGCAAGGCCGTCAGGTACGTCATGGTGTCCGGGGCTGGACGGAGGCTGACGGTCCGTTCGGCGGCAGCACGGCTGGCACGCCCGACTACCGACCGCGGATCCCGCCGATATGCGGCAGCTTTCGCGGCAGCAATGATCGCTTTGTCGCCCTTGCCCGCAAAAGTCCCGGTGTCGGGCGCGAGCTCCTCATCCACCGCACAACGGTCCTCGACAGACAGGCAGGCCGTTTCCTTAACAAGAAGCGTGGCACGCCATTCATTCAAGTGCCCCGATTTCAGGGCCGCCAAGGTGCGGGGCATCTCCGTGACAAGGGCTTTCGCCAAGCCCAGGAGGCGGGACCCACGGTTTGGTGACTCGCGCCGGGCCAACGCAACCTGCGCTCCCACGCCCTGGCCGCGCTCCGAGGAAGGGACCCCTGCCTCGGCTTGCTCCTGACGTTGAGCCAGATCAAACGCCACAGCAACCCGCGCCTGCAAAGCGGAGATCGCAGACTTCATCTCCTCCAGGACCCGCAACTGTTCGATCAGGTCGCTGCTAACGGTGCTGGCTGTGCCCCTGCCGGGTTGAACGGAATCCACAACGACGGGAGCGCGCCCGAGCGCCACTGCTGCGCCCGTATGCCTCTCCCCAATTCGTTCCATTCCTTTACTCTGGCAGCAGGCACTGACAATATAAGGTCAGCGATCACAGCGGAGCCCCATAGCCTTTGCGCAGCAAGGGAGTCCCTCGGAGGACCTCCCTCAAGCGGGACTCCCTCCCCCGCTGTGAACCTGATGTTCTGGATCCATGACCACAACCTTTCCCACCGCCAAGACCCGGCGTCTGCCGTTGGTGACCTACGTCCTGGCAGCCGGAGTGTTCCTGATGGGAACCACCGAGTTCATTGTTGCGGGGATACTGCCGGAGATCGCCAGTGACCTAGGCACCTCCGTGGCAAGTGCGGGACTCATGATCACGGTGTTTGCTGTCGGCATGATCGTGGGCACTCCCACGATGTCCATCCTGACCCTCAAGCTGCCACGCCGGCTGACGCTGAGCCTCGCGCTGGTGGTGTTCTCTGTTGGTCACGTCATCGTGGCGCTCACCTCCGATTTCACGCTCATTCTTGGCGCACGTTTCCTGACGGCGTTGGCGACAGGCGCTTTCTGGGCGGTAGCCGCCGTCGTGGGTGCCAAAGCGGCAGGCGCTGCGGCAGCCTCGCGGGCGCTAGGGGTGGTGTTGGGCGGCGGGATGCTTGCCAACGTGGTGGGTGTTCCCCTTGGGGCGTTTGCCGGTCAGGTGATTGGCTGGCGGGGACCGTTCTGGATACTCGCTTGCCTGGCCCTGGTGGGTGCAGTTGCCGTGTACCGGTTGGTTGCCTCGGATCTTGTTTCCGGACCCACCCCGTCGGTGCGTGCTGAGCTGGCGAGTATGCGGGACTCGAGGGTTTGGCTTGTCCTGGCGGGCTGCGCGATGGTGTGCGGATCTTCCTTGGCCGCCTACACCTTCATCTCTCCGCTGCTCACCGAGAACACTGGGCTTGCCGCAGCCGCGGTTCCGCTGGTGCTGATGGCGTACGGCGTCGGGGCGTTCATCGGATCCACTCTGGGTGGCCACTTCGGGGCACACCACCCGTACCCGGCCCTGTTCATCTCAGCAGGCATGACATTCCTGGTTCTCGGAGCCCTCTTCCTGTTCTCCCACTACGCCGTGGTGACAGTGGTCCTGATCTTCCTGCTGGGCCTCTTCGGCATGGCCACCAACCCAATATTGATCGGGAAGGCAGTTGGATATGCCGGGCATGCGCCCACTCTTGCCTCAGCGCTTAGCACTTCAGCATTCAACCTGGGTACGGCCGTGGGGTCGTGGATGGCCGGCTTCGCGCTGGAATCCGCGCTGGGAGCCAGCGGTCCGGTGCTGGTGGGTGCGGGAGTAGCTGCGCTCTACTTCCTGCCGCTCCTGGTGTTGTTTCGGAAGGACCCGCGGGAACGTCGGCCGGAAGAAGATCGCTGATCTCCCCACGGACCTCAACCGCAGAGGGTCTCCTGGGCCCGACCCGAGGAAGGCTACCGTGTCCATAGCGAGGGTGGGTCTTGCCCCAAGTGAAGCAAAGGCTGCCTGTTCCCCCGTCGGCATTTCCGCCGAGAGCAACTCAACGGTGGGGACAAAGTCCCCCATCGTGGAGTTGACTGTTATATGGCGGATTTCTTCAACGAGGACGGTTGTATGAGGATTGGAGAATTATCCACGAGGACTGGCGTCAGCGTCAGGTCGCTGCGTTATTACGAACAGCAGCTCTTGGTTGAGCCGCAGCGGACTTCGGCGGGCCACCGCATTTACTCGATCGAAGACGAGCATCTTGTGCTTCAAATCCAGGACTTATTTGAAGCTGGTTTTTGCAGCTCCGTAATTCGCACGCTGCTTCCTGCCTTGCTCAATCCCGAGAGAGACCGTGATCTGATTCTAGCGGCCGTGACAGCTGCGCGGGCGCGGCTGGAGAGCGAGAAAGAAACCGTCGAAGCCGAACTTCGGCAGCTGAAACGGCTAGGAGATCGCTACGGACTTGCACCTGACACGCATGTCACCCTCCAAGATGATGGACATGAATCTTTCACAGCCGCCCTGACAATTGCGTTTGATCATCGAAACAGACGACTTCGATAGCGCCCTGCAATTTTACCGTGACGTTCTTGGGCTTACGGAACAGCCTGCTTTCGCAACCGACGGTGAGGATCGAGTGGCAATACTGAACGTCGCCGCGGCGACGATTGAGCTCGCCACACGCACACACATTCACAACATCGACGCTATCGAGAACGCACCATCTGTCGAAGGGCCTACTGCCCGAATCGCCCTTGAGGTGGACAACACCGAAGTCGCTATGACCTCCGCCGAAGAGTTTGGGTTGAAGGTGCTCGCACCTGCAACCAGAACTCCCTTCGAGACCATTAACGGAAGAGTTCAAGGTCCTTCTGGCTGGCAACTGACCTTCTTCCAAGAACTTGAAACTCTGCAAGAACGTACCAAGAGGAAGGGCTTCACCACTGATGTCCATCGGTCCCGGTAAGGTTCCTCTGAAGCTGCACGCCTTGCCGGCGGGAGCATAGCTGAAGACACATCAGCCGTCCGGCAGTCAGCTGTCCGCGACGGTCCTTTCGGCAGCAGGCTGAACACCGTATTCGCTGGCCGCCCACGATGCCAACAGCTGGAGACGCTCGGCCGACGGCGACCCGGGTTCCGCAGCGTAGATGGTCAGCGTCAGCCCGGGTTCTGCGGCCATTTCCAGGCCCTCGAAGGCGAGAGTCATCTCACCGACGATCGGATGGTTGAACGTCTTGAACCCCGTGCCGTGATGGCGGACGTTGTGTGCGCCCCAGCGGGTGCGGAACTCCTCGCTGCGGGTGCTGAGTTCACCAATGAGATCGTGAAGCTCTTTGTTGTGCGGGTCGCGCCCAGCCTCTGTGCGCAGGATGGAAACGGTCACTTCCGCAAAGGCATCCCAGTCCGGGTAGAACTCGTGGGCACGATCATCCAGGAACGTAAACCGTGCGATGTTGGGCGCCTGGCCCGGCATGTCGTAACAGTCCTTGTAGAACGCCCGGGCCAACGGGTTCACGGCCAGCAGATCCATCCGGCCGTTCCGAACAAAGGCGGGACCTGCGGTGACAGCATCAAGCGCCCATTGCAGGCTCTGGTGCGGCACGTAGGACTTGGCGCTGCGTCGCCTCGGCGGCCGCGCAACCGGACTGGCGGAGTGAGCGAGATCGAACAGATGGGCCCGTTCCGCGTCGTCCAAGCACAACGCCCGCGCCAGGCTTTCAAGCACTTGTGGCGATGCACCGCTGATGGCACCGCGCTCCAAACGGGTGTAATACTCAACGCTCAGTCCGGCAAGAGTGGCCACCTCACTGCGCCGCAATCCCTTGACCCGTCGATTCGAACCGGCCGGCAGCCCCACCTGCTCAGGGGTTACCTGGGCACGCCGGGAGATCAGGAATTCGCGTACTTCTGCCCGATTGTCCATACCTTCACCCTAGTTCCGGGCCGTCGCGCGAGGGAGTCCCTGAGAGGGCCTCCACCGGCTTATGCAGGCTCGGCCTTCCGGCGGGACACCAACACGGGACTGTGGGCATGGTGAAGGACAGCGTGCGCCGTGGAACCAATGGTGCCCTTGATGACCCCGTGCCCTTTGGTCCCCACCACCGTCAGGCGTGCTCCTTGCGAAGCTTTGACCACAGCCCGGGAGAAGGAAGCATCCACCAGCAACTCTCCGGCCACCTCGATCCCGGGTGCTTTGTGGCGGGCCCGGCTCATGACGGAATCCAGGAGGGCTTCTGCGTCGGGATAGTCTTCAACGGGATCGCGCAACCGCCGGTACCCGGCAGGTTCGTGGAGCACATGCACGATCTTGAGGTCAGCCCCTGATGCTTCAGCGAAATGGCACGCATCCTCAAGTGCTGCCGGTGATCCTGAGTCATCGACAGCCAGCAACACAAAGCCTTCAGGGTTGTCGTCCGCACGGATCACGGCCACTGGGCACTCTGCCGTTGCTGCCATCTCCAGGCTGACGGATCCCACCAGCAAACCCATGAACCCGCCCAGTCCCCGGCTTCCGAGCACCAACATCGCAGTGCCGGCCGAAACGTGGGCCAGGTGATCGCGGGGCATCCCGTGCAACAGGGTGGTGTGGACTTCCAGCTCGGGGACGGTCTCCTTGGCGAGAGCCGCACCTTCCTCCAGGACTTTCTGAGCGGCCCGTTCCAGACCGCTATCGGCAACCCCAGGAACGGGTCCCCTGTTGTGGGACAGCAGGACCCACAAGGAACAGTGCACTACGTGGAGGGAACAGTCCCGCAGGATCGCATGTTTAGCGGCCCACTGAACGGCGCGGTGTGATTCTTCGGATCCGTCATAGCCAACCACGATCGTCTTGGATGCACCCTCGTTCGTCATGGCCAGAGCCTACGCCGGCCCCGGGAGCGCCACCATAGCGTCACGCCCACCGCCACAACGCAGCACGCTGCTAGGCTCCGATGCTGACACTTCAGGAGGAAACACCGTGGGCTTTGCCAAAGAACTCAGGAACCAATCAGCCGGGGATTGGGACGCCGCCGTTAACCATCCATTCGTGGACCAACTGCTGGACGGGTCCCTTCCCGATGAGCAGCTGCGCCATTACCTGGTGCAGGATTACCAGTTCTGCGATGCCTTCACCGCTCTCTTGGGTCAAGCCGTAGCCTCGGCACCGTCGCTGCCTTCCCGACTGGTGTTCGCTGGTGTCCTCGGGGCCTTCGCATCCGACGAGAATACGTACTTCCAGGATTGCTTCAATGAACTGGACGTTCCGGAAACGGACAGGACAACACCAGCACTCGGGCCGGCCACACGCGATTTCGACGACCTGATGCGGAAGGCCCTCGCCTCCCGTTCCTACCCGGAGGTCCTCGCCGTCCTGCTGGTTGCCGAATGGCTGTACGGAGATTGGGCCGCGCGCGCCGGAGACCCCACCCAGTGGCCCGCCGAACCCAAGCATGCCGAGTGGATCCGCCTCCACAACAACCCTGGGTACAACGCGTGGGTGACGTGGCTGCGCGACGAGTTCGACGCCGTCGAGCCTTCACTGCCTCAGGAGCGGAACCGCGTTGCTGCGGTCTTCGCGGAGGCAGTGCGGCTGGAGCGGGCGTTCTTCGACGCAACGCTGACCTCCGCCGCTATCAGCTAACCCTGCTTCCGGACGGTGTAACTGAGCTCCACCAAGCCTTGGTCGTAGCTGTTCACGTCCACGAGTTTCAGAAGGGCGGGGTCGTGTCCGGCGGGGAACACGCCCCTGCCGGCGCCCTGGCCTATCGGCATGACCACCAACCGGACCGCGTCCACCTCGCCTGCCGCGAAGAACGTCTGACCCAGGGACAAACTGCCCCATAGGACAATGTCCTTGGCGGACTCGCGCTTGATGCGGCGGATCGCCTCGATCGCGTCGCCGGATTCAACGTTCGACGGCGGGAAGTCGCCCCACGGGGCTTCCTTCAAGTGGCGCGAAAACACGTGGCGGCGCAGGCCATTCAGGGCTGGTGCGATGATCTCGCCCTCCGACGCGGGCGTCGGCCAGAACTCCACGAAGTATCTGTAGGTGTTGGCACCCAGAACCATGGCTTCCACGCTGCCAAGCCATTCGAGTTGGGCCCGGTCAAACTCGGCCGTTCCGCCTTCCAATAACTCGTAGGCCTTGAACTCGTTGTTGGTGTCGGCGGCGAAACCGTCGGCGGTCACAAAATCCTGCACGATCAGCTGTCCCATGACTCACTCCTCGACTGCGGGTGGTGGCCCGCAGGAGCCTACGCCGCGAAGTACGGGCGGACAACCCTTTGGCGGGTCTCCTGTTCATCGGAGCCACGGCAAGACTCCGGAGTTCCCGTCAGCTCGGTCCAGTGCCAGCTGTCAGGGCAGTCATCGTTGTCGCAAAATTGCCAGGTCATGGGGTCCCTCATTGTCGTCTGTTCGTGTGTCCATAGAAAGGACACGCGAGCAGCCGGAACGTGACGAGGGAAGGACCGTGAGCTGCGTCCTACTCAGCCTGCGGAGGTGAAGGCGAAGATCAGCGCCGAGCCCAGGGACAGGACTCCTATGCCGTAACCCACCACCAGAGCGGCAATGGCGAAGCCCCGTCCCCGTTCGCCGCGCTGCTGAATCTGGTTCAAGGCCACATGGCCTGCCCCAACGACGAAGACCGCGATGACGGCCATGCCCGCGAAAAACAGCCCGACGAGGGCAAGTACGGCCATGGCTGCGGCAACGAGGGCCTGCCGGTTGATCGGCTGGGTGGATGCTTCAGTGTGGTTAGCCTGAACGATCTCCGTTGACATGTTCTCTCCCCATTTGTAAGTGCACCGAGTCTATCCCCGACACTCCCGAAAACACGCGCGAATTACCGGTGTTTGAACTCCGGTTGGCGCTTCTCACTGAAGGCGGCCATGCCCTCCTTTTGGTCCTCGGTAGCGAAGAGCGAATGGAAAACTCTCCGTTCGAAGACAACCCCTTGGGACAGTCCCATCTCGAAGGCCGCGTTGACGGCTTCCTTTGCCACCATGGCGGCGGGCTTGGACTTGGACGCGATGACTTCTGCTGCCTTGACTGCTTCGTCGATGACCTCAGCGGCGGGAACCACCCTGGAGACCAAGCCGGACCGTTCGGCTTCGTCCGCATCCATGAACCGGCCCGTCAGGACCATGTCCATCGCTTTGGCCTTGCCCACGGCGCGGGTCAGCCGCTGAGAGCCGCCCATGCCCGGGATGACGCCCAGGTTGATCTCCGGCTGGCCAAACTTGGCGTTATCTCCGGCGATGATGAAATCGGCCATCATGGCCAGTTCGCAGCCACCACCCAAGGCAAAACCGGAAACCGCAGCTATGACTGGAATGCGCAGGCGGGTGAGGTCCTCCCACCGCCGGAACCAATCTGCCGCGTACATGTCCATGTAGCTGTTGGAAGACATTTCCTTGATGTCGGCCCCGGCTGCGAATGCCTTGGCGGATCCCGTGATCACCACGGCCCCCACTTCAGGGTCGGTATCCATGGCGGAAACTGCATCCACGAGCTCATTCATGAGTGCGGTGTTCAGCGCATTCAACGCCTCCGGCCGGTTCAGGGTCACCAGTCCAACCCGGCCCCGCCGTTCCACCACAATGTTCTGGTACTGCTCCGTCATGCTCTCCCTCTCCGCCAAGCCCAACAAATCACAACCACTCAGTTCCAACCTCTCACACGGACTTGTCCCGAATCTCCGTGATGATGCCGGAGAAGTCCCTGCCGGCGCCCTCGCCGGCAGCGAAGGCATCGTAGATTCGCGATGCCAACGGCCCCATCTCCGCCGCTACTCCTGTACTTTCCAACGCATTCAGTGCCAGGCGCAGGTCCTTGGCCATCAATGCTCCGGCGAAACCCGGCTGGTAGTCGCGGTTGGCGGGGCTGGTGGGTACCGGCCCCGGAACGGGGCAGTTGGTCGTGAGCGCCCAGCACTGCCCGGACGCGTTGGAGGCGACGTCGAACAACGCCTGATGCGTGAGGCCCAACTTCTCGCCCAACACGAAGGCCTCGGCAACAGCAATCATGGACACCCCCAGGATCATGTTGTTGCAGACCTTGGCGGCCTGCCCGGCACCGTGGTCCCCGCAGTGGACAATACGTTTGCCCATCAATTCCAGGATCGGCTGCACGGTCTCAAAATCCTCCGGAAGCGCACCCACCATGAACGTCAAGGTGCCCGCCTCGGCGCCCACCACGCCGCCTGAAACCGGGGCGTCAACGGACCGGTGACCCGCTGCCACGGCCAGCGCCGCGGCTTCCCGGGCTTCGTCCACGTTGATGGTGGAGCAGTCCAGGAACAGGGTGTTCGGCTTCGCAACCGACAGCAGCCCCGGTCCGTCCACGCCACGGTAGGCATCCAGGACATGCTTGCCGCTGGGGAGCATGGTCAGCACCACGGCCGCCTCCGCTGCAGCCTCGTGGGCAGAGGATGCCATGGGAATCCCGTGGGCCAACGCCGCTTCCACGGCCGCCGGAACGGGATCGTACCCAATAACGTCGTGTCCGGCCTTGATCAGGTTGGCCGCCATAGGCCCGCCCATGTGGCCGAGACCGAGGAAAGCGATGAGTCCCGTTTCAGGGCCTTGGATATCTGACATGGCTGCATTCTCTGTCATACCGTCTCCTTCGACTCGCTGCCCAGCCCGGCCAGACCCAGTTCCCGTTCGCCGAGCGGCTCAAAGTAGCCCTCGACGTCGGACGGCTGGACGTCAGCCAGGGCAGGCGGCTTCCATTGCGGATTCCTGTCCTTGTCCACTACCTGCGCGCGGATGCCCTCCCGGAAATCAGGACCGGCCAGGCAGCGAAGCCCCACGCGATACTCCTGATCCAAAGCCTCCTCCAGGGAAAGCCCCCGCACCCGTCGCAGCGATTCCAAGGCGACTTTCACCGATGTGGGAGACTTCGCCTCAATCGTGTCCGCGGCGGCAGCAGCTTCGGCCCCGGCAGAGCGCAGGCTCCGGACAATCTCTTCAGCGTCGTCATACACGTACGCGGCGTCGATCCATTCGCGCTGCGCCGCCAGTGCCGAGTCCGGCGCGGCTTGCGCGAAACGCCCGACGGCGGCTTCCGGCGTCGAGCCTTCTAGCGCTTCCGCCAGCGCCGGCAGGTTTTCGGACGGCACAAAGTGGTCAGCGAGTCCCAGGAACAACGCATCCGAGCCGGACAGGTGTGCTCCCGTCAGGGCCGCGTGGGTTCCCGTCTCCCCCGGCGAGCGCGACAGCAGGAGCGTTCCACCGACGTCGGGCACGAAACCGATGGTTGTTTCCGGCATGCCGGTACGCGTCCGTTCGGTGACCACGCGCACCGAGCCATGGGCCGAGATGCCAACGCCACCGCCCAAAACCAGCCCGTCCATGAACGCCACGTACGGTTTGGGATAGTGGGCAATCAACGAGTTCAACCGGTACTCGTCCGCCCAGAACTCCGCAGTTTCGGTTCCACCGTGCAGCATGTCCTTGTAGATGGCCACAATGTCGCCGCCGGCACACAGCCCGCGGTCTCCCGCGCCGCGCACCAGAACGGTGGCAACGGCGTCGTCGTCGGCCCACTCCGTAAGCTGCCGGAACATGGCTTGCACCATTCCCGCATTCAGGGCGTTGACGGCTTTCGGACGGTTCAGGGTCACGATGCCCAGGTGGCCCCGACGCTCAAACAGAACTTCGTCTTCAGTCTCTGGAGTCCCCATCAGCTGCCCGCCGGCATGATGAAGCTGGCGCCTTGGCGGATGCCGGAGGGCCAGCGCGACGTCACGGTCTTGGTCTTGGTGTAGAACCGGAACGCGTCGGCGCCGTGCTGGTTGAGATCGCCGAAGCCCGAGGCTTTCCAGCCGCCGAACGTGTAGTACGCAATCGGCACGGGAATCGGCACGTTGATGCCCACCATGCCCACCTCCACGCGGCTGGCGAAGTCGCGGGCGGAGTCGCCGTCGCGGGTGAAAATCGCGACGCCGTTGCCGAACTCGTGCTCGCTGCAGAGCCTGAGCGCTTCGTCGTAGTCAGCTGCGCGCAGCACGCTCAGGACAGGTCCGAAGATCTCTTCCTTGTAGATCTTCATGTCCTTGGTGACGTTGTCGAAGAGGGTGGGGCCAACCCAGAAGCCGCCGTCGTAGCCGTCCACGGTGAGTCCGCGGCCGTCGGTGACCAAGGTTGCTCCTTCGTCCACCCCGGACTGGATGTAGCCCTCAATGCGTTCCTTGGCAGAGGCTGCCACGACCGGCCCGAAGTCCGAGTCCTTGTCCAGGCTGTGGCCAACCTTCAGGTCCTTGACGCGCTGGGTCAGCTTGGCAACGAGGGCGTCGGCAGTTTCTTGTCCCACCGGCACGGCTACGGAGATGGCCATGCAACGTTCACCCGCGGAACCGTACCCGGAACCAATCAGTGCGTCGGCTGCCATGTCCAGATCGGCGTCGGGCATGATCACCATGTGGTTCTTTGCCCCGCCGAAGCACTGTGCACGCTTGCCGTGCGCAGCTGCCGTGGCGTAGATGTACTGTGCGATGGGAGTTGAGCCCACAAAGCCGATGGCTTTCACGCGCGGATCTTCGAGCAGTGCGTCCACGGCTTCCTTGTCACCGTTGATGACGTTGAAGACGCCGTTGGGAACCCCGGCTTCGCTGTACAGCTCGGCCAGGCGAAGCGGAACCGACGGGTCCCGTTCCGAGGGCTTGAGGATGAAGGCGTTCCCGGCTGCGAGCGCCGGGCCGGACTTCCACAGCGGAATCATGGCCGGGAAGTTGAAGGGCGTGATGCCCGCGACCACACCGAGGGGCTGGCGGAGCGAGTGGACGTCGATCCCCTGTCCGGCGTTGTCCGAGAACTCGCCCTTAAGGAGGTGCGGTGCGCCGGCGGAGAACTCCACCACCTCGATGCCGCGCTGGATGTCGCCCTTGGCGTCCGCGAACGTCTTGCCATGCTCGGAGGACAGGAGCGTGGCGAGTTCGTCCATGTTCTCGTTGACCAGGTCCACGAACTTGAGCAGGATGCGTCCCCGGCGCTGCGGGTTCATGGCCGCCCATTCGAGCTGGCCCTTTTCGGCATTTGCGACGGCGTTGCGGACCTCGTCGGCGCTGGCCAGCGGAAGCCGGGCCTGGACTTCGCCCGTGCAGGGATCGTAGACATCGCTGAACCGGCCGGACGTGCCGTCGATCCTCTGGCCGTCTACGTAGTGTGAAAGCTCGCGCACCATGGTGGAATGCTCCTTTGCATCGTGAATGACTGCCGTGCCGCCGGGTGCTGGGACCACTGCGGGGAACACGTGACCAACTGTGATCCAGGTCATCTCTGAACCCGAATATACTCGGACTTCCTACTAATTTCCAGAGGGTTGTTTTGAGGGCGGATGGCTTCCTAGTGGACTTCCTTCATCCCCTTGTACGCTTCGAGTGCTTCCGCCCGGGTGGTTTTGAGGTCCACAATTTCCCCGGGGTATTCGGGCGTTCCGAATTCGGGGATCCAGTGGGCGATGTACTTCCCTTGGGGATCGAACTTAACCCGCTGGGCCTCAGGGTTGAAGATCCTGAAGAAGGGCGAGGCGTCTGCTCCGGAGCCGGCCACCCACTGCCAGTTGGCGGGATTCGACGCCGGATCTGCATCCACCAGGGTGTCCCAGAACCACTGCTCACCGAGCTGCCAATGGATACCCAGGTTCTTCACCAGGAAGCTGGCGGCCACCATGCGTACGCGGTTGTGCATCCAGCCGGTGTGCCATAACTGGCGTTGCCCGGCGTCCACCATGGGGAAACCTGTGCGGCCCTGCTGCCAGGCCCGGAACTCCTCCGGCGCACTGTCGTGGCCGGGATTTTTACCGTTCCCTCCGCTGCTGCCGGGCCAGGCCCACGGGAAGCGATCAAACTCGGAGCGGAGGTTCGCGGTGGCGAGCTCCGGGTTGTGGAAATACTGGTGCCAGCAGAATTCACGCCACCCCAGCTCAGAAGCAAAGATCGAGGCGCTTTCGGACCGCTTGGAACCCAGGGCATGCCACACCTCAAACGGGCTCAGCTCACCCCACCGCAGGTAAGGCGACAGGCAGCTGCTCCCATCGGTATCCGGACGGTTCCGGCCCTCGCTGTAGTTGGAGAGCCCCTTCTCCACGAACGCAGCGAGACGCTGGTGGCCGGCAGCCGCTCCAGGCGTCCACATCCCGGCCAATCCCCCGGACCAGTCCGGATGGGTGGGCAGGAGATGCCAGGAGTCCAGCTTTTCATCGGCCGGCAGCTTGCCCGTGTAACCATGCCCCTTCGCGGGCACGGCCAACGGCTCGCGGAATTCCTGTGCGGACACCGTCCGCCAGAAAGGTGTGAAGACCTTGTATTGTCCACCCGTTTTGGTGGTCACGTTCCATGGCTCATGAAGCAGGGAAGCCTGAAAACTGGCTACGTGGAGCCCGGCCCCGCCCGCCCAGGTCTTGAGTCCGGCGTCGACCGTTCGCTCAGCCGCACCGTACCGGCGGTTCCAGTAGAGCGCGCCCGCACCAACCGCCGTCGCGGTTTCCTGCACTGCCTCCGCGGCGGGTCCGCGGCGGAGCAGCAGCGGGATGCCGAGTTTGTCCAGTTCTTCACGCAGCGCTGTCAGCGAATGGTGGAGCCACCACCGTGCGGCGCCGCCATGGGCGCGGATTCCCGGCGATTCTTCGTCGAGGACGAACAGTGCCACGGCTTCACCGTCGTCGACGGCGGCCCGCAAGGCCGGATTGTCGGCGACCCTCAGGTCGTCCCGGAACCACACGATGGACGGTTTCATCAATTCCTTTCAGCGCACACCCCGGAAACAGGAACAGCCCATGCCCCCTCATGAAATCCTAGGGGCACGGGCTGGACGCAGGCTGTTTGATTAAATCAGGCGATGGACGGAACAGCTTCCTCGGAGAAGTCGGAAAGAACCGGGCTGTTGGTTTCGGACTCGCTCCACAAAGGAACACTGTTCATGACGTAGTCCCTTGCGGCCGCACCCACCATGCTCATTCCGGGATAGATTCTGCGGCCGTTTTCCTTGATGGGCCTGAGACCTTCAAGGCCAAGGGCTGTCTTAAAAGCGGAGTCGGGAATGGGGATTTTACGTCCAAGAACACACCAGCTGATGTACAGGCCATAGAAAGTATCAAAATCCAAGCCGTTCTCAGTGTCGTCCTCAAACACCACGCAATCTCGGATAAAGCTGCTGATTTGGGTGTCGGTCATTACGGGGCCTCCGGCGTCGGAAGAAAAGCGGGCCGCCGGGCTGCATCAGCGAATGTCCTGTTCCCATTATAGACCCCTTATACCGCGGAGTAGCTGGAATACAGGTTAACTCTGGGTTGCGGACACGAATTTCCCCCACTCCGGACCGAGGCCCCGGACGGCTCTGGTGCCGGCACCCTCTCCAGCGTAGCGTCGACTATATCCACGCAAACGGCCGGTCCCCACAGCAGTCGCCGGCCACAGCAGCCGGAACAGCCAGTGGCAAGGAGCACCAAGTGGTTGGTTGGAATGCTGACACCGCGGCCGGGCCTTTGGGGTCGGGCACGGTCACTTTGGTGGAAGGTTCGTCCTTCTGCATTTCCTCCTCCAACGGAGACATCCATCCCGACCTGCCCCACGGCGTCTTCCATCTGGATACCCGCATTCTTTCGCGGTGGGAACTGACCATCAACGGCCAGGTGGTGGAGCCTTTGGCCGCCGAAATCCGGGAACCCTACCGCGCACTGTTCGCAGGCCGGGTTCCCCGCTCCGATGGCTATGCGGACAGCCCCCTTCTGGTGGAGAGACTCAGGGAAGTCGGGACGGGCATCTTTGAGGAAATCACAGTCCGCAACTACTCCAAGCACCCTGTGGAGTGCCAAATTCTCCTGACGGCCGAGTCGGATTTTGCAGACCTTTTTGAAGTGAAGGAAGCCCGCATCACCCGCGAATGGAAGGAAACCCGCGTCCCGGAGGGTGATTCCCTGGTGATCCGTGGAAAGTGGGAGGGAATCCGCAAGGGCGTGGTGATCCGGGCTGAGGGCGCCGGCGCAGGAGCCCGGGCTTTGGGCTTCACGGCTAAGATTCCGTCCTCGGGGAGCTGGAGCACCCGCGTGAGTGTTGTTCCCGCCGGGGATGGCACAGGAACGCCGTTCGCCCACCCGTCCCGCGGCGACATGTCCCCCAGCGATCGCCGTCGGCAGGAATGGGTAGCCAAGATTCCCCGTCTGCAGGTGGGAAACCGTTCCATACAACGCACTCTCAGCCGCAGTTACGAAGACTTGGGGGCGCTGCGGATCCAGGACCCGGACCATCCGGACAGGGTGGTCGTGGCCGCTGGCGCGCCGTGGTTCATGACGTTGTTCGGCCGGGACTCACTGTGGGCATCCGAGATGGCGTTGCCGGTTGACCCGTCGCTGGCGTTGGGGACCCTCCGTACCCTCGCTGACCGGCAAGGAAGGGTGGTGGACCCTGCCAGCGAGGAGGAGCCGGGGAAGATCCTGCATGAAGTCCGGCTCGATGTTTCCAGCAGCCTGGCCTTGGGCGGCAAGTCCGCGTACTACGGGAGCGTGGACGCCACTCCCCTTTTTGTGATTGTCCTGGGCTCCGTCAGCCGGTGGGGCTTCGCCAAAGACGTCATTTCGGAGCTGCTCCCCAACGCGGACCGTGCGCTTGACTGGATCAGGGACTACGGCGACCGCGATGGCGACGGTTTCGTGGAGTACGGGCGGCCCAACCAGCACGGGCTCATCAACCAGGGGTGGAAGGATTCCTGGGACGGCATCAACTTTGCCGATGGCACCATCGCTGAGCCACCGTTGGCGCTGTGCGAAGTCCAGGCGTACGTGCATGGCGCCTATATGGCGCGCGCCTGGATGGCGTACGACGACGGCGACCTCCCCTTGGCGGCCGAACTCCGGGAACGCGCGGACCGCCTGAAAAAGAAGGTCAACGAAGAGTTCTGGCTCCCGGACAAGGGCTACTATGCGGTGGCCTTGGATAAGGACAAACGGCCAGTGGACGCGTGCGCTTCGAACATGGGGCACTGCCTGTGGTTTGGCCTGGTGGATGAAGACAAGGCACCGCTGGTGGTGGAACGTTTGATGTCTCCGGAGATGTTCAGCGGATGGGGCGTCCGGACCCTGGCCTCGGACATGGGCGCCTACAACCCGGCCAGCTACCACAACGGGTCAGTGTGGCCGCACGACAATGCGCTGATAGCCGCAGGGCTGCTCCGCTACGGATTCGTGGAGGAAGCCCAGCGTATTGCCACTGCGCTTCTTGACGCTGCGGAGTCCTCGGGCGGAAGACTCCCGGAACTCTTCTGCGGCTTTCCCCGCGAACAGTTCAGGGAACCGGTACCTTACCCAACGGCGTGTTCCCCACAAGCCTGGGCCGCCACCACTCCCATCCAGTTGATCACCGGACTCATGCGGTACGACGCCCACATCTCCCTGGGAGGGCTCTGGCTGGACCCGGTCCTGCCGGCGTCCTTTGGCGACCTGCACATCAGCAACGCCCCCATGGGAAGCGGACGCATCACCATTGACATCGATGGCTCGTCGGCGCAGGTGGAGGGACTTCCCGAGGGCATGACCCTCCACCGCGCACAACGGCCGTGGATCACGGAGCTGGTGGAACGGGCGGAGCTTCGGCGCGCTGAACCCCTTAGCTAGGCATCGATCACCATGTCAGTGCGTGCCGTGGAGCAGCACGGCAGGAACTTGCCGGCGTCGATTTCCCGTGCCCGGATCCCGCCCTGATGGTTCATCTCGACCTCACCGGAAAGCTTGACGATCTTGCACGAGCCGCACATGCCTTCCTTGCAGTTGGCGCCGATCCTGACGCCGGCACGCTGGGCGGGGCCAAGAATGTGCTCGCTGGGGTCGACGCGTACATTAATGCCCGTGCGCATGAAGGACAGGGTGAGGCTGCCCGTTCCCACCGTGTCAAAGCTCGAGGCATCAGGAGTAACAGGCTCCTGCTCCACGTCCGCACCGCCGTCGGATGCATCCGATCCGGACCCGTCCGGATCGGAAGTTTCCAGCGGCAGGCCCGTGGCCTTCAACGTTCCTCCTGCGTCGTAGCCGGGCTCGTAGAGTCCGAACGCCGTGGGCTGGCTTTCGTAGTAGTCCTCGGCGGAATCGGCGATCTCCTCCGCGATTTCCTCCGCAATATCGGCCGCCAGGGCGAGTTCCGCCTGATATTCGAGGATGGTCTGGCGGTCTCCGGTGAAGAATTCCATGTGGATGGAGGTGTCGTCGACGCCTACCTTCCCCAGGAGTTCGGTGGCCGTGTTCAGGTACCCTTCGGGGCCGCAGGCATAGACCTGCCGGCCGTTGGCATCGGGAGCCACCTGATCCAGCATGGCCGCCGTCAGCCTTCCGCTGAGCCCTTCCCAGTCGTCGGGTTTGCCGCGATCGCCCAGGGAGTAGAAGACCTTGATGCGCGAGTCCACGGAGGCGATGTAGGCGAGCTCCTTGTTGAAGGCAAAGCCCTCGGCCGCCGCTCCGTGGTAGAGCACCACGACGTCGGCCTCCCCCGGCAGCGAGTGAATGGTCCGCACCATCGACATGATGGGCGTGATCCCCGCCCCAGCGGCCAAGAGCAGGTAGCGTGCCCGCCGGTCGGCGTCCGGCAAGTGGAACGCCCCCACCGGACCAAGCATCTCCAAAACAGTCCCCGGTTTGATGTTCTCGTGCACCCACGGTGAGACCAAGCCCGTGGGATCGCGCTTGACCGTGATGTCGAAGGTCCACGGTTTGGTGGGCGCGCTGGACAGAGAGTAGCTGCGGTCCGCCGGATCCTGGTCCTCGCCGTTCACGGGGAAGGCGACGTTCACGTACTGTCCAGCACGGAAAGCCAGGGGCGCACCGTCGGAGCGACGGAACACGAAGGTCATCATGCCGCCCACTTCGGGAACAATCTCAACGCATTCGGCCATGAACTCCTGCGGATGCCACGGGCCCAAAGCGCGGGCCGCGCTGGCCGGCCCCTCGGTGCTGCCCATCACCCTGTTCCACGGCATCTCAAGGCCGCGGATGCGATGTGGTTCCTGGACTACCGTCTCAGTGAGGAGTTCGGTCATGCCAAGTGCTCCTGGACACGCTGTACGTACCAGTTGATGAAGGCCTCCACCTGGTATTCGCTCTTCATGTAGGGGCCGGGCTCGTAGGCGGGGCTGCCGGCGCCCGTCTGGCACAACTCCACGAACGCCTTGTCCTGCAGGTTGGTCTGCTTCCAAGTGTAGGTGAGCTTTTCCAGGTCGTAGTCCACGCCTTCCACGGCGTCATCGGCCACCAGCCAGGTGGTGCGGACCAGTGACTGGTGTTCGTTGATGGGGAAGACGCCGAAGGTGATGACGTGGTCGCTCTGGAAGTGGAACCAGCTGTTGGGCTGCAGGTGCATCGAGCAGCGGCCCAAACGGAAGTCCCGCAAGTCACCGAGCAGCTTCTTGGAAAGCCGGCGGCCATCGGGCGAGAATGACTCGCCCTCGCCGTCGAGCGATTCGCGTGAGATGCGGATTCCCGCAATGCGGGTATCGAGCTCCTCCACCACCTCGTAGGGAAGGCCGTAGCGGCGGCAACGCTCCTCCAGCGAGGCTTGTGCTTCCTTGTTACGGTCCCATACTTCTTCAAGGTGGGCCGGGATCAAGCCCTCCGTCAGGCCCCAGGTGGGGAAGAGGGAACAGGCCAGCTCAGGGTGGCCATCGCAGTGGTAGCACTCACGGTTGTTCTCCATGACGAGCTTCCAGTTGCCCTCTTCAACGATGTTCTGCTGGTAGGCAATCTTGGTCTTGGAGAGATCGTGTGGAGCGAGGTACGGTTCGAAGATTTTGGACGTTTCGTCAAAATCTGCCGGCGGCTCGTCTGCGATGCAGACGAAGATGAGTCCGGCAACCACGCGGCTGTGAGCGCGCTTGAGGCCGAAGCAGCCCTTGTCGAACTTGGTCTCGCCCGGCGCCGAGGCGTGGATCAGGTTGCCCTCCGGAGAGTACGTCCAGGAGTGGTAGCCGCAGACCAGGTTTCCGGTTGACCCGGCGGGCTCGGTCAGGACACGGGCACCGCGGTGGCGGCAGACGTTGTGCAGGACGTTCACGCCGCCGTCGTCATTGCGCAGCACGATCAGGGAGTAGGGACCATAGTCGACGGTGACGTAGTCGCCCGGCTCCGGCAATTCGGCGATGCTGCCGGCAAAGATCCAGTGCTGGCCAAAAATGGCTTCCATATCGATCTTGAAGATCGTGGCGTCGGTGTAGAAGGGCGCATCGAGGGAATATCCCTTGCGCCGGAACTCGAACAGACCACTGATCTCCGCCAGCTGCTCTGCAGGCAAGGATGAAGCGAGTTTTCCGCGTGAGTTGAGGGGCACGACTGGAGCAGACATATGTTTTCCTCCCGGGAGGCATGGGTCAGAGTGTGTTTCGTGGGGAGCACTGCTGCGTTGGGTGCGAGCGGCGTTGTCGAAAACCTTATAGTCATGAGATTAGGGATCATTGAACCGCAACAAAAGCGCAAGATTCAGAAGATAACCGTGCACAATAGGTGCATGATCGATGCGAGGCTCATCACACTCAGGGTGTTTGCCCGCTGCGGCACCATTGGCGCCACTGCGGAGCTCACCGGTTACTCCCCATCCGCCGTCTCCGCGCAGCTGCGGGAGCTCCAGCGCATGCTGGGAATGCAGCTGCTGACCAAGGATGGACGGGGCGTGCGACTGACCGCCACCGGCCGCTTTCTTGTGACTGGATCGGACACCCTCATTGCCGAATGGGAGAGCCTGCGCGCAGCAGCCATGGAGGCCGGCGACCAGGTGCAGTCACATTTCGGGCTGGGCGGATTCTCGACGGCTGCCGCGCAGCTGCTGGCGCCCCTGGCGGCCACCTTGCGCTCCACTCGCCCCTTGCTGGAGGTCCAAGTACTCGAGGCCAACCCGGCCCGCTGCTTCGACTTATTGGTGGCAGAACGAATCGATCTCGCGGTCATCGTCGCCATGCAGTCCGAAACCTACGGCGAGGACGATCCCCGGTTCGAACAGACCGTGCTGCTGGACGATCCCCTGGACGTGATCATTCCCGCTGATCATCCATTGGCACAGCGGGAAACAGTGACGCTCGAAGAGCTTGCCTCGGAACCCTGGATCACCGAAGCCGCCGGCTCCACCTACCACTCCCTCTTCACGGCAGCATTCACGGCGGTGGGGCTGACACCTCGGATTGCGCATGAGGCCGTTGAGTGGGAAACCCAAATAGCGTTCGTGGGAGCGGGGCTGGGCGTGGGCCTGCTGCCGCGACTGGCCCCCTTGCACAGTACGGAGAACGTGGTTCGGCTGCGTATCACCGGCAAGGGTAAACCCACCCGCCGCATTATCGCTGCGGTGCGCAGGGGCAGTATCGCCTCACCACTCATCCAGGAGTCGCTCGGCATTCTTCAGGAGAGCGCTCATCGGATCCTCACGGCCCGCCCCGAGGACGACCGCTGACTTCCGCACCGGGCAGTGGCAGTTCAGGCCCAGACCTGGTAGCCCGTGGATTTATCGAACAGCTTCCGGGTGGAGAGTCCCTCACTAACAAACAAACACTCCCACAACGGAGCGGTGAGCGCTGATCCGGCAGCGTGCGTAAAAGGGCCCCCGCCCCGGCCCGCCAGCAAAATGGCGGCAGCGAGAGCGGGGAATAGCACGCAGAGGATCAGGGCACGCCGGGGGCAACGAAACTTACCAGCCGCGCTCTGCGAGGCGGTGGGGCTGGGGAATGTCGTCGACGTTGATGCCCACCATGGCTTCGCCCAAGCCGCGGGAGACCTTGGCGATGACATCCGGATCGTCGTAATAGGCCGTAGCGTTCACGACGGCGGCGGCGCGCTCGGCCGGGTTGCCCGACTTGAAGATACCGGAACCAACGAACACACCGTCGGCGCCGAGCTGCATCATCATGGCAGCATCAGCCGGGGTGGCGATGCCGCCGGCGGTGAACAGCACCACGGGGAGCTTGCCGGTGGCGGCAACTTCCTTGACCAGCTCGTACGGGGCCTGCAGCTCCTTGGCCGCAACGTAGAGCTCGTCCTCGGGAAGGGCAGCGAGCTTGGCGATCTCCGAACGGATCTTGCGCATGTGCCCGGTGGCGTTGGAAACATCACCGGTACCGGCCTCGCCCTTGGAACGGATCATCGCCGCGCCCTCGTTGATGCGGCGCAATGCCTCACCAAGGTTGGTGGCACCACAGACGAAGGGAACGGTGAAGTTCCACTTGTCGATGTGGTTGATGTAGTCCGCCGGGGTCAGGACCTCGGACTCGTCGATGTAGTCAACACCGAGGGACTGCAGGACCTGGGCTTCGACGAAGTGGCCGATGCGGGCCTTGGCCATGACCGGGATGGACACGGCGGCGATGATGGCATCGATCATGTCGGGATCGGACATGCGGGACACGCCGCCCTGGGCGCGGATATCGGCCGGGACACGTTCGAGCGCCATGACAGCCACGGCACCGGCATCCTCGGCGATGCGGGCCTGTTCGACGTTAACGACGTCCATGATGACGCCGCCCTTGAGCATCTCAGCCATGCCCCGCTTAACGCGGCTGCTGCCCATCAGCGGGATGTGTTCGAAGAGGAGGGGTCTTGTCGTCACGCGATACTCCAAGGGCTGAAGGCTGTGATTGCATCACAAGCGCCCGGATAGACCAGCGGCAACCGCGGAAGTCTGATATCCGGATGATATATTAGTTGGAGTGTTCAGTATGCAACCGGCCAACCAGAGAGTCAACAGCCGGGAAGGCGCAGGCCGCGCTAGGCCGCGAAAAGCGCCTGACGCACTGCCTGCTCAAAACCACTCACGTGAACCCGGGCCAACTCAGCCGCCTTCTCCTCATCGCCGTCAATAACAGCCCGCAGCAGATCAAGGTGTTCGCGCACGTGGTGCTCCAGATTGGGCAGCCGGTCCAGGACCATGCACCAGATCCGCGTGGCCAGGTTGTCATAGCGGATCAGGACGTCTTCAAGATGGGGATTCGCAGCAGCCGCGTAGATCCCCTGGTGGACACTGGCATCGAGCCGCAGCGTTTCCACTACCGAAGCAGCGCTGACATCGAAAGCTTCCACCGCCTGCATGACATCCCGCAGATGCTGCCTGGTGGCAGGTGAAGCAACCCGGGCCGCCCTTGCGGCAGCCAGTGGCTCCAACTGCGCCCGAATCTCGGAGATGAAAGCCAGGTCCGTTACTTCCACGCGGGTGGCGAACGTGCCCCGCCGCGGATAGGTGATGACCAGCCGGTCCAGTTCCAAACGCTTCAAGGCCTCGCGCACCGGCGTCCGGCCTATCTCCAGGTCCTTGGCAAGCTGATCGTCGTTGAGGAGGTCGCCGGGCTTGATGTCCAGCATCAGGAGGCGATCCCGGAGGCGTTCGTAGGCGAGGTCAGCCAAAGACTTCCTCGTGTCTTCGCCGGCGATTGCCAGAGTTCCAAAAGCCACAGCGCCATCCCCTTCTTCACAACCGAAAAACCTATTGACCTGCCTGAGTCACCAGTATACGCTGAATCCCAATCCTAATATATCAGTTCAGGACGCAGGAATATATCTAAAGGAGGCGACATGACCCTCATGGCGACAGACTCACCGGTAAGCACACTACCCACGCCCGAATTGCTCAAAGAAGAGCAAGCACAGAAGTTCGTACTCACATTGTCGTGCGTCGAACGCGCCGGGATCGTTCAGGCAGTCACCACCTTCCTGTTTGAGCGCGGCTTCAACATCGAAGAACACCAACAGTTCGACGACGGCCTCCGCCAGACATTGCACCTGCGGACCGCTTTCTCGGGCCCGCTGTCCTACTCGCCGGAACGGCTTGAAGAGGAGTTCAGCGCGATTGCCGACCGTTTCGAGATGAAGTTCAGCTTCCATGACCAGACCAAAAAGCGGGTCCTGGTGATGGTGTCCAAGTTTGGGCACTGCTTGAACGACCTCATCTTCCGCTGGCGCGGCGGCAGCCTTGGCGGCGACCTCGTCGTGGTTGTTTCCAACCACGAGACCCACCGGGCCATGGCTGAAGCCGCAGGCTTGCCTTTCGTCTACATTCCCGTCACCCCTGACACCAAGGCAGAGGCTGAACAGCGCCTTCTGGACCTGGTGGAGGAGTACAACGCGGACCTCGTGGTGCTGGCACGCTACATGCAGGTCCTCTCCGACGATCTTTGCCGCGCCCTTGAGGGCCGCGCCATCAACATCCACCACTCATTCCTGCCCGGCTTCAAGGGCGCCCGCCCCTACCACCAGGCCTATGACCGCGGCGTGAAGCTGGTGGGTGCCACTGCCCACTACGTCACCGCGGACCTGGACGAGGGACCGATCATCGAGCAGGAAGTCATCCGCGTCGATCACAGCTACGGCCCCACGACCCTCTCAACCGTGGGCCAGGATGCCGAAGCCCTGGCATTGTCCCGCGCCGTCAGGTGGCATTGCGAACACCGCGTGCTGCTGGACCAGACCAGCACCGTGGTTTTCCGCTAAGCCACCCGTCGCCCCAGACCCCACACAAACTTCAGCAGGAGAATCCCCATGGCATCCACGCCCCGCATTGTCATCATCGGAGCCGGGATCGTCGGCACCAACCTCGCCGACGAACTGGTCACCCGCGGATGGAACAACATCACTGTCCTGGACCAGGGACCCTTGAACATGCCCGGCGGCTCCACGTCCCACGCGCCGGGCCTGGTCTTCCAGACCAACCCGTCAAAGTCCATGGCCCTCTTTGCCAAGTACACGGTGGAAAAACTCCTGTCCCTCACCGAGGACGGCCAAAGCTGCTTCAACCAAGTGGGCGGCCTTGAAGTTGCCACGAATGAGACGCGCCTGGCTGACCTGAAACGCAAGCTCGGCTACGCACAATCGTGGGGCATCGACGGCAAGATCCTCACCCGCGAGGAATGCAAGGAGCTCTACCCCCTGATCAATGAGGAAGACATCCTGGGCGGCCTCCACGTTCCCACCGATGGCCTGGCGCTTGCCGCCCGCGCCGTGCAACTGCTCATCAAGCGCACCGAAGCTGCCGGCGTGAAGTACATCGGGAACACCGAGGTCACCGGAATTGAGCAGTCGAACCGCCGCGTAACCGGCGTCGAGACCGCCGAAGGCGTCATCCCGGCGGACATCGTGGTTTCCTGCGCCGGCTTCTGGGGCGCCAAGGTGGGCGAGTTGATCGGGATGTCCGTTCCGCTCCTGCCGCTGGCACACCAGTACGTCAAGACCACGCCGGTTCCCGCCCAAAAGGGCAAGAACGAACTGCCCAACGGCGCCCAGCTTCCCATCCTGCGCCACCAGGACCAGGACCTCTACTACCGCGAGCACGGCGACCGTTACGGCATCGGCTCCTACGCGCACCGCCCCATGCCGGTGGATCTGGATGAGCTGGGCAGCTACGAGCCAAGCAGCATCAGCGAGCACAACATGCCCTCCCGCCTGGACTTCACCCTGGAAGACTTCCTTCCCGCGTGGGAAGCAAGCAAGCAGATCCTGCCGGCACTGCGGGAAAGCGAGATCGAGGATGGCTTCAATGGCATCTTCTCCTTCACCCCGGACGGCGGCTCACTGGTGGGCGAGTCCAAGGAAGTGGACGGGTTCTTCGTGGCCGAGGCCGTGTGGGTTACCCACTCCGCCGGCATTGCCCGCGCCGTGGCCGAACTGCTGGTGGACGGAAAGTCGCAGATTGATCTGGGAGACTGCGACATCCACCGTTTCGAAGAGGTCCAGCTGACCCCCGAATACGTCAGCGAAACGTCCCAGCAGAACTTCGTGGAAATCTACGATGTGATGCACCCGCTCCAGCCCAAGCTCTCCCCCCGCAACCTTCGCGTCAGCCCCTTCCATGCCCGCCACAAGCAGTTGGGCGGCTACTTCCTGGAAGGCGCCGGCTGGGAGCGCCCGTACTGGTTCGAAGCCAACGCCGAGCTCCTCAAGGAAATGCCGGACGACTGGCAGCCCCCGGCCCGTGACGCTTGGTCTGGAATGTTCAGCTCGCCCATCGCCGCAGCCGAGGCCTGGAAGACCCGTACCGCAGTTGCCATGTACGACATGACGCCGCTGAAGCGCCTTGAAGTTTCCGGCCCGGGAGCCCTGAAGTTGCTGCAGGAACTGACCACCGGCGACTTGGCCAAGAAGCCCGGCGCGGTCACGTACACGCTCCTTCTGGACGAGGCCGGCGGCATCCGAAGCGACATCACGGTGGCCCGCCTCAGCGAAGACACCTTCCAGCTGGGCGCCAACGGCAACATCGACACCGCCTACTTCGAGCGCGCAGCCCGGCACCAGACCCAAAACGGCACCGCCGGCGACTGGGTCCAGGTCCGCGACACCACCGGCGGCACCTGCTGCATCGGTTTGTGGGGTCCGTTGGCCCGTGACCTCATCGGCACTGTCAGCAACGATGACTTCAGCAATGACGGCCTGAAGTACTTCCGGTCCAAGAAGGTCACTATTGGAGGCGTCACCGTCACCGCGATGCGCCTGTCCTACGTAGGCGAACTCGGCTGGGAGCTCTACACCAGCGCGGACAACGGGCAGCGCCTCTGGGATGCTTTGTGGAAGGCCGGCCAGCCGTTCGGCGTCATCGCCGCGGGACGTGCCGCCTTCAGCTCCCTGCGACTCGAAAAGGGCTACCGTTCCTGGGGCACGGACATGACCACCGAGCACGATCCCTATGAAGCGGGTCTTGGGTTTGCCGTGAAGATGACCAAGGAGAACTTCATTGGCAAGGCCGCACTGGAAGGACGCACCGAGGAAGGCTCGGCCCGTCGCCTGCGCTGCCTGACGGTCGACGACGGCAGGAGCCTGGTGCTGGGCAAGGAACCGGTGTTCTATAAGGACCAAGCAGTGGGTTACGTGACCAGCGCCGCTTACGGTTACTCGGTCCGGAAGCCGATTGCCTACGCGTACCTGCCCGCTGCAGTATCAATCGGAGACTCCGTGGAAATCGAGTATTTCGGCCGCCGCATCCAGGCGACCGTGACGCAGGATCCGCTGTACGACCCCACCATGAGCAGGCTCCGCGGCTAACACCCCGAAGTTCGCCACAGCATGCGGCCCGGGCCCCTTCCTCCTTCGCGGCCGGGAGGGTCCGGGCCGCAGCTTTTGCCCCTCAGCCTTCTCCCCCAGTTCAGCCTCTCCCCCAGTTCAGCCAGGACGGCACATGATCAGCTCAGAAACCATCAATGACTACCTTTCCCGGCTCGCCTCACGTCAGCCGACCCCCGGTGGCGGCGCAGCTGCGGCCCTGCATGCGGCACAGGGTGCTGCCTTGGTGGCCATGGTGGCCAGATACACCACAGGACCAAAATATGAGCAGCACGCGGCACTCGTCGCCAGGATCACCAGCGCAGCCGACCACTTGATCATTGAGGCATTGCGTCTGGCGGACGCCGACGAACACGCGTTCCAGTCCGTCATCGATTCCTACAAGCTGCCCTCCGACACCGAGCAGCTCAAGGCAACAAAGGCCGACGCCATCCGGGACGCCCTGGTCCAGGCCGCCCACACACCGGCCCAGCTCATCAAGGTTTCCGGTGAGGTGGTGGACCTCGCCACCGAACTTTTCGACGTGGCCAACCCCAGCGTCATCAGCGACGTCGCAGCGGCAGCAGATGCAGCCCGCGCTGCCGCCACCACTGCCCGGGTCAACATTGACATCAACGTGGTGGCCATCAAAGACACCGCAGCCCGCACACGTTTAGCGGACCAGACGGATGGCCTTGAAGACAAAGTTGTCCTGGCCGCCGACTCCCTGGTCAAGCGTGTGCGCGAAAGGATCCTCTCATGACCACTGCAGTTCTTTCCGGCAAGGGACTCGCTTCCCTGATCCGGCAGCAAGCCCAGGACGAGGCCCGCAGCCTGGGCTCCGATGGAATGCGGCCCACCCTCGCTGTTGTGGTGGCTACGGAGGACGAGTCAACGCTCTGGTACGTCCGTTCGATCGAGCGTTCAGCAGAACGCGCAGGAATTGGATGCAGGATTGTTGATCTTGGCCACGACGCCAGCGAACAAGCATTGGCCAATGTCCTGGCCGACCTCAGCGCGGAGCCGACCGTCCACGGCATCATCCTCCAAACTCCCCTGCCTGCCGCCGTTCGGGCAGACCGGTTGGTGGGGCTCATCTCCCCGGAGAAGGACATCGACGGCGCCAATCCCCTCAGCCTCGGCCGCCTGGCTGTTGGCCAACCGGCATTCGCGCCGGCTACCGCGCGGGCGGTGGTGGAACTGCTGGACCACTTCGAGATCCCGGTTGCGGGCCGGAACGTCACCGTCGTCGGACGTTCCGCCGTGGTGGGCAAGCCGCTGTCCCTGCTCCTGTTGGAGCGGGACGCGACCGTCACCATCTGCCATTCCAAGTCGGGACCGCTGGAACGCCATACCCGGCCCGCCGACGTCGTGGTTGTTGCCGCCGGGCGCACCGGGCTGCTGAAGGGCAGTGATGTCTCACCGGAGGCGGTAGTGATCGACGTCGGAACAAACGTCCTGCCCGACGGTTCGCTGGTGGGAGACGTCGACGAAGCCAGTGTCACCGGAGTCGCCGCCGGCCTGAGTCCGGTTCCGGGCGGTGTGGGGTCGGTGACCACAGCACTGTTGCTGCTTCACACAGCGGAAGCCGCCCGGCAGCAGTCCCCCGCCGCGCTGCTGACTGCTTCCAGTTCCCGGATCTGAAGGGTTTCCCATGCATTCCAAAGCTCCACGCGAGAACATTGATGAGTCGAAGCTGACCGTTAGCAAACCCAAGACCAAGGCCGTGGGCATCCCGGCTGTTGCCAATGCCTTAAAGATTTCGCTGGAACAGATGGGGCCGCTCCGCAGCGTCCAGACCCTGCTGGCAGTGAACCAGTTGGACGGGTTCGACTGCATGGGTTGCGCCTGGCCTGAGCATGAGAAGCGCAATGCGGCAGAATTCTGCGAGAACGGTGCCAAGGCCGTAGCCGAGGAAGCCACCCGCCGCCGCGTCACGCCGGAGTTCTTCGCTCAGCATTCCGTTGCCGAGCTCAAGACCCGGGATGATTTCTGGTTGGGCCAGCAAGGCCGGATTACCCATCCGATGTTCCTCGATGAAGGCGCAACGCATTACAAACCCATCGGCTGGGATGCAGCGTATGACCTCATGGCCGAGGAGCTTCGGGGGATGGACCACCCCGATCAGGCGGTGTTTTACACCTCCGGCCGCACGTCCAATGAAGCAGCATTCGTGTACCAGTTGCTGGTTCGCGGCATTGGTACGAACAATCTCCCGGACTGTTCCAACATGTGCCACGAGTCCTCCGGCTCAGCGCTGGTGGAAACCATCGGCATTGGCAAGGGCTCTGTCAGCCTGACGGACCTGGAAACGGCGTCACTGATTTTTGTTGCAGGCCAGAACCCCGGCACCAACCACCCGCGTATGCTCAGTGCCCTGGAAAAGGCAAAGAAGAACGGCGCGGTCATCGTGTCCGTCAACCCCCTTCCCGAGGCCGGGCTCCTGCACTTCGAGAACCCGCAACATGTGGCCGGCATGATTCAAGGGACCCAGCTGACGGATGACTTCCTGCAGATCCGCGCCGGCGGGGACCAGGCCCTTTTCCAAGGTCTTGGCAAATATCTGGTGGAAGCCGAAGCCGCCGGACGGAACACCCCGGGACTGCAAACGGTGCTGGACCACAACTTCATTGAGAACCACACGGTGGGCCTCAACGACTACCTGCGTTTCCTGGAAAAGGTGGAGTGGGATGACATTGTGGAGGCATCGGGCCTGACTCTGGAGCAGATCCAGGCAACCGGAGAGCGGATGCTCGCATCCAACGCCACCATTGTGTGCTGGGCCATGGGACTGACCCAGCACAAGCATTCCGTTCCTACCCTCCGCGATGTGGTCAACGTCCTGCTGCTCCAGGGCAACATCGGAAAGCCCGGCGCAGGCGTCTGCCCGGTGCGCGGCCACTCCAACGTCCAAGGTGACCGAACCATGGGCATCTTCGAAAAAATGCCGGAGACGTTCCACGACCGGCTGGACCAGGAATTCGGGTTCCGCTCTCCACGGGAGCACGGCTTTGACACCGTGGCAGCCATCCGGGCAATGCGCGACGGGAAAGTCCGTTTCTTCATGGGAATGGGCGGCAACTTCGTCCGGGCCGCCCCCGACTCGGAGGTTACCGAGCTGGCCTTGGCCAACACCCGGTTGAGTGTCCAGATCTCCACGAAACTGAACCACTCCCACCTGTCCACCGGACGCCGGGCATTGATCCTGCCCACCCTGGGACGCACCGAGAAAGATACCCAGCGCACAGGCGATCAACGGGTCACCGTGGAAGATTCCATGAGCGCCGTTCACGCATCACGGGGACGCCTCAAGCCCGCCAGTGACCACCTCCACTCCGAAGTGGCGATCGTCTGCAACCTTGCGGACAGGCTGTTCACAGACGGCCACCAACGCCTGCCCAACACACCGCAGGCCTCATGGCTGGCCATGCGGGACGACTACACCCTGATCCGGAAGCACATCGAAGCCGTGTTTGACGGTTTTGAGGACTTCGAGGCGCGGATCCAGCATCCTGGCGGCTTTGTGCTCCCCCACCCGCCACGCGATGCCAGGAAGTTCGACACCGCGTCCGGGAAGGCGCACTTCACAGGCAACGAACTGGAGTTCATTAAGGTCCCTCCCGGCCGGTTGGTCCTTCAAACCCTGCGCTCCCACGACCAGTACAACACCACCATTTACGGCAAGGACGACCGCTACCGCGGCATCCACGGTGGCCGTCGGGTGGTGTTGATCAACGCGGAGGACATCACCGAACTGGGATTTGCCGACGGGGACATGGTCCACTTGATCTCCGAATTCCAAGGAACGGACCGCCGGGCCGAGAACTTCCGTCTCGTGGCCTATTCGACGCCCAAGGGGTGCGCCGCCGCCTACTACCCGGAAACCAACGTCCTGGTGCCCCTCGATTCCGTAGCGGATACCAGTGGGACACCCACATCGAAGTCCGTGATCATCAGGCTGGAGAAAGCCTAGACAACGCTGTACAGCATGAGCTGTGTCACATAGGATGACTGATATATCTATAGACGTTCATCTGAATATCAGCTGTCCGGTTGTCCGTGAATGGTGCTTCGGTGGCCTGAAACCTGGGGAGGTATTTCTTCACCGAAGCACCACTTTCGGACCATTGGGCAGCATATTCCAGCACTAGCCAAAGAACAGGGAGTGACCATGTCAGGAAACAGAGCAGTCGCCTACAAGGAACCCGGTGTCGTGGAGATCATCGACACTGACTACCCAACGTTTGAGCTTAAAGACGGGCCGGGCGTCAACCCCGCAAACGTGGGGCGGAAAGTGCCACACGGCGCGATCCTCCGCACCGTGACCACCAACATCTGCGGTTCGGACCAGCACATGGTCCGTGGCCGCACCACAGCTCCACAGGACCTGGTGCTCGGCCACGAAATCACCGGCGAAGTGGTGGAGGTGGGACCAGACGTCGAGTTCATCAAGGTGGGTGACATCGTCTCGGTGCCGTTCAATATCTCCTGCGGCCGCTGCCGGAACTGCAAGGAGCAGAAGACCGGGATCTGCCTCAACGTCAACCCCGACCGCCCCGGCAGCGCCTACGGCTACGTGGACATGGGAGGCTGGGTGGGCGGCCAGGCAGAGTTTGTGCTGGTTCCCTACGCTGACTGGAACCTGCTGCGCTTCCCGGACCGCGATCAGGCGCTTGAGAAGATCATGGACTTGACCATGCTCTCCGACATCTTCCCCACGGGTTTCCATGGCGCCGTCACCGCCGGCGTCGGCGTGGGTTCCACGGTGTATGTCGCAGGTGCCGGGCCCGTGGGCCTTGCTGCCGCCGTCGGCGCCCAACTGCTGGGCGCCGCCGTCGTGATAGTGGGCGATATGAACGAAGACCGACTGGCGCAGGCGCGCTCCTTCGGCTGTGAAACCGTCAATGTGTCCAATGGCGACCCCAAGGAACAGATCGCGCAGATCCTCGGTGTTCCCGAGGTGGACTGTGGCGTGGATGCTGTGGGCTTCGAAGCCCGCGGTCACGGCAAGGACGCCTCCCACGAGGCCCCCGCCACCGTGCTGAACTCCCTCATGGACATCACGGCCGCCGGCGGATCCCTGGGCATCCCCGGGCTCTATGTCACCGGCGACCCGGGCGGAATCGACGAAGCCGCGAAGCACGGCTCCCTCTCGCTGTCCCTTGGTACCGGCTGGGCCAAGTCCTTGTCCTTCACCACTGGACAATGCCCGGTCATGAAGTACAACCGTCAATTGATGATGGCCATCCTGCATGACAAGGTCCAGATCGCCAAGGCAGTCAACGCCCAGGCGATCCCGCTCGAGGACGCTCCCCGCGGCTACGCTGAATTCGACGCCGGAGCGGCAACAAAGTTCGTCCTGAACCCCAACGGTTACGTGAAGGCCTAATACACCACGGGCTCAGGACGCACCACGGGCACCGGGGACTGCGCGGCATCAGTACGGGAAGGCCGGGCAGTCCCCGGTATCTGCGTTAAAACAACAGCACCACCTCAGGAAGCGAAGATCATGCTGACTCAAGACGTCGCCGCCGGCACTTCCCTTTCCCGCCGGCACGCACCCACCTGGGCCGAAGCCCGCCATGTGGCCTACCACTGCGGCGGCCCGCTCCCTGCCGTGAGCGCCACCCTCCGTGAAGCTATCGGACGAACCCTGACCAGCGCAGTCACCGCACAACGGAATCTGCCCCACTACGCATCGTCAGCAATGGACGGCTGGGCCATCAACGGCAGCGGTCCATGGACCCTTACCTTGCCAGGGCGGCAACTCGACGCCGGAGAAGCCAGCGTCATTGCCACCGGCGGGCTCGTACCCACCGGCGCCACAGCAGTCCTGCGCAAGGAAAGCGGCCACGTCTCCGGGGACGGATCCGGCATCCAACGCCTCACACTGACTCCTGACGCGCCACCGGAAGAGGCACGTCCCGGCCGGCACATCCGTCCAGCCGGAGAAGAAGCCTTACGCGGCGACGTCCTGATTCCCGCCGGCACACTCCTCAACCCTGCGCACATCGCCCTGGCCGCCGTCGCGGGCCACGATGACCTCCAGGTACAGCGCAAGCCGAGGGTCGCCGTCGTACTGACCGGTTCGGAAGTCGTGACCTCGGGCGAGCCGGCACCGGGACAGGTCCGCGACGCGTTCGGACCGCAACTGGATGCCGTCATCCTGCAGTTGGGCGCGGAGCCCGCCGGCCAGCTCAGGATTGGCGATTCGTATGAGGAATGGCTGGCAGCGTTGGGAAATGCTCCTGAGGGCTTACCGCCGGACGTAACCATCACCACCGGCGGGACAGGCAAATCCGGGACGGACCATTTCCGCGATGCCCTTGCTGCGCTCGGCGGCAGGCTCCTCCTGGACGGCATTGCCATGAGACCCGGTCACCCTGCCGTGTTGGCTGAACTTCCCGATGGCCGATTCGTCATCGGCCTCCCCGGGAATCCGCTGGCCGCCATGATGGCGCTCATGACCCTCGGCGAACCCCTGCTGGCCGCACTGGGAAACCGGAGCCTTCGGGCAGCCCGCCGGGTGACGTCCGGGGCGGACATCGATCCCTGCCCAGGGCGGACGCGGCTGATGCCGTGCACTTTTATCCACGACCTCGCATTCCCCACTTCCCGCACGGGTCCGGGGATGATGCGTGGGCTTGCCTGGGCCGACGGCTATATGGCTGTTCCCCCCGAAGGGGTGGCAGCCGGCGCGCCTGTTTCCGTCCTGCCGCTGCCGTGGACGGCTCCCAATGCGTAGATGACGCGGGTCCCAAGAAGTGAAAGGGTCCGTGCAAAACTCCGTCTAGGATGAGGAAAGACGAGCGTGCAGGCCGGACAGCGCTACCAGCCCAGGTCCGGCCTGCCTGGACAACGACACGAGGCATCATGGCCGCACGCAGCAACCCGGAGATCGACAAGGACGCAGACGCCCAAGGCGGCGGCGTCCAATCTGTGGACCGTGCGCTCCAGATCCTGGAAATCCTGGCCCGTGAAGGCGATGCCGGAGTCAGTGAAATCGCGGAAGAAATGGGCATCCACAAATCCACCGTGTCCAGGCTGGTGGGCTCCTTGGTGAACCGGGACATCGTCCGGCAGAACAGTGAACGCGGCAAGTATCAGCTGGGCTTTGGGATCCTCCGCCTGGCATCTTCCATTCCCGGCAGGCTGAGCGTGGTGCATGAAGCACGGGAAGTCCTGGAAGCACTGGCGGCCGAGTACAAGGAGACCGTCAACCTGGCCGTCCTGCGATCGAACTATGCCGTCAACGTGGATCAGGCAATGGGACCCTCAACCCTGGCCACCTACGACTGGGTGGGCAGCCTGACGCCGTTGCACGCCACGTCCAGTGGCAAGGTTCTTCTTGCCGCGCTGACCGCCGACGAACGCAACCAGATCCTCAAGGCCGTGGGCCTGCCCGCGCGTACGCCGCGGACTGTAACGAACCGCGGGGAGCTCGAAAAGCAACTGCTGGACGTGGCCCGCAACGGGTACGCCACAGTCCACGAAGAGTTTGAAATTGGCCTTACCGCCATCGCAGTGCCCATCTTCAACCACGCGGGAAGCGTTATTGCCGCCGTCAGTATTTCCGGACCAGCATTCCGTTTTTCGCCGGAGGACCAGCCAGGGCTTATTGAGGGCCTTCGGGAAGCCGGACTGACTATCAGCACCCGGATGGGCTACAGGCAGCGCTAGCTCTAGCCACACACTGCGGACGCGCTATTCGCAACGCACCCCATGATACGCAACGCTTTACTTCTAGCCAATTGATATATCAATCTGCTGTTAAAGAGCGTGGATCCCTTGACTTTGGATGTGACGGAGCGCACTCTGTTGCATAGCGCGGATGTTGTTGATTCCTGCGGAACACGGCTTGGAGCAGTCAACCGCCACCGTCCCACGAACCAGAAGAGGTGCATCATCCCTATCGCCTGCCCGATCCGTGACCGCGCACCCGGGGAGGCGCCACGGCCCGCCATGACCATCGGATCGGAGGAAGACCCAACCTTCCCACCGACCCATTCACCAAGGCCTCGTAGAAATGCAGGCTCATGACACGCCGAGCAAAGGACCCGCTCATGGCTACAAACAGTGACACAAAACCGCTGACGCCCGAGGAACTACCAGCCGACGATCACGTTGCAGGTACCCCGGGCGCAGCCAGCCCAACCAACCCAGCCCACGCGGAGAACCCTGAAGCAGTCATCAGGGTCTCCCCCGACGACACCAACTTGGCAGCCCTCAACGCTGAGGACGGAGGCGCAGACCCCCTCTCCGATTCTGTAGAACACGAACAGATCATGGAAGAGCTGCGCCACGCCAAGACCGAGCAGGCCGTATCGGCCCGCCGGAACCGCAAACTTACCCTCGACAAAGTCACCTTCGGGATCACGGGCGCCATCGCCGTCGCCTTCGTGGTCTGGGGCTTTGTTGGACGGGACAGCCTCTCCGATACCTCCAAGGGCGCCCTGAACTGGGTCATGGAGTACACCGGCTGGCTCTTCATGGTCCTCGCCTCACTGTTCGTCGTTTTCGTCCTGTGGCTTGCCCTCGGCAAGTTCGGCAACATCCCCCTGGGCAAAGACGGCGAAAAGCCCGAGTTCCGAACCATCTCCTGGGTGGCCATGATGTTTGCCGCCGGCATGGGCATCGGCCTCATGTTCTACGGTGTTGCCGAACCGCTGTACCACTACATCTCACCGCCACCCGGGACCGTGGACGGTCGCACACCCGCGGCCATTCAGACCGCCATGGCTACCTCGATCTTCCACTGGACCCTGCACCCGTGGGCCATGTACGCAGTAGTCGGCATCGCCATGGCGTACGGCACCTACCGCTTGGGCCGCAAGCAGCTGGTCTCCGCTGCCTTCACCTCACTGTTCGGCATCCGAATGGTGGAAGGTCCGCTGGGCAAGTTCATCAACATCCTGGCCATCTTCGCCACGCTCTTCGGAACTGCTGCCTCGCTGGGCCTCGGAGCCCTCCAGATCGGCAGCGGCATGACGTCCAACGGCTGGCTGGGTGAAATCGGTACCCCGGTGCTGGTGGTCATTGTTGCGATCCTGACGTTCTGCTTCGTGGCATCAGCTGTTTCAGGCATCAGCCGCGGCATCCAGTGGCTGTCCAACATCAACATGGTCCTGGCCGTTGTTCTGGCCCTGATCGTGTTCGTAGCAGGCCCCACCTTGTTCATCCTCAACCTGATCCCCTCAGCCGTGGGTGACTACGCCCGGGACTTGGCTGAAATGTCCTCGCGTACCGAAGCCGTGGGAGACGACTCCCTGCGTAGCTGGATGACCAGTTGGACCATCTTCTACTGGGCATGGTGGATCTCCTGGACGCCCTTCGTGGGAATGTTCATCGCCCGCATCAGCCGTGGCCGCACCATCCGCCAGTTCGTCACCGGTGTCCTGCTGGTGCCGAGCGTCGTGAGTGTCATCTGGTTCGGCATCTTCGGCGGCGCCGCCTTCCACGTGCAGCAGGAAGCGGACAAGGCCGGCACCCCCGGGCTTGTGACCATGGTGGACGGCGCGCCTTCCATCAATTTCGATGGCGCCCTCTTTGACCTCGTCAAGAACCTGGGCATGCCCGGCTGGCTGACCGCAGCCGTCATTGTCCTGGCCATGGTCCTGGTGGCGATCTTCTTCGTCACTGGTGCCGACGCAGCGTCCATCGTGATGGGATCCCTCAGCTCCAATGGTGCTGAGCACCCGCGTCGAGGAGTGGTGATCTTCTGGGGAAGCCTCACCGGCGCAGTGGCAGCGGTCATGCTGCTTGCCGGCGGCGATAAACCATCGGAAGCGTTGTCCGGCCTGCAGAGAGTGACCATTGTGGCTGCCCTGCCATTTGTGATCGTCATGCTGCTGCTCTGTTTCGCCCTGGTCAAGGACCTTCGCCGCGATCCCCTGCAATTGCACAAGCGCCTGGCCACCTCAGTGGTGGAACGAGCCATCAGGACGGGCGTAGAGCAACATGGCGGTGTTCAGTTTGACCTCGTCACCAGGCACGATTGCGCTGAAAAATGCACGGAGTCCGACTGCTCGGGAGGAACACCCACGGGAACCATCCCCCTGGTTGGCAAGCCACCCCAGGACTCCAACACCAAGTAATCCAGCCTTGGCCAATCCCCTTCACACATCAGAGAGGCTGATCCATGCCCAAGACATCTGAAAAAGGAACGATTCGTTTCAGCAAGCAAACCAGCGATGACGTCACCCTCACCCTGGACGCTTCCCAACCCATGACCGTCCGGATTGAGGTGGACAGTTGCCCCTGCGGATCGGAACACACCAGGGCCGGCTCCTACGTCGACAGTGACTTCGGCCGCTGATCGGAGACACCCCGCACCACAGCAAAGCAGGCGCCGGATTCCGGCGCCTGCTTTTTTGTTGACTGCTGGTTGGCAGCTAAGGCCTATTTGGGCATCAGCACCGAGTCGATCAGGTAAACCGTGGCGTTGGCGGTCTGGACGCCACCGCAGATCACGTTGGACGCTCCGTCAACCGTGAGGGCATCCTTGGTGCCGGCAACCGTTACTTCGCCACCCTGGACAGTCTTGTGGGTGCCGACGATCTGGTCCGGGGTCAGCTGACCGGGGACTACGTGGTAGGTGAGAATTTTGCTCAGCAGGGCATCGTCCGTCTTGAGCGTCTCGATTGTTGCAGGGTCGATCTTGGCGAAGGCATCGTCAACCGGTGCGAACACCGTGAATTCGCTGCCGTTCAGGGTGGAAACCAGGTCAACCTTAGGGTTGAGCTTGCCCGAGACCGCGGCGGTCAGGGTCTTGAGCAGCGGGTTGTTCGATGCTGCTACGGCTACCGGGTCCTTGGCCATGCCCGTTACCGAACCGGCACCGTCCGGAACCTGTGCGGCGTAACCGGCGCAGCCGGGGCCCACAAGGTTAGCGGCCGGATCCATGGCGGCGCTGCTCATGGCGGAGGCCGACGGCGAAGCAGACGGCATGGCTGAGGACGTCTCCGGAGCGGCAGATGCCGAGGAAGGCGAAGTGGAGGTGCTGGAACCACCACAGGCAGTGAGACCGAGAAGGGCGGCTGCAGTGAGGCCAACGAAGGCGAGGGCGGGGCGCTTTGTGGACAACATGTCATTCTCCTTGTTTTTGGAACCAGGGCGTTGGGTCCATTGGGTGGTGGGACACTGGCTGCTGATGCTGCTTTTGCTTCACCGGCGGTTTGTGTCTCACCAGCTATTCGGAGGGTGGGACGGGGTGGATGGGTGCGGATTGAAAAAGTTTTTTAAACCAGCCCGCCACACCGCGTCCGCCCTGTTCCGTGTTTGTCCCGCCGGGGCGGGTCATCTGTGGTCTCTGCAGATCCAGGTGGCCCCAAAGCGCGCAGAGGAAAAGAACCACGCTGATGATGGCCGTGCTGGGAGTGATGCCGTCAACGAGGAGAACCACCACTCCCTCCACGCCGCTCACGGCACTCAGCACGGTCCTCGGATGGGTGAAAGAAGCTCGGCTCGAGGCGTTCACCCGTTCAAGACGCCCCAGCCACCTCACAACCGGCAAGAGCGCACACGCAACAGCCACAAGCCATAAGGGCCGGCTCAGCCACCACTCCGCACTGCCGGGAGCAGGCAGGTGCATCTGTATCACCAGCAGCAGACCCGCAATCGACACCATCACCGGCATGTGCCAGAGATAGATGGTCATCGCCTTGGACCCCACCAGCGCCACGAAGGACATGGCGCTGGACTTTTCGGCCCACACCCTGATGCGCCTCTGAGCCAGGGACAAGAGCATGAGTTGTGCGACTGCCAGCAGGGCAAGGGCCCCTGTTGGTGGGTTCAGGTTGCTGAACATGTCCCCTGAGTACCAACCAGAAGCGAAGAGGTACATCATCAGCATCAGCGCCAGCCCCGAGGTCCACTTCCGCACCGCAGCGGATAGCCGGCCCACCGACCCATCGGCAAGCCAGAAGCCCAGTTGCTGGATGAAGAGCCACACAAAGGCAAGGTTGGCGTACCCGAGGGCAGGAAGTTCCAGGCTCAAACGCCCCGCATCTACCGCGGCGATAGCCAACCCCAACCCCAACAGCGTACTGAGACGCGCCTTCCCGTGGGCGAGTGCCAGCAGGGGAACAAGCGCTGAACATCCGAGGTAGACGGCCAGGAACCACAAAGGCTGGCTAATCCGGTACCCGGCCGTTTCAACAATCCCTGAAGGTACCCCTGCCAACGTCAGAACCACCAGGCCCACTCCTACCGATGCCACCAGCACCACTGCGGGGACGAGGAGCCGGACCACCCGAAGCCGGATATAGTCGCCGGCAGTGCCACCCCGAAGCTGGATGCGACGCCATTGCGAGATTGAACTGAACCCGCCCGCAATGAAAAACAGCGGCATGACCTGAACCGCCCAGGACAAAGAGGCGAACCAAGGATTTCCGTCCAAGGCATTCTCGAAAACGGGCCCTTGGGGACCTATGCTCACTCCAACCATCAGGGCGTGAAGTGCAACTACCACCAGAAGGCAGAAGCTTCGGATGACATCCACGCTCACATCCCGCGCCGACTTATCCGCTGGGCCACGCGGGTCCCTGTTGTTCGAAAACCCGACGGTTCCCAGGGCCGTTTCCGCCGGTAAAACTGCTGGTGCAGTTGCGTTGCTTTTCATGTCTTCGACGCTACGGAGCGGCGAACCCGATCACGATGGTGTGGGCCACCCACTTAAAGGTAGAGCTGGCTATACCGACAGGACTCCAGCCGCTGCGGCAGACTTGGGGTCATGATCAAACCCCGTTTTCGGCGATGGCTGCGTGCCTACGGTTATCTTGTTGGCGAGCTGTTCACCAGCATCATTTCCATGGGCATGTTCATGGTTTCTGCGCTCCTCATTCCGCTGTTCCTCTTCAGTGGAGGATGGCTCGTTGCGCCCAGGGCGGTAGCCGGCTTGCGCTGGTGGGCGGCATTGGCCCGCCGTCGAACATTCAGCTACACAGCTGCGCCCGTAACCGAAAGCTACGCTCCCATTCCCAACAACCCGTCGTTCGAAGAGCGCCTCCGCTTGGTCTTTTCCCGCAGCACTGGCCGGGACTTGTTATGGTTGGTGGCTCATGGGCTGGGAATGCCGATCGTGGCGCTCTTGTGTATCGGATTCCCTTTTGGCGCCTTGAACTCGCTGCTCATTCCCACCTACTGGTACCTCCTTCCTGTGGATCAACCAGTGGTTAGCCTCTATCCAGTAACGTCGTGGGGCGGTGCTTGGTGGATGCTGTTGATCGGAGCCGGGTACGCAGTAATCTCCTGGTGGTTGATTCCGGGAGCCGCCGCTGGGCTTGCCTGGGTGCAGGGGAAGATGCTGTCTCTTCCTGCGAGCTCGTACCTGGCCGAGCGGGTGACGGCGTTGACTGCCAGCCGTGCCGCTGCGTTGGATGCGCATTCAGCAGAGCTCAAAAGGATTGAGCGCGATTTGCATGACGGCGCGCAAAATCGCTTGGTGGGCGTGGTCATGATGCTGGGGCTGGCGGAGCGAACTCTTGAAAAGAGTCCCGACGACGCACTCCCCCACGTCCGTAGGGCCCAGCAAGCGGCCACCGAGGCTCTGGCGGGGTTACGGACGGCGGTTCACGATATTCACCCGCCGATCCTGGAGGAACTTGGCCTTGAAGGCGCGCTCTCTGCGTTGACGGGACGTTCAGCGATCCCTTGCAATTTGATGGTCTCGGATCTGCACCGAGTACCGGCTGCACTGGAATCTGCCAGCTACTTCATCGTTGCCGAAGCCTTGACCAACGCCAATAAGTACAGTTCCGCCACCCGAATGTCCGTGGTGGTCAAACGGGACCCCTCTGCCGATCGCCTCCTGATTTCGGTGGAGGACAACGGCCATGGCGGAGCCGTGGAACGTCCGGGTGGCGGGCTCGCAGGAATTCGACGCCGGGCGGCTGCTTTTGAGGGCGTCCTGGATTTTCAGAGCCCGGCCAACGGACCAACAACGGTAAAGGTGGAGCTGCCGTGCGGGTTGTGATTGCCGAGGATGACGCGCTCCTCCGGGAAGGCTTGTCACTTCTCCTCAAGAGCGAAGGCTTCGATGTGATCGCTGCCGTGGACAACGCAGTCGACTTCCTGGCTGTCCTGGACGATGCAGACGCCGCCGTTCTGGATGTGCGGATGCCTCCCACATTCACCAATGAAGGCCTTGTGGCAGCACGTGAAGCTCGACGCCGCAGGCCCGGTTTTCCGGTGTTGGTCCTTTCCGCGTATGTGGAGGACCGCTATGCCGGTGACCTGTTGTCCGAGGGTGCGGCCGGACTCGGTTACCTGTTGAAGGAGCGGGTGGGCAAGGTTGCCGAGTTCACCGACACCCTTCGGCGGGTTGCCGGCGGCGCAACCGTCATGGACCCTGAAGTGATCTCCCAGCTGATGAGCCGCCGCGGTGCCGGTGATCCGGTGGGCACCCTGACCCCAAGGGAACGCGAAGTCCTTGGCCTCATGGCAGAAGGACTGGACAACGTCTCCATTGGAGCCCGCCTGGTGGTCACCGAAACTGCTGTGAGCAAGCACATCGGCAATATCTTCCAAAAACTGCAATTGTCCGCCATGGACCGAGGGCATCGGAGAGTGTTGGCAGTGCTCGCTTACCTCCGAAGCTGAGCTCGTGAAAGTTCAAAGCCGTTGCCTGCATCCAGCCCCGATGACAGGATGTCCGCATGGCTATCGAGGTTCGCCCCGCGACGGTGTTCGATGACGTGAAGACCTTGGTGGGGCCGAGGAGTCCCGACTCCAACGTGTGCTGGTGCCTGAGCTACAGGATCCCGTCGAAACTGAACCAGGAACTCCAAAAACAGGAGCGTGGAAATTACGTCAAGAAGCTGGTCTCAGAGGACCCGCCTCCCGGTGTTTTGGCGTACGACGGCGACGAAGTAGTCGGGTGGGCAGCGGTCCACCCGCGTGCGGACACCAGTTTCGCGAAGAACCGGAAGATCCCCCATGTTGACGACGCCGAGGTGTGGTCGGTGTGGTGCATCCGGGTGCGGCCGGGGCATCGCGGCAAGGGCATTTCCCATGAACTCCTGCGAGGGGCCATCGACTTCGCAAAGAGCCACGGCGCTCCCGTGCTTGAGGGTTATCCCGTGGACAACAAGGGCGGCAAGGTGGATCTGACCATGGCGTATGTTGGTACCCGCAGGCTCTTCGAGAAGGCCGGCTTCAAGAAGGTCGCCGAAACCACCTCGGTGCTGAACGGCTTCCCCAGGGTCCTGATGCGCCTGGATCTCAACTAGCGCCCTGCAACCTTGCCGTCATCCGGTGCGCTTCCTCCAACAGCAGCCTGCCCAGGAACTCCTGGCGGTCCGGACGGAACCTGGGCTCAATCCCGGTCAGGGAGAGAGCCCACGCCGGCCGGCCCTGCTGGTCGAACACCGCGGCTCCCATTCCCCAACTGCCTTCAAGGATCAGGCCCGGATTGACGGAGTAGCCAGCCAGCCGTGTATTTTCCAGGTTGTCCCGCACCACCTCCGCGGGGTGCCCCGCGGCAAAGTCGCCGGCATGCGAACCCCAGTCCTTCAGCAGTGATTCCTGCTCGTCCGGGGGCAGGAAGGCCATGATCGCGGTCCCCGCAGAAGCCACCCCCAGCGGGAAGCGCACCCCTTCGTGCAGGACAAACGACCTCACGGGAAATGAGCCCTCTTCGCGCAGGACACAGATGGTCTCGTTCCCCCGGCGGATGGAGAAGAACGCGCTCTCTCCCGTTTCCGCTGCCAGTCTGCGCAGCGACGGGCGGGCAATGTCTTCCATGGGAAAACGGGCCGCAGCAACGGAGCCCAGCAGGAAGATTTCCGGCCCCAGCACCCACTTGCCGGCGTCGTGCTCCAGCAAACCTTCGGCAGCCAACGAGGTCAGCAGCCGGTGCACTGTTGGCCGCGTCAACCCGGATTCGCGCACCAGGCCAGCAAGGGACATACCTTCCGGCTTGCGGCCCACCAGCCGCAGCAACTGCGCCACCCGGCCGACAACCTGCGCTCCTTGTACCGCCACAGCACCCTCCTGAAGATTTCATCCATAATATGGACACCCTTGAGCCTAGCGTCCACACCATGAGTAGCCAACACCGCGCTCCGTTGCATGCATCCCTCAAGGAACCTAGGCTCAGTCTTAAGTGAACGAAGTCCACAAAGTGGACGCACCATCTAAAGCTCGACGAGGAGTTCGGAATGTCCACCATGTACGCGAGCGCAGCCCAAGCGCTGCAGAACCTGATGGCAGACGGCCTGACCATCGCCGTCGGGGGCTTCGGCCTGAGCGGAATCCCCGCAGACCTGATCGATGCCGTCCGGGAATCGGGTGCCAAGGACCTCACCATCGTTTCCAACAACATGGGGGTGGATGGCAAGGGTCTAGGCGTCCTGATCGAGGCCGGCCAGGTCCGGAAGGTCATAGCTTCCTATGTGGGCGAGAACAAACTTTTCGCCGAGCAGTACCTTGCGGGGAAACTCGAGGTCGAATTCACGCCGCAAGGCACCCTGGCTGAACGCCTCCGCGCCGGCGGCGCCGGCATCCCCGCCTTCTACACGCGCACCGGTGTGGGAACTTTGGTTGCCGAAGGCAAGCCCCTGGAAGAGTTCGACGGCGTCACGTACGTCCGCGAGCGCGCCATCACCGCCGACGTCGCGCTGGTTCACGCCCACACGGCCGACACGGACGGCAACCTGATCTACCGCTACACCGCCCGCAACTTCAACCCTGTGGTGGCTACTGCCGGGAAAGTCACCATCGCCGAGGCCGAAGTCATTGTGCAGCCGGGCGGGCTGGACCCCAACCACATTGTGACCCCCGGCGTTTACGTGCAAGGGCTGGTCCTGGCCACCGCACGGGTTAAGGACATCGAACAGCGCACGGTCCGGCAGCGTGCCGAAGCCCTCACGGTTTAGAAGCAAAAGGAGCATTCACCATGGCATGGACACGTGACCAGATGGCCGCCATCGCGGCCGAAGAACTGAACGACGGCGACTACGTCAACCTCGGCATCGGCATCCCCACGCTGGTGGCCAACAACCTGCCCGACGGCGTGCGGGTGGTCCTCCAGAGCGAGAATGGCCTGCTCGGCATGGGCCCGTTCCCGTATGAGGGCGAGGAAGACGCCGACCTTATTAACGCAGGCAAGCAGACCGTCACCATCACCCCCGGCGGCAGCATCTTCGACTCCGCTACTTCGTTCGGCATGATTCGCGGCGGTCACGTGAAGGTGGCCATCCTGGGTGCCATGCAGGTCTCCGGGTCCGGCGACCTCGCCAACTGGACCATCCCCGGCAAGATGGTCAAGGGCATGGGCGGTGCCATGGACCTGGTGGCCGGAACACCGCGTGTGGTGGTACTCACGGAGCACAATGCCAAGGACGGCACGGCCAAGATCGTCCGCGAATGTACTTTGCCGCTGACGGGCCTCCGGTGCGTTGACCGGATCATCACGGACCTCGCCGTTTTTGACATCGAAGAAACGCACGACGGCGGCACCCGCCTTCTGCTGACCCGCCTCGCCCCGGGCGTCACGGTGGAGGAGCTCCGCAGCAAGACGGACGCAGAGTTCACGGAAGCGCTCACCTCTGAAGAACAGACGCTTGAAGGAGCCAACGCATGAGCCTGAAAGACCAGTTCGGCAAAGACATCCTGCTCACTGGATGGGGACACAGCAAGTTCGGCAAGCTCACGGATGACACCTTGGAGTCGCTGATCGTCCAGGTGGCCGGCGAAGCCATTCGGAATTCGGGACTCGACCCCAAGGACATTGACGAGATCTACCTCGGCCAGTTCAACTCCGGCATGCAGCCTTTGGGCTTCACGTCGTCCCTGGCCCTCCAGCTTTCAGCGGACTTGGCCAACGTTCCGGCTACCCGCACTGAGAACGCGTGCGCTTCCGGATCGGCTGCCTTCCAGCAGGGCGTCAAGGCTGTCCTCGCCGGAACCGCGCGCAACGTCCTGGTGATCGGCGCAGAGAAGATGACCGACGCCGGAGCGGATGTGGTGGGGGCAGCCCTCCTGGGCGCTTCGTACGAGATGGCGGGCAAGGCGTCCTCCACAGGATTCACGGGCCTGTTCGCGGAGGTGGCCAAGCATTACGGGAAGCGCTACGGTTCCGGCATCGACGCCGAGAAGTACCCCGGCGGCCTCGGCGATGTCCTGGGTTCCATTGCCGCCAAGAATCACCGGAACGGCATGGACAACCCGTACGCCCAGATGCATCGCGACTTCGGCGAGGAATTCTGCCGGACCATTTCCGAGAAGAACCCCATGGTGGCCGAGCCTTTGCGCCGCACGGACTGTTCGCCGGTCTCGGACGGTGCCGCCGCCGTCGTGCTGTCAACGTCGGCGACCGGCGGCGCTACGGCACCTGTGCGCCTTGCCGGGTTTGGTCACGCGAACGACTTCTTCCCCGCGGAGAAGCGGGATCCCACCGAGTTTGCCGCCACCAGGGCTTCGTGGGAGCGTGCGCTGGGCATGGCTGGTGTGGGCCTTGAGGGCCTGGACTTCGCCGAGGTGCACGACTGCTTCACCATCGCCGAGCTCATCATGTACGAGGCCATGGGGCTCACACCTCGCGGCGAAGGGGCGCGCGCTGTCCAGGAGGGTTGGGTATACAAGGACGGGAAGCTGCCCGTCAACGTCTCCGGCGGGCTCAAGGCCAAGGGACACCCCGTGGGCGCCACGGGCGTGTCGCAGCATGTCATCGCGGCCATGCAACTCACGGGCACTGCGGGGGTCATGCAACTTCCGAACGCACGGCGCGGTGCCGTGCAGAACATGGGCGGCGTCGGCATCGCCAACTACGTGAGCGTGCTGGAAGCCGTGTAGTTACCGGTTCCGGATCAGCGTCGCGATCTCCGTAAACCCGAGCCGCTCTGCGTTCTGCAGGGCGGTTCGGCCTTGGGGGTCGCGGATATTTGGGTTGGCACCGGCTGCAAGAAGTTGCCGGACCACGTCCTGCTGGTTCGGTCCCCCGTTGTTGAGCAGGATGGCTTCCTGCATGGCAGTCCAGCCCAGGTTGTTGATGTGGTCTACGGGCACACCTGCTGCGATCAGAATCCGGACAGTTTCCGTGTGCCCGTGCTCGCTCGCAGGGATCAGCGCCGTGCCGCCGTATCTGTTGGTGCTGCGAACATCCGCGCCCGCGGTCAAGGTCAGCTGCAGGACCTCGTTGAAACCCTCCGCACCCGCGTAGAGGAAGGCGGAGTCCTGGATATCGTCCTTGGCATTGACGTTTCCGCCGGCCGCGATGAGTTCACGAACCCTCGCAGCGTCATTGGCTTTCGCGGCGAGGATCAGGAGTCGGTCGGTTTCCCTCTGGGCCTCGGGTGACAGTCGGGGAGGCACAGCAGCCGACGACGCCGGGCCGGGACTTGGGGTCGACGCTGCGGTCGAGTGGGGGGCTGCGGGAGTCGGGACCGGACCGCCGGACGGTAAGGCCGCCGTCGTGCCCGGACTGGCTGTGACGGACGGCGGGGGCGACGGCGCGCAGCCAGCCATGAGCCCGGCGACCAGTACGCTTGCACCGATCACCGAACCGGCCAGGCCGCGCGCCTTCATGGAACTCATACCGTCGAGGCTACTTTGCTGCCGCGGCCAAGGCTTCAGCACCGGCCGTGGCGCAGGCTTCGTCGAGTGCGCCGTCGGGTGCTCCGCCGACTCCGATGCCGGCCACCGACACGCCGTTGACCTTGAGCGGGACGCCGCCGGCCAGGAACAGGGTGCCGGGGAGGTCGGCGATGGACGGGCCGTTGCCGTTGATGCGCTTGGCGAGCTCGCTGGTGGGAGCACCGAAGGCTGCGGCCGTGTAGGCCTTCTGCTTGGCGGCTTCGATGGTGTGCTCGGCGGCGTTGTCACCGCGAAGGAGTGCCTGGACGGTGCCGAAACGGTCAACCAGGGCCACGGTGACGAACGGCAGTTTGTCTGCCTGGCACTTGGCGAGCGCGGCGTTGACGGCGGCGCTCGAAGCACCCACGGAGATACGGTTCTGGGCTACGACGTTCTCCGGTGCCGGCTGTACTTCTGCGGCAACTTTCACGGGGGCGGCCTGTGCGGCAGCCGGCGCAGCTGCGGGTGACACTGCGTTGGCCACGGCAGTCACACCACCGGTGAGCAGCAGCGCTCCGGCAGCGGCGGCGGCGATCATCTTACGGGACTTCTTCACGGGGTTCTCCTAGTGGTGAGCGTCGGGTGCAGTGGTTCGTATCGGGTACATCTCCATGCTTCCGCGGACGTCCTCAACGCCACATCGCCCGGTCGCCGTTCCCGGGCTCAGCCTTTCCGTCATCGGTATCAGCCAAAAGGTGGAGAGACCAATGCCCGCGCGGGATCTAGCATGGGAAGATGCCAACTGCCCCTCCACAGCCGGCGCCGAGCATTCGCTTCGATGGCCGGATCGATGCTGTGGTGCATCTGGGCTTCGCCGTCCTGATGGTCGCTTCAGCGGTCCGCTACGTCATGCGGCACTCCCCCGCCGACAACCTCTGGACAGTGGCGTTGGCTGGAACCGTCTGTGTCCTTTACACGGTCACAGCAGTGCTGGCCCGGCGACGGGAACGTGGCCGGCGGCAACCCGGCCAGCCTCGCCGGCTATGGATTCCGTGGATGATCGTCCTGGTGGCGGCGTGGGCGGCGCTCGTCATCGCCGCCCCCAGCTTCGCGTGGTGTTCCTTCGCTATCTTTTTCCTTACCCGGACCGCTTTCCGCGGGTGGGCGGCCTATGTGGCGGGGGGCGCGACGGCGGCCGCCACCGCCGTCGGACTCTTCCGGATGAGCGATTGGACAGACATCGCGATGCTGCTGGGTCCGCTCGCCGCGGGCGCCCTGCTCACGTTGATTTACGACAAGATTGAGCGCGACCAGGAACGGCTTGCCGCCGGCGAGAGGCAAGCCGGAGTCGCCGCCGAGCGCGAGCGTGTTTCCCGGGAAATCCACGACACCGTCACCCAGGGCCTGGCCAGCAGCCTTCTCCTCCTCGAAGCAGCCCAACGCTCCTGGCCCGCTCCTGCTTCGAACCAGGATGTGCGCAAAGCTGCGGATCTGTTGCGACGCAACCTCGCCGATACCCGCAGCCTGGTACACGAACTCTCCGCGCCCGGCCTGGAATCCGGGCCCCTCCCCGAGGCCCTGGAGCACGCAGCACGGCAATATGTGGAGACCATCCGCGTCCAAGTCACCGGAGATCCGCGGCCTCTCCCTTCCGAGGTGCGGCACGCCCTGCTGCGCGTCACCCAGAGCGCAGTGGCCAACATCAAACTTCATGCCCGCGCGAACCACGCCAGCGTGACCCTTGGGTACCTTCCGTCTGCGGTCACATTGGACGTGTACGACGACGGCCGCGGCTTTGATCCCGGAACGGTACCTCCGCCGTCGGAAGCCGGAGGATACGGGCTTCGGGCCATGCGGCAACGCGTGGAACAGTTGGGCGGAGAATTGTCTGTGGAGAGCACGCCGGACGAGGGCACCATCATCGCGGCGCAGCTGCCGGTCGGGCCGCCCGCACAACCCACTAATGGCTCAAAGGAGGAGGCCCTGTGACCCGCATTTCCGTGCTTCTCGTGGACGACCACACCGTAGTCCGGAGCGGACTCACGGCGCTGTTGGGCACCCAAGCCGATATCGCCGTCGTCGGGGAAGCCGCCTCCGGTGAGGAAGCGCTGGAAGCGGCGCAGCAGCATGCCCCGGACGTCGTCCTCATGGACCTGGCCATGGGTGCCGGGATGGACGGCATCGAAGCCATCAAACAGCTCCGCCAGCGAACCCCCAAGCAGGCGATCATTGTGTTCACCACCTACGACTCGGACGCAGACATCGTCCGTGCCGTAGACGCCGGCGCCATGGGTTATCTGCTCAAGGATGCTGCCCCGGAGGAGATCTTCGCGGCGGTTCGAGGAGCTGTGCAGGGAAAGAGTGTGATGAGCGCTCCGGTGGCCTCCCGGCTGTTCCAACAACTGCGGAACCCGGACGAAATCCTCACCCCGCGCGAGGCCGAACTGCTCAGCCTGCTGACCGAAGGCCTCAGCAACCGTGACCTTGGAAAACGTCTCTTCATCTCGGAGGCAACAGTCAAGACCCACCTCGCCCACATCTACGCCAAACTGGGCGTCGAGACGCGGGCAGCGGCCATCGCCACAGCTATCCGCCGCGAGGGGATGCGGTAGGAGACGCGGTTGGCTACTCTGGCCCTATGTCGGACGCAGCGGATCGCAAAATGTTCAAAACCCCGGGAACGGCTTTGATCGTCCGGGGAGTCCTCGCCATTGTTTTTGGCCTGTTGATTATTGCTTTGCCCAGCGCTACGGCGTTCGTGGTGATTGTCATGTTCGGGGTCTTCGCGATCATTGACGGCATCACCAGCGTGGCGCATTACTTCTACGACCCCGCAGGCCGGTCCCGCTGGACCATAGTGGGCGGCCTGATCTCCATTGCTGCCGGCATCCTGGCCATTGCCTGGCCGGGAATTACGGCCGCCGCAGTGGGCGTCCTCATCGGGCTGTGGGCCCTGGTGTTGGGTCTCTCGCAAATCGTCCTGTCCCTGGCCGCCAGGAATTTCGTCCGCAACTGGGGAATCTGGTTCCTGACCGGCCTCATCACCACCGTTTTCGGCATCTTTGTGCTGGTGAATCCGGGCTTGGGCTTCCTGAGCCTGGTGTGGATGTTGGCAGGGTTCGCGATGGTGATGGGCCTGCTGCTCATCGCCTCCGGCATCGGGCTGCGCAAACTGGCCAACACGGAGCCGCTGTATGGCCACTAAGGTCGCGGTAAAAAGCCGTCAGGGGATGCGCTCAGCGCCAAGTTCGGTAAGTTAGTGGCTGTGAAGATAGCTACCTGGAATGTGAACTCCCTCCGCGCCCGTGCAGACCGCGTTGAAGCCTGGCTTGAGCGAAGCGACTGCGATGTCCTGGCCATTCAGGAGACCAAGTGCAAGGACGAAAACTTCCCGTGGGAGCTCTTCGAGCGTATGGGCTACGAGGTTGCCCACTTCGGTGTGAACCAGTGGAACGGTGTTGCCATCGCCTCCCGCGTGGGGCTGGAAGATGTTGAACGCACGTTCCTGGACCAGCCTGCGTTCGGCAAGGCCGGCAAAGATCCCGCGCAGGAAGCCCGCGCCATCGCCGCTACCTGCGGCGGCATCCGCATCTGGAGCCTCTACGTCCCCAACGGCCGTTCCCTGGACGACGAACACATGCCGTACAAGATCAAATGGCTGGATGTCCTTCAGGGCCATGCCGCTGAATGGGTCAAGTCCGATCCCACTGCGCAGATCGCCCTCATGGGTGACTGGAACATTGCCCCGTTCGACGACGACGTGTGGGACATCGAACTGTTCCGCACCAACAACTACACCCACGTCTCCGAACCAGAGCGCGCCGCCTTCCACGCGTTCGAAGCCGCAGGATTTACCGACGTCGTCCGTCCCTACACTCCGGGCCCCGGCGTGTACACCTACTGGGACTACACGCAGCTGCGCTTCCCCAAGAAGGAAGGCATGCGGATCGACTTCTGCCTCGCATCCCCGGCACTGGCTTCGCGGGTCACCGGCGCCTCCATTGACCGCGAGGAACGCAAGGGCAAGGGCGCTTCGGACCACGCTCCCGTGATCGTGGAGCTCGCAAACTGAGTACACATCACTAACGAAAGGGGCAGCTGATATGACTGGAAACCTGTATCGGGGCCAGGCAGGGCTGCCCTTCTCTTCATCGCTGCGCATTTACGAGCCCCTCGAAGCGTTCCCGCCCGAACAGCAGCGCCAGCTCGTGGCGAAGGGCAGCAAGAGTGGTTCCCGGGCCGCCGTCGAAAATGCGGAGCTGCAAGCCTCGCTGGGCCGCATCACACGTTCCGGCGGCGACCCGTTCCCCACCGGCAGCACCGACCTGGTGCGCATGACGCGGGTTCCCACCGGACGTCACGCGGCAACGCCGGACGAAGCTGGAACAGACCAAGCAGCCGCGGCGGACGGAGCTGCCGCGTCCCACCACAGTGCGGCATCGGCCCAGGAAGGGCACGACGCCGGACGGTTGCTTTACTGCCCCAGCCAACTGGTGATTCGGGCTGGCTTGGCAGCCAACGCGCTCATGGACGGTGTGCACAGTCCCTTGGCCGACCTCCTCATTCCCGTCTCGCAACGTGACAAGCACCAGGTCAGAATCGATCGAATCAATGCCGGGGAAGATGCAAAGCGCGTCCATACCCGGGCCTCAACGTGGGGTATCCCGTTCAGCTGGTTCTCGCTCTTCGCCGAGTCGGACCGCAAGGACGTAGTGGAGGCTGAAGGGCGCATTCTCACCGTCCGGGTGTGGACTCCCCTCACGGAGGCCCTGGACCGTGCACGCTTCGCCGTGGCCCACTTGGCTTTGGCTGCGCCGGACCTGGACATGTTGGATGACCTGACGCAGCTCACCGAATGGCTGGAACTCTTTCATATCCAGTCCATGGTGGAGCTGGACTACGGCGCAGTGGCAGACAAGGTGTATCCGGACGAGTCCCCCATGGACGTGCGGTTGGGCATCGAATGCCTCGCCGAGGGCGACATGACCGGTGCGGCCGCTGCATACCGGAGGCTCGCCTCGCGCTGGATCCCCATCCGGCAGCTGGCGCGGGCCTCCTAGCCGGCGGCTTTATGCGCCGGGTGGGGCGGTTGTCTCGCGCACGATCAGCTCGTGGGGAGCCACTTCCGAATGCACGGCTTCCGGGTTGCCGTCCAACTCGTCCAGCAGCATTTTCGTGGCGAGTTCGGCCTGGTTGTCGGGGCGCTGGCCCACTGTAGTCAGGCCAATGGAGGCCGAGAAATCGTGATCATCAATGCCGATCACTGAGAGGTCTTGAGGCACCCTGACGCCGTGGCGGCCGGCCTCAAAAATGACGCCCATCGCCATCTCGTCCGACGAACAGAAAATAGCTGTCGGTTTGCGTCCGGGCTGGTTCCATAGCCGGTTGAAGGCCTGCTGGCCGCTGGCAACGGTGAAATCGCCCCATTGGTCCCATTCGGGCCGGACCTCCAGTCCGGCGTCGGTCATGACTTCCTGGAAGGCGCGGATACGCACGCGGGGTACGTCGAAGTTCAGGTCCGTTTCGTCGTCGCCGTGGAGCAGGGCGATGTCCTTGTGGCCCAGGTCCAGGAGGTGCCGCACTGCGGTGGACGCGGCGTCGTAATCGTTGATGCCGATGTACGCACAATCCTCAACGTGCCCGCCCACCACAACCAGCGGGATATCGATCTTGTGGAGGTGTTCCAGCTCTTCCGCGGTCAAGGACATGCACAGCACCAACAGGGCGTCGATTTGTTTGTAGACCATGGTGGAACTGAAGAGCCGCTCACGGTTGCTCCCGTGGCCCCCCAGGTTGAACAGCGAGAGATTGTACTTGCGGGAATGCAGCTCACGGTCCGCACCCTCGATGGCCTTTGAGAAGAACCAACGGCTCACGAAAGGGGCCAGCACACCGATGGTGCGCGTACGGCCGGTGGCCAGGCCTGACGCTGACGACGACGCCACATACCCGAGTGAACTGGCTACTTCGAGGATTCTTTCGCGAGTGGCCGGAGAAACCCGAGGTAACCCCCGCACGGCCCGTGAGACGGTGGCCGTCGAGACTCCGGCAGCTGCAGCGACGTCCTCAATACTGACGCCGGTATGGCCACCGCGTTGGGATCTACCCGTTGTTTTTGACACAGGCTCCCCTCTCCGGCCGCCGTTGCTCCGCCTATACCTTAAGTGTCTGTTTGTGGTTTGAAGCCCTCGGTTACGCAGCCGCGTAATGCGCTGCGTAACCGAAGCTTCAAATTTCTAGCCCTTAAGGCCGCCGGACAGCAGGCCGCGCACAAAGTAGCGCTGCAAGCCGAAGAAGACCAGCAGCGGGACAATGATGGAGACAAAGGCGGCCGCCGGGTTCAGGTAGTCCCTGGCTCCGCGGGTACCCGAGAGCTCCGCCAAGCGCTGCGTAATCGGAGCAACGTCCGCCGTGCCACCGGAGAACACCAACGCCACCAGGAGGTCATTCCAGACCCACAGGAATTGGAAGATCGCCAGCGAGGCAAGCGCCGGAACGGAGAGCGGCAGGATAATCCGCCAGAAGATGGTGCTGTGTCCGGCACCGTCCACCCTTGCTGCCTCGATGACTTCACCGGGAATTTCGGAGATGAAGTTGTGGAGCAGGAAGATGCCCAGCGGAAGGCCGAACATGGTGTGGGCGATCCACAGCTGCGCGTATGAACCAGCCGGGAGTTGCAAGGTCTGCGTGAAGAACTGCAGGAGCGGAATCAGCGCCATCTGGAGCGGAATGATCTGCAGGGCGAAGACGAAGATGAACAACGCATCGCGGCCCTTGAACTTTCCCCAAGCGAACACATAGGCGGCCATGGATGCCAGCACCAGCACGAAGATGGTGACCGGGATGACGATCGCTATGGAGTTGACGAAGTACTGGGAAAGGTTGGCTGACTGCGAACCCGCCGGGGTCAGGACGTCGGCGTAGTTCTTGAACGTGAACTGCCAGTCGACGAAGGCATTCCACCAGCCGTCGGACCGGGGACCGACCTGCTTGGCGGCAGGACGGAACGAGGTGACAAAGAGGCCGAACGTCGGCACAGACCATACGACGGCGATAATGACCGCTGCCGCCGTTGCCCACTTGGAGGTGAGCTTGGTCTTGACGCGCCGCATGATCGGCTGGGCGTCCTCTGTGGGGTCGGATCCAGGACGCTGCCGGGTGGCCTTCGAGGCCTCTTTCGGGGCTGGCGTGGCTGTCAATGGATCTCCCTTTGCTTGCGAAGGACTCGAGCGTTGTACACGACGATGGGCAGCACCATGAGGAACAGGATCAGGGCCAAAGCGGCACCACGTCCCGGCTCACCGGCGCGGAAGGCCTGCGTGTACATTTCGTTGGCGACCACGGACGTGTCGTAGTTTCCGGCGGTCATGGTCCGGACAATGTCGAAGACCTTCAGAGTGGCGATGGTAATGGTGGTCAGCACCACCACCAGGGCTCCACGGATGCCGGGAATGGTGACGTTGCGGAACTGCTGCCATGCGTTGGCACCATCCAAGCGGGCTGCCTCGATGAGTTCCACCGGAACACCCTTGATGGCCGCGGACAAGATCACCATGGCAAAACCGGTCTGGATCCAGACCATCACGATGATGAGGAAGATGGTGTTTTCCGGGGCATCCAGCAGGAACTGCTTGGGATCCATCCCCAAGGCAACCCTGAAGAAGTTAATGACACCGGTCTGCTCGATGTTGGGACCACGGTAGTCGTACACGAGCTTCCAAATGATGCCGGCACCCACGAAGGAAATTGCCATCGGCATGAAGACCAGCGACTTCAGCACCCGCTCGCCGCGGGCCTTGTCAATGAACACAGCGTAGGCAAGGCCAAAGCTCGTCGACAGCAGCGGAACCAGGACTGTCCAGATGACCGTGTTCCGGAGCGTGGTCAGAGCCTCGGGCTGCGTGAACATCCACACAAAGTTGTCGAATCCGTTGGCATTTCCGCCGGCGTCCGTAAAAGCGAGCATTGACGTGCGGATGGCCGGATAGACCAGGCCCACGAGCATAAGGATGGCGGCAGGAGCAAGGAAGCCTGCCACCGTGACCTTGTCTTTGACTGATTTAGGAGCCCTGTCCACCAGCAACATGATGAGGCCGATGACCGCTGCGAATATCGCCAGGGCTATCACTACTTGTAGGAGTTTTTCTCCAATAAATTCCATACCCAACCTCCGGGGCGTGAGTGAATCACTAAGTACCGGGAAAAGCACTGCCTCCCCGGCTGGGCAAACCAGCCAGGGGAGGCAGCACTTTGGGAGTTAGCTCTTAGGCCAGCTGGATTCGATGCTGTTGGCAACCTCCTGGGAGGACGTGCCGTTGATCCACTGCACAATGCCCTTCCAGAAGGAGTTGGAACCTACGGCACTCGGCATCAGGTCCGAGCCGTCGAAACGGAAGACGGTGTCCGGGTCCTGGAGGATCTGGACAGTCAGCTTGTCGAGGTCGGACTGGGCGTTGGCGGGATCCAGGCCCTTGTTGGCACTGACCACGCCGCCGAGCTTGACACGGTTGTTGGCGAAGTCGGCACTGGCCAGGTATGCCAGGAAGGACTGGACCTCAGGGGTGTCCTTGTAGGCGCCCACCATTTCGCCGCCACCGGTGACTGCTTTGCCCTTGCTTTCGTCGATCGGCGGAGTGATGAAGGCCCAGACATCGCCATCTTCAGCAACATTGGTTCCTGCAGGCCAGTTGGCGGCCTGGAAGTTGGCCTGGTGGTGCATGGCGCAGGTGCCGTCAAGGACCGGCTGGCCGGCCTGGGCAAAACCGGTGCTCAGGATCGAACGGACGTCACCGAAGCCGCCGTTAACCATGTCCTGGTTGAGCAGGATGTCGCCGGCCTTGTTGAAGGAATCGACGATCTTGGGGTCGTTGAACGGAATCTGATGGGTAATCCACTGGTCGTAGACCTCGGGGCCGTGTTCGCGCAGAACCACGTCCTCGATCCAGTCCGTGCCGGGCCAACCCGTAGCCTCACCGGATTCGAAACCAGCGCACCACGGTTTCATGTTCTTGTCATCCGCGGCGATCTTCTTGGACAGTTCGATCATTTCGTCCCAGGTCTTGGGGACTTCCCAGCCCTTGTCCTTGAAGGTCTTGGGCGCATACCAAACAAAACCCTTGACGTTGGCCAGCATCGGAGCGGCGTAGAACTTGCCGTCAACGGTGCCGTACTTCTTCCAGTCCGGGGACCAGTTCTTGTCCACGAGGTCGGAAACGGTCTGCGGAGCGGGCTTCAGGTAGCCGGCCCGGGCCTGGGTGGCAAGGAGGCCGGGCTGCGGGAAGATCCCGACATCGGGGGCGGTACCGGACTGGGCACGAACGCCGATCTGCGTTTCGAATTCCTTGCTGCCCTCGTACTTGATGGTGATGCCGGTGCAGTCTTCGAACTGCTTCCAGGATTCCTCGAGGTTGGTTGCCTCAATGTCTACGATCGTCGAATAGACGGAGACCGTCTTGCCGTCGTGCTTTCCGTAGCTTTCGTAAGCGGAGCAATCATCCGAGCCTGCGGTTGATCCCCCGCCGCCTCCATCTCCGCTACAGGCGGAAAGGGTAAGTGCCAGAACACCGGCGGCTGCGACCGGTAGCAGGTACTTGGTTTTCTTCATGCTAAAGACTCCTCGCTGAGTACAAGTGATTCGGCGGCGCAATTGATGTGGTGACGCTCACACTAGCTAGAACGGGCGCCAAAATGCAAGCGCTTACACCGAACGTAACCGGCTCTTCACGGTTCGTGGTGAACGTTCTGCCGTGAGGGATGTTCATGCCGCTGTTCTGGCGGCACTGCGCAACAGGATACGGGTTTTGTAGTTGCGTGCGTTGGTGAATCCCCGACCCGTCCTCTTTATGTGTTTTATCGCGGTGTTGTTGGCTTCCACTTTCGCGGTTGTCGCACCGGTGACAATGAGGACTTCGATCTCTTTCCACCACCGGCAGATTGTGCGCCACAGCCGGTTCGTCTCCGGCTGCGCGGCTCGCTCGACCAGGACCTGCAGCCGGTCCTTCGCGGCGGCAGCGTCGGCAAGAGAGCCGGTAGTCAGCAGGGCCCGGAGCTGTTCCTTGACCAGCCACGCGGCCTGCAGCTTCCCGGTGACATCGTCGGTCGCGAACACGTTGCTGAGCCTGTCCCGGGCCCGATCCGAGAGCGTGTCCCCGGCGCGCAGGAGCAGTCGCCGGTTGGCCCAGACCGGATCGATGGAGCGCCCCCGCCGACCATGGGTCTGCTGGGTGAGTCGTTGCCGGACTTCGGTGAGCATGTCGTTGCCGAGCTTGACCAGGTGGAACGCGTCGACTGAGACAGCGGTGCGTGGAAGCCACATCCGCAGGGCCTTGCGGAACGCCGCCGAGGGGTCGATGGCAACGACCTGCACGCCCAGCCGCCACTGAAGCGGGCGGGCGAACAGCCAGTCTCCTACCCCCTCGCTGTCGCGGCCGTCAACGATCCCGAGGACTTGTCCGGTGTCGAGATCGACGATGGTGGTCATCCAGGGTTCGTAGCGTTTCCAGGCCTTCGTGGCAGGGTCGCGGAAGAACCGCACGGACCGGTAGCGGTGTTCATCGATGCCGAGCATCCGCGGTGCCAGGGCATCGACATCGGGCAGCGTCAGCGCCGCGGAATCCAGTGCCCGCTGGACAAGCCACCACGAGACACCGAATGAAGAGGCAGCCTCGGCGGCGGCCCTCCCGGAACCGATCACGGCGGCCACCAGGGCCTCACGGAGCCGGCGGGTGGACCGTGCCCGGCGCGGTACCTCGGCTGTCTCCTCGGTGAATGTCCGGCGGGGGCACAGGTACTCATCGCAGAAGAACCTCCGCTTGGCCCAGACCACTTCGACCGGGCCGGCGACAGGGATGTCACGCAGGCGTTGTGACCGGCGTGAATGCACGCGGGTGCTGATCACGCCGCAGGACGGGCAGCCGGCCTCGGCGGTGGCCACGACGCGGATCCGTCGCTGCCCGAAGGCGAGGACCTCGGTGCCGGTGACCCGGTAGTCGGGCAGGTTGAAAATGGCGGTGGCAGCATCGGGGCGCGGCGAAGTAGGCTCGTTCAAGGCTCGTAGCTCCTGACTCTTGATGAATGCGTAGAGAACATCCATCACAGCAGGGCTACGAGCCCTTCAGATTTCAAGACACGGAACCTGTTTCACCATCAACCGCGAAGAGCCACGTAACCGCATCGATACCAAGTAACCTGCCGATCTCGAAGGGAAGGCTGCCGCGAGGCTCTGTTAAGGGGCATTTGAGTGGTCACCCCTGCCGGGCAGAGCCGGTTTCGATTTGGTTACCCAATGTTGCCTATGGAAAAATAGGAAGTGTGGATGAACTTGAAGCACTGCAGACCATCGGCCGATTGATCAAAGAAGAACGCTTGGCCCAGGGATTAAGCCAGGTTCAGTTGGCCAAGCAGGCAGGTACCGCCATCAAGACCGTCCGGACCCTGGAATCAGGAACGCGGCGCACCCAGGAAATCAACCAGCGCAAGCTTGAGCATGCGCTGGGATGGCGTGCAGGGTCCGTCTCAGAGGTCCTCAAGGGAAAATCGACGTTTGCTCCGGAAATGATCACTCCCGACGACATGCGCTCGGGAGACGAACCACGGCAGGGACCTCCGCGCGTCGCCGTCCCTGCAGCTCCCATTGCCCGGGCGTCTCACCTTTCCGACGAAGAACTCCTCGCTGAGCTCACGTACCGGATGATGCACCGTAACAGAGGCTGAATTCGGGCCGCCTCATTTACCGGTCTGGCTGAATTCGGGCCGCCTCATTTACCGGTCTGGCTCATTTACCAGCCTGGCGCCGTACCATCTCGTTGATCCAGCTGGGCGCAAACGGTGAGGTGCAGTTGGGCGGCGTGGGATAGTCCTTCAGGACCTCCAAACGCTCACCGATGTCCAGGGCCCTGGCCCGGTGTTCCGGAAATTCAATCCCGATCATGGCAAGGCATTGGTTCATGGCCCACTGGAGCCGGTCCGGCGAGTCCTTCATGGTGGCCTCGATAATGTCCAGCAGGACCACAGTGTCCAGTCCGTCTGGCTTCTTAACAACACGTTCCGATGTCAGTGCCCACCCAGCGCTGGCCACCACAGGATCGGCGTCGGCAAACCAGGCCACCCTCAGCGCTTCGGAGTGCGGACTCTTTTTGACAACGTAATTCACCAGCCAGTCGTGCACCTTGGGGGTCCGTGCTTCCCGGAGCATGCTATCCAACTCGTCCCGCTCAAAGGCCTTGGGACGGCAGATCAGCAGGGACAAAAGCCTGGCCGCGGTGTCACCCGTGGCCCACAATTCACGCGATAGCTCCTGCTGCGTTTTCAGTCGCTTCGCGACGGCGCGCAACTTGCTGAGGTTCACCCCGTGGTCGTCGCCGTGTTTTTCGTTGATTTCCCGCGCACGGGGCTCTTCCAGCGCCGCCAACTCGGCCATGAGCCCGGCCACCGTGGTGTCGAGCACCGTTGTTCCAGCCACTGCGCTCTCCCGTCCATAGCGTAAGGACCTCAGGTTACTAGGTTCGTGCCGGGTTGCCAGGTTCGAACCGGCCGTTGGACCCGAACAGCGTGATGGCAGTCCACTTCCGCGCGGAATTCCGCGGCGGCTGCGAACTGCCATCCCGTTTGTGGAATTGCTACTTGTCGCCCTTCAGCAAACCGGCAATTTTCGAACCCAGTTCTTTGACGTTTTCGGCGACATCTCCGGCAATTTCCTTGGATTTCTCCGCGACGTCCCCCGCTAATTCCTTGGCGTTTTCTCCCACATCGCCGGAGAAGAATTCTTTGACATTTTCAGCAGCGTCACCTGCGAATTCCTTAACATTACCAGCAGCATCACCGGCGAATTCCTTGACGTTCTCTACAGCTTCACCCGCGAATTCCTTGGCATTCCCAAGCACTTGACCTGCCGTATCCTTGGCGTTTCCTGCTGCGCCGTTCACCGCTTCGGCTCCCGTGGTCTCTTCACTCATGGTGTTCTCCTCTTTACGGTCGGATATGTGACGTAGCGTGCCAATGGAGGTTTTCCCCCTTGGATTCAACTTATGGGCTTGGGGTTGCATTCTGCAATATCAGCGGACCCGCTCCGCCTTGGTAAACCTGGACCGGGCACCGGAAACCATATGTACCAGCACTGGGGTTTTTTGGCCGATGACCAGGTCCAATGCTTCAACCAGCTGTGATATCTCAGCGGCCAGTAGGTGCGGCGCAACTCCTTGCCTGGGTTGAATGCGGATGCGCAGGCCTGGCCTTCCCCGTACCTCATAGGTTGCCACCGAGGCGGCCGCGAGGTCGGTCCTCCCAGCGAGTGCCGCCCGCAGCGCTTGCTCGGCGACGCCGCCACCGATCCGTACTTCTCCGTTGATGTGGCTGTCGTCATCGCTGGCGACCAGGAGGTTGGCCCGGCCCTTACCTTGCTGCGAGAGCCAGGCGATCATGGCGATGATGATGGCCACCAGGACGGCCCCGGCCACAATCCACAACCAGCTTTCCTCACGACCGGGGAAGCGCGTTTGGCGGAAGGCATTTTCCATCCCTGCCCAGGCAGCGGCGGACCAGCCATGCCACCAAGCCGCGACCGCGGGCACGGTGGCCAGCAGCAGGAGAAGCACTCCTACGGCCAGGAGTTTCGCTCCGATGATGAACAACAGCACACGGTTAAGAGCCCGCGGTGTTCCGTTCACGCGCCAATCACCCCCGACGACGCCAGGTTGACCCGCACAGAAGGCATCGGTACGGGAGACATCTCTTCAAGTTCCGCTTGCACAGCTGCCAGCACCGCCTCCTCGCTCACCCGGCTGCCAGACGTAGGCCTCACATTGACCACCACCAGCTGCCGGGAAACGATCACCATGACCTGTTCCTGGGTAACGTTCGCAGCAGTTCGTGCCCGACGTGCCAGCGCTGAGGCGAGTACTTCGTCATCAACCACGACGGCGGTACGCGCGTCCCTGAGCAGATGACGGGCACGCCTGCCGGGCAACACTGCGAGCAGGAAGAAGAACAATCCCACCATGGCAACTACGGCGCCACTGGCACCAAGCAACAGTGGGGAAATACCTTCAGGGAGAGCGATGATGCGCCCAGCCGCAGTGGTGGGATCGATCAGCCACGGTGGTTGACCGATTGCCCGCACGCCTGCCTCGAGCAGGGCATAGAGGCAGAGAACGATGACCAGGACGGCGGCAATGGCGGCAGCAGCGGCCCGGGAAGAGTGGGTTTCACGGCGCAGGATTCGGCTCATTTCGGGGTCTTCGCCGGCCACCGGTCCAGCTCCTGCAAATCCCTCCAACTGAGCTTGCTGATCCCGGGTTTTACGGTCCTGGGTTTCCTGGTCCTGTGTCACTGAACGCGGCCTCCCTCCGTGATGTGGGCTCCGCTGATCCTGATGTCCACCCTGCTTAACTGGGATCCGCTGAGTCGTGTGACCGTTTCAAGAACAGCGGCCTTGGCAGCAACTGCACGGTCCCAGATGGAGCCGCCGAAGCCTTGGACGCGCGACGGGTCCCGCAGGACCTCGGTCAAAGCCGGGATGCTGATGGGTGCCACGATCGACAAAGCCAGCAGGCCGTCGTCGTCCGCCCAATCAGCGCGGATGTCATGGGCCTCAACGCCGAGAGCCTCGGAGGCGGCGGCGCGCGCCAAGGATGTCAAAGCCTGGGTACTGATCCGGTTGTGGCCGGCCAGGCTGCTGGTGGAGTCCACAGCCTCAGCCACGCTCATGACGAAGAGCGCCGGCCCGTAATGGCGTCCAGGACGCTGCGGAGATCCAGTTTTCCGTCGGCGGCCCTGCCGAGCAGCGCTCCGATGCCCATGAAGAGCAGTGAGATCAGGAATCCCCACAGTCCAAAGGAAAGGGACATGAATGCTACGAAGGCGCCGATCGCGATTCCAACAACGGTCATGCTCACTGGAGTACCTCCCTTTCCATGACGGCTGGCTTGCTTCCCGCAGGTTTGACCGGCGGAGCCACGTAGACGTCATTGATCTCGATGTTGACCTCAATGACCTGGAGGCCCACAAGTTCTTCAACAGCGCGGAAAACGGCACTCCGGACCTGGTTGGCAACAGTGTGCAGGGGGTGCCCGTAGAGGGCAACGAGATTGATGTCCACGGCTACTTGGGTCTCGCCGACTTCCGCGCGCACGCCTGCTGCGTGGTCGGAACTCCCGACGGCGTCGCGGATCGCACCGAGCGCACGGGACGGACCCGAACCCAACGAGTAGACGCCCGGTACCGTGCGGGCCGCAATGCCGGCAACCTTGGCAACCGCCGCCTCGGAGATGATGGTGCGTCCAGTACCCAGGATCTCGCCCCCGGGCACAGGATCAAGCTGCACGTTCTGGTCTTCCATGGAGCACTCCCCTTCTCTTGAGTACCACCCTAGCGTCTAGCTCCGACGCTTTGGGAGAAGCGTCGGAGAGAAGGGAGTGCGCGCGGCGGCGACTACTGGCAGTTCTTTCCATCCAGTCCTGGATAGGCTTCATCAGCTCTTCGAACTGCCCGTCACCATACTTGCTGAGGTCCGAGCCGGCTGCCTCCGTGAAGGCCCTCAACTTTTCGACAGACGCCTTCAACTCTTCCCGCACTTTGCCCTGCGTCCGGGACGGTTCCTGCTTAGCTTTTTCGATGTCCTCCGGGTTGCCGCCCACAGCCCCGCCAACTGTGGTTGGGGCAGAGCTGGTGCCCACTTCCGCAGCCGGAGCCGCCGACGACGCATTGGGTGACGACCGCGCAAGAGGTGCCGGCATCGAACAGGCACTGAGCGTGAGGGTGGCAGCGAGAAGGGCCGGTGAGGTCAGAATAGGCCCAGCGCCCTGCTGTGAACGGAGCAGGGTTATCCACAACGCCCCATTCGTGACTGTCTTGGGCTCCATTGCCCCACCTAGACTGGCCGACACACCGCCAAAACAGCTGCTGGGGAGCCTGTCATGCCACGCCTATCGTTTGCCACTTTTCTTGTAGTCCTGGCCCTTCTCCTCACGGGTTGCCAAGGCGCCTCTACGCCCAGCGGCCCACCCTCCGAAACAGGCTCGACGACGGCGTCTCCCACAATAAGCACTGCCGCTCCGGCAGCTTCGGCTACTCCGGGCACCCCGGGTAGCCCGCCAGCGTCCGCCGTGTACAAACCCGCGGATGCCAAAGGAAAAGCGCAGAACGTGCCGGTCCCCGTGATGCCCGAGTTGGCGAAGGAGTACTCGAAGGCGGGGCTGGAAGCGTTCATTGGGTACTGGTACGCGACGTACTCCTACGCAACAGAAACTGGCGACCTAACTGCATGGATAGCGTCCACAGACACAACTACAGAGTCGGGCGCTGCGTACAAGAAGGCTGTAGAGCTCAATTACATAAATGGGCGCTGGGTAGTGGGCGGCCGGATAACCACTCCGGTCATAGAAGTCCTCTGGAAAGAGGCGTCAGACCAACAGTCGGCAAAAGTGCAGGTGCTCCAAGAGCGCATTCAGTACTTCGATGCAGACGGTAGCTCGGGGCAGGAAATGACGCCCGCGTACAACACTGCCGAGGCGGTCATGCTCAGCTATCGGGACGGCAAGTGGCAGGTCACCGACAACGGACTGATTGTCGGTTAGCTGTGAAGCCATTTGGATGGAGCCATGTCTTCCTCGCCGCCATAACCGCGCACGCTGTTCTCGAAGGTCCCTCGGCGTTTGCAAAAGATGAACCTCGAGTCAGCATCGGAAAACACGACACGGCCATTAATATCAACGCAAAGTTCACCATCGATCCAGTAACCGGTAGGCCCTCAATGAATCTGGGTTCGCCTGCCGCCACGGAGGATCCAAATCAGTACATGGCCGATGTTCATTGCCGTGCCGATGGGCCCGACACCAAGGACCCCGGTTGCGATGCCCTCGAGTGTCCAGCCACCGCATCCAACAGCGAAACAGGCACCCCGGTCATCTGGAAGGAAGCCCCCAAAGCCATTACCAACCCAGGCTGGACAGACTGGATCCCGGTCAGCGGACCCACCTGTCTCTACGACGCCCAGCCCGAGAACGTCCTGGCCAACATCGCCGCCCGCATCCTGACCGACTTCCAACAACTACCCGTCAACCCAGGAACCCTCGAAGCCCAACCGTTCCCGCACACCCTCAAAGGCGGACCCACCAACTTCTACACCACCACCGCAGAACAAGGCTTCGACATCACCATCCTCGGCCAAGCAGTCCACCTCACCGCAACACCGGCCAACTACACCTACACCTTCGGCGACGGCACCGCGCTCGGCCCCACCCCGGTGGCCGGCTACTCCATCCCCGAAACCGACTGGCTCAGCAGCGAGACCCGCACCAGCCACATCTACACCGAAACCGGCAACTATCAGGCCACCCTCACCACCAGCTTCACCGGCACCTACTCCGTCAACAACGGCCCACCCCTACCCATCAACGGAACCCTCCACATCACCACGCCGGCCAAAACCATCCACGTCTGGAAAACAGAAAGAGCACTCGTCGCCGACACCTGCCAGGAAAACCCCAACTCCTGGGGCTGCCCAGGCGCGAACACCGACTAATAAAGTGAGTGTGCGAAGCGCGTGGGCGGAGGTAGAGGGCAGTCTTCGTGCCGTCTCGACTTACTTTGAGCGGCTATGACCTTTGACACGCTGAGAATTACGGTGCGTCGGCTTCTGCGACGAATCAAGGCGAATCAAAGTGGGTGGCACCGGTACACGCACTCGCTCATCGGGTTAAAGAAGAAAAGCACCAGTTCCAAAGAACTGATGCTTCCCAGTGGTGGCTCCGACCGGCGTCGATCCGGTGACCTTTCGATTTTCAGTCGAACGCTCTACCAACTGAGCTACAGAGCCTAGGTGACATGTCACCTTGAGAACCGAATTTCTCCGGCGCTCAGAGCGACCCTGACGGGACTTGAACCCGCGACCTCCGCCGTGACAGGGCGGCGCGCTAACCAACTGCGCTACAGGGCCTTGCGTTTGCAGTATCTCTACCGCGTTTTTTTCAAGGCTTCTAGCTTACCAGACTTTTTTCATCCGGTTTACCACTTCCTTGCGTACCCCCAACGGGATTCGAACCCGTGCCGCCGCCGTGAAAGGGCGGTGTCCTAGGCCGCTAGACGATGGGGGCCTGAACTCAATTCGGATTTCGCAAAAGAAAAGCGACGCTTTACGCGTTCTTTCCGTGTCTCGCTCGTCCGAACTGGACTCTAAAACTTTAGAGCATAGATGGCGATATTCCCAAATCGAGGTCTGCTGGCCGTCCAGGGCTACCAGCTTGGGTTCCGTCGAGGGGCGTGATCTCACCTCTAAAAGCGCACCCAAAGAGTCGAAAGCTCAGCCCTCGGCAACGCACCCAAAGAGTCGAAAGCTCACCCCTCGGCAACGCGCACCACATCAACCGCACCCGCTCTCCGGAGGTGGTCCGCAAACATTGGCAGGATCTTGCCCTGACGCGTCCGAAAACCGCCAGCCGCGCCCGGAGCATGGCGGATAGATTTGGCTCTATGACAACCACTTCCCCGGCCGAACCCAGCCAGCCTTCCCCGGACCTGCCCCAGCGCACCACCCCTGCGCCCGGAGCAGCCATGAGCAAGCTCGGCATCGCCGCCGTGATCGTCACCGTGATCCTTTGGGCTTCGGCGTTCGTGGGCATCCGCGCCGTCGGCCCCAGCTTCTCCCCCGGATCCTTGACGCTGGGACGTTTGGCAGTTGCCGCCGTCGTGCTTGGAATCGTGGTGCTGCCGACGCTGAAGGTGTGGCCGAGCGGCCGGGAGTGGTTGCCGATCGTGGCCTACGGAGTGATGTGGTTCGGTGGTTACAACGTGGCCCTGAACGCGGCGGAACACATGCTCGATGCCGGCACCAGCGCCATGCTGATCAACGTCTCCCCGATCCTGATCGCGATCCTTGCCGGGATCTTCCTCAAGGAGGGCTTTCCCCGCTGGCTGCTGATCGGCAGCGGGGTGGCGTTCTGTGGCGTTGCGATGATCGCGCTGGGTTCCGGACAACGCTCGACGGCGGACGTCGCCGGCGTGCTGTTGTGCTTGCTTGCCGCTGTGCTCGCCTCGGTGAGCGCGATCCTCCAGAAACCCGTGCTCCGTAAGTTCACCGCAGGGCAGGCAACGTGGTTCGGCATCATGGTGGGCGCCATCTGCTGCCTGCCGTGGACCGGGCAGCTGATTTCCGAAGTCCAGGCGGCGCCGCTCCCGGCAACGCTCGGCCTGGTCTACTTGGGGATCTTTCCGACGGCCATCGCTTTCACCACCTGGGCGTACGCTTTGTCCCTCATCTCGGCCGGAAAGCTCGCCGCCACCACGTACCTGGTTCCGGGTACCACCATTGTGATTTCGTGGGCAGTGCTACAGGAAGTCCCCACCATCTGGGGGCTGATCGGTGGCGTGGTGTGCCTGATCGGCGTGGGCCTGACCCGGCGCCGGACGCGCCAGCCGCTCCGTTAGCGGGCCATTCCCACCAAAAGTTCGCGGTGTGTGGGCGGATTGGCACCAGGGCGGCCGACGGCGATGGAGGCCGCCATGGAGGCAATGGTGCCGATCCGCTCCATGACGGTGGGCGCCAGTCCGTCGCTTCCCCGCAGGAGCAGCCCCATGATCAGCGCTGCCATATAGGAATCGCCCGCGCCAATAGTGTCCGCCACTGTGGCCGGGACGGCCGGTACGTTGAGCTGTATGTGCCGCGTAGCCATGAGTGAGCCCTTGACTCCCTGTGTCACTACAACCAACCCGGTGCCCAGTGAAAGGAGGTGGTTCGCAGTCTCCTCAAGCGCCTTGCCCGGGTACAGCCAGCGGGCATCGGTGCCGCTGAGCTTCACGACGTCGGTCAGCGGGACTATTTCCTCGAAGAGCGCCAGGGCCTCCTGGTGGCTTCCGAGGAGGTCGGCGCGGATGTTCGGGTCGTACGTCACCATGCACCCACCCTGCGCCTGCTCCAGCAAGCTCCGCACCACGCTTGCGCCGGGCTCCAGGAACGTGGCGATGGATCCCGTGTGCAGGATCCTCGGAGCGTAAGGGAGGGCAAGAGGCGCCAAGGCCCAGTCAATGTCGAAGGTGTAGTCAGCTGAACCGTCCGCAGCTATCCGGGCTGTCGCCGTCGCGGTCTTGCCCGCAGACATGGAACCGGGCAACAGCACCACGCCCGCACTGTGCAGATGCGAAGCGATGGCGTCACCCCTGGCATCGCGGCCAATCGCTGTCAGCAGTCCGGTCTTGACGTCCAATCGGCCCAGACCGAAGGCGACATTGGCCGGCGAGCCGCCGGGATACTCCACCTGCCCATCGGCAGACTGCACGATGTCGATCAACGCCTCACCGACAACTACGACGTCGAGGGGTTCAGGCGCGAGGGAAGAGGTGCCGGTCATGCGGTTCCTGTGTCTGTCGAAGAGGATTGACTTTTAGTATCTCTCATCACACACCGCGCCGATGCTGCCTGAGCGGACTAAAGTCAGATCATGCCCGCGAATCTTCCACCCGGCTTGCCCATAGTTCCGGACGGCGAGCGCCCTTCATCGCCGCTCCGGGAACGGAATGCGGTGCACAGTCCTGTTGAGCACACCGCCGCGGACGAAGCCCACAGTGCCGCGCCTTTCGAGATGTCTCCCGAAGAATTTGAAGAGGCCGTCAGCGACGCCCTCCAATTGATCCCACCCAAAGCGGCCAGTGCCATGGACAACGTGGCCATCTTCATCGAAGACGACTACACGCCGCAACCGGGCGAAGATCAGGACACTGTGCTGTTGGGACTCTACGAGGGCGTCCCCTTGACTGAACGCGATTCCTGGTGGGAAGCCGGTTCACTGCCGGACCGGATCACCATCTTCAGGCAGCCGATCCTGGACATCTGCAGCACGCGCGAAGAAGTCATCGATGAAGTCGCCATCACGGTGGTCCACGAGATCGCGCACCACTTCGGGATCGACGACGACCGTCTGCACGAACTCGGCTGGGGCTAGCCTTATAGACATGGGGCACGACCACAACCACTCACACGGAATCACAGCAACCGGCAAGCATCGGAAGCGGCTCATCGCCGTCCTGGCCATCACCCTAGGCGTGGTGGGCATCCAGGTGGTTGGCGCCGTCGTGTCTGGATCCTTGGCTTTGCTGGCTGATGCCGGCCACATGCTCTCTGATGCCGCGGGCGTCTTCATCGCGCTGATGGCGGCTTGGATTGCCACCCGTCCAGCCAGTGACCAGCGGACGTACGGGTACCAGCGGGCCGAAGTACTGGCTGCCCTGGCGAACGCGTTGATCCTCATCGTGATCGCGGTGGTGATCATGATCGAAGCCATCCGCCGCTTCGGGGAATCCCCGGAGATCCATACGGACGTCATGCTGTGGGCCGCTATTTTGGGTGCCGTGGCCAATCTTGTCTCGCTCCTGATCCTGCAGGGCGCGCAGAAGGAAAGCCTCAATGTACGTGGTGCCTACCTTGAGGTCCTCGGTGACCTTCTGGGCTCCATTGCGGTCATTGTGGCGGCCATCGTCATCATGACCACAGGCTTCAGCGCTGCCGACCCCATAGCATCGGTGTTGATCGCAGTGATGATCATCCCCCGCGCCTGGCATCTGCTTCGCGACGTGGTGGACGTCCTCTTGGAGGCCACGCCGAAGGGCGTGGACGTGAACATGATCCGCGAGCACATCATTGCCGTGGATGGTGTGGTGGAAGCCCACGACATCCACATCTGGACCATCACTTCCGGCGTCCCCGTGTTCTCAGCCCACGTTGTGGTGGAAGACGAAGTCCTCAACGCCAGTGGGGCGGACAGCATCCTTGACCAGTTGGGGTCCTGCCTCGGCCGTCACTTCGACACCGAGCATTGCACCTTCCAGCTGGAGCCGGTGAGCCACTCGGAACACGAGTCGCACCAGCACGCCTAGCTGGTCCCACCACCCGCGCCCTCAACCGCCACCGTCCCTGCGGCGCCGTCCACGGTAACGCGTTGACCCGTGCTGATTCGCGATGTGGCGTCCGGAACCCCCACGACGGCGGGGATGCCGTACTCACGGGCCACCACCGCGCCGTGGGAGTTGGGCCCACCCATCTCCATGACCAACCCTCCGGCCGTGAGGAACAACGGCGTCCAGCCGGGGTCCGTTGACGGTGCTACGAGGATTTCTCCGGGAGCCAAGTGCGCGCCAACGGGGTCCATGATGACTCTCGCAGGAGCTGTGACCTGTCCCGTCGACGCCGGACTGCCAGACAAGGTGCCCGGGCGCTGGGGCCCGCTGATCCCGGGTGCGGCTTCCGGTTCGGTGCCATCTGACATCAGCACCCTCGGTATGCGCCTCCGCAGCAGTTCCTGCCCATAGGCGGCGCGTCGCTCAGCAACCAATTCCTGCAGGTCATCTCCGGCCAGTGCGGTCTCGGCTTCGTCGAGGTCCAGGAAAAAGATGTCCTCGGGGCGTTCGATCCGGTGCGCTGCGGCAAGCTCATTGCCGATGAGAAGCAACTGCTTCCGCGCAACGGATAGACCCAGGACCAGGTTGTACTTGGGCAACTCGCGCAGTCCAGCGAACCTCCGTGTGCGATCCAACGCCATGCCAACCACCGCCGCGTGCAACGGGCTCTTTGTCCTGGCCCGCGCTACGAAACGGGCTACCTGTTCATCGGCGTCGCGGGCTGCCCGCGTGAACTGCTGGTCCGGCGTCTCTGAGCCGTCCGCGAGCCTCAAATAGTTGGTGACGACGCCAAGAATGTGGGTGGGATCGTCTGACCAGCGCGGCATGCCCAGGTCGATCTCGGCGACGGCCCGGTGCCCGAAGGTGCCCAGGAACGAGCTCAATCCTGCTTGGGCAACGGCGGGGAGCTTTTCGTCCCGATACAGTTCCGTCAGTTCGTCCGCCGTTCGACCGGTCATGGAGGCAACGGCGTCGGGGTCTTTCCTCATCTGCGCCGCAAGCTGCCACAGGGCCAGGTCCATCTCGGTAGTGACGTTGTTGGGAAGGCCACGGATCACCGTTTGGAGTTCGCTGTACGAAGCTTGATCCCCCAGGAGCTTCTTGGTCAGCGCCAGCATGGCGAAGCCCAGCGCGGGAAGGGGCAGCACCTGTGGGACGGTGGCAAAAACTTCTTCCCCGAGGATTCGCTGGACGTGGCCGATCCGCTGATGGGCTGTTGCTTGCTGCGGGACGGCCAAGGTGCTGCGCAGATCGGAGCGGAGTTTCTCCACGCGTTTCAATGCCGATGCCGGGCGGAACAGGCCACGGAACAGCGACTCAGGAACCCGGTACTTGGCCGCAACCGGAGCAACGTGGCGAATCAGTTTCAAAGGAGTCCTGGTGGTCACTGTGAAACGTGGATCGTCAAAGAGGCCACGTATCAGAACGGCCGAGCGGGCCTCCATGAGGTCGAAAACCCGGGGCACGATCGCCCGGCCGACCCTGCTCCGCACCACCGCTGTGAGGTCGAAGAAGATGCGCTGCCCCGCCTCGTAGTAAGGCGACGGGCCGGACCGGGGATCCGGAACATCGAATGCCGCGGTCCTGGCGACGGAGGAAGCGATGAGCCGGATCGCGGCCAAACCCATGGGGGTCAATGGTCGGGTGAGGCCCTGGGCGAGGCTGAAGTTCAGGAAGGCGTGCTCGCCCGGAACGGAAGGCACGCGCGTGGTTTGCGGGTACAGGGTAGTGACGGGCCGTGCTTGGGTGAGCCACAATTTTCCCTCATGGTCCATGGCCCACTCGGTGTCCTGCGGGGCTCCGTAGTGCGACTGGACCTCGCGTCCCAAGTCCACGAGTTCCAACACCTGGTGATCACTGAGGCAGGGCTGAGGATATGCATCGCCGGGTTGGTCCGGGGAGGACCCGGTGCTGCGTTCAATGCGTTCCGTGCCACCGCCAGGGATCGCCGTGATCTCCACTTTCCTGTCCCCCACGGTCCTTTTCACTATGGCACCGCGACGAACATCCACCACGTACTGATCCGGATTCACGGCTCCGGAAACGACAGCCTCTCCCAAGCCCGGGCTGGCGTCAATCACTGTCTCGTGCCGGTTTCCCGTCACCGGGTTGGCAGTGAACATGACTCCGGCGACAGCTGAGTCCACCATCTCCTGCGCGACTACAGCCAAGGTGACCGATGCGTGATCGATCCCGTTGACGGTCCTGTAAGTCACGGCACGGTCTGTCCACAGCGACGCCCAGCAGCGGCTCACAGCCTCCAGGACAGAGTCAGCGCCCACCACGTTCAGGAAGGTGTCCTGCTGACCGGCGAAACTCGCGAAAGCCAGGTCCTCCGCGGTAGCTGAGGACCTGACGGCAACCGGGACGTCCTCCCCCAGCTGCTGGTAGGCGGACCGCACCGCTTCGGCGATACGGTAGGGAATGCCGGCGTCGAGCACCAAGGACCGCGCGCGGGCGGCAAGCCCGTTCAGCTGGTCCAACTGGTCCAACTGGGAAGCGTCCGCCTCCTTCAGTGCCGCAAGGACCTCGTCCAGGCCAATGGCCGAAAGGGAATGCCGGTAGGCGGCGGTGGTCAGGCAGAATCCGGGTGGTACGGGCAGTCCGGCACGGGCAAGCTCGCCCAGGTTGGCTGCCTTTCCCCCCACCTCCGGAAGCATGGCCCCACTGATGCCAGCGATGTCCAGAATAAATTCCCCGCTGGGCTGTTGGACATCCATGGCGCAGTGGTTCCCGCGGCCTAAGCTGCGCCGAGCATTGGCCCAAACTTGTGACGGTCGGCCAGCCGGGGATCTTCACGATCCGGAACAACCAGCACAGGACCCTTGGCATGGTGGAGGACGCCGTCCGAGGTGGAACCGAGCAGCATGCCCGCGAAGCCGCCGCGGCCGCGTGTTCCCAGAACCACCAGTTCGACGCTGCGGCTGATTTCCACCAGCACGTCCACCGGTGAGCCGTCCCGGAGGTCCGTCTCAATGGGAAGCTGCGGGAAGTGGCTCCTGAGCCACGCAACACCGGCGTCAAGCTGCACCCTGATATCCGCAAAGAGGGCATCGCGGTCCAACGGAGCCGGCACCCAAGCCAGGGAACCGCTGTACTGCGGAACAGCGCAGATGACTCGGAGCTTGGCTCCCATGCGCTGCGCTTGCTCGGCCGCTTCGAGCACTGCCACCCGGGCTTGCTCGGAGCCGTCGACGCCCACTGCGACTACGTTTTCCACCGCGCGGGGGCCAGCTTTGGCGTGCTCGGCTTTGATGTGCTTGTCTTCCGTGTTTTCGCCGAGACGGTCGGCGCAGTACAGCGGGACCGTGACGGTGGGGCATTTGGCGTGGGCAGGCAATGCGCTGCTGACAGATCCCAAAAGGCGACCAACGAAGCCCCCGCGGCCCCGGCTGCCAAAAACGAGGAGTGCGGCATCTGCCGAGAGATCAAGGAGGACACCGGCAGCGTCGCCGTTCTCCACTGAAGCGTCAACCTCGATGGCGTACCCGGAGATCTTGTCCATAGCCTGTTTCACGATCGCGTCCGCGCCCTCGCGGATCACCGAATCATCCACAGTTGCATAACCGCCGTCCAGGCCTGATGCGGCAAAGATAGGTACGGAGTAGGCCGTCACGATGTGCAAGGGCAGCTGACGGCGTTCGGCTTCACGTGCCGCCCACACCAATGCACACTGCCCGTGCTCTGAACCGTCAACTCCAACGACAATGCCTCCTGGCGCCACTGCGTGGTCCTGGCCGTCCTGTGGCTCTTCATTGTGCCTGCTGTGCTGGTCCATGGGGCCCGCCTCTCCACCTGCTGCTTGATGTTCCGGCCATTCTGCCAGAGGTTCTCCGGCTCGGATTCCCTCCTGGCGTCAATGTCAATGGCCCGGGCAGAAGAAACCTGGAAATTCCTTCTCCCAATGCCAACTATTCTCGGTCGGCAACGCCGAATCAAGGTGACTTTGGGCTATGTGTATAACGGTCCGGGCTCGGTTCCAGGGTGCTCATTTTGCGCTGGGGATGAACAACGCGAACACGCGGACCCAGGAGGCTATCCATGGCAGAAAAAGTTCGGTAGTGTTCGAGTCACCGAATGGCCGGCAACCGTGTTCCACAGCACACTCCGGCCATTTATTGCGGCCGCTTGGGGAACTCGGACGCGACCCCATGCGATGCCTAATGGCACACACGTCAAGGAGGAACCAAGCAGTGTCACTCACGCCTGATTCCGCCACGGAACGCACCACCACCGTGGTCATCGGAGCCGGCTTGTCCGGCTTGGCAGTTGCCAGTGAGCTCAGCCGCTACGGCGTGGGCTCCATTGTGGTGGACGGGTTCGGCACGTTGTCCGCAACGGGTCCGTCAGTCCACACCGGAATGCTTCAACGCTGCGATGCAGCCGATCCCGCAGCCATGCAGGAGCGCAACGAGATCCTCCGCCACCTGCGGAACTACGCCGCAAGCCATCACCTGGATGTCCGCAGCACCACACGGGCTGTCCGCCTCGATTTCCTTGGCTCCGACCCTTCCCAACAGATCGGCTATGGACTGGCCGCCAGCATGACCACTGCCGGGCTCAGGACGGGGCTCCACGCCTCCGGCCCCCTCGAGTCCACCCGCCGCCAGTGGGCCGTCCACACTGCCAACGGTGTTCTTCTGGCCGACCATATTGTGGTCACGCGCTGCGCACAGAGCCAATTGCGCCGAATGCTGGCGGAACTCGGCATAGCGATCGGCCAAAACCTGGTGGCCGCAATGCGGGCCGTCGGGATGCACCTTGTAGGAGTCGGCGAGCTCATTACGCCCACACCGAAGGAAGTACTTCGGCAGGCAAAGGCTGTAGGCCAGGCGATATCGTCCAAGGTGGCCCTCCCTGCAGGGCCGGGCATCGCCACCGCTTAGCAGATCAAACCTGGCTGCGAACTATTCCGCACATAACTTAACGCCAAAGGCCGGTGCCCTCGAAGATGAACTCTTCGAAGACACCGGCCTTTGAACTGAAGCGTGAGGCTTATGCGCCAGCGCGTACGTAGGTCAGGGGACCCGTTGCGGTCAACCAGCTGATCGGGTGGATACCCGTCTGGTTGCCGTTGATGCCACCGCTGATGGCCTGGCCGTTGCCGATGTAGATGGCGACGTGGCCGGACTGGACGATCATGTCACCGGGCTGGGGTGAGCTGACAACCTTGCCGTAGTTCATGAACTGCATGGGACCGAGGTCGCCAACGGGGATGCCTGCGGAGCCGAGTGCGCGCTCCACCATGGCGGTGCAGTCCTGCATGATGCCGATCTGGGCGTAAGCCGAGGCAACCATGGCGGCATTGACGCCACCAACAGCCGGAGCAGCAGCAGCCGCAGGAGCGGGAGCAGCAGCGGCCGGAGCGGCTGCAGCAGCCTTGGCAACAGGAGCCTTGGCGGCGGCAGTGGTGACTGCTGCCTTCTTGGCGACAGGAGCCGGAGCAACCGGTGCAGGCTTTTCGATAACCGGAGCTGCAACGGAAGCAACAGCGGGGCGCTCGAAGTTGACCGTAGCCGTAGCCAGGGCGGTAACAACCTGGGTGGGAGCGTCGGCCGAAACGGTCTCAGCGACCGTGGCCGGGCTGGAATCCCGCTGAACCGGAGCTTCAGCAGCGTGAGCTGCAATGGAGCCGGTCAACACAAGGCCCGAGGCTGCTGCGATAACAGCTGCCTGGCGGCCAGCGCCGGAAGCGTTGCTGGCAACTGCCTTGGAGATGGAGATGAACGGATTAGGACGTACGCTGTCCGCCTTACGACGGCCGCGAAGAATGCGTGAAGACATGAAAGAGCCTCTCCCGATGCCTGCGAGGTTAGCTGTCGGATTCGGATGGGAGTCACCCGGCCACTATCTCCCGCTGTTCAGCGGAAGCATCGTGACTTCACCCCAAGGCACGCTCGAAAGCGGCCCAAAATGGGTTCCCCGTCTCTGCCGTAAGGTTTGTCTGCGAACGGATTCCGGACTGCGGCAGAGCTAGGCAATCAGACCGGAAGTGCCCGCTACGTGGAACAGGCACAGGTACCACCGTACGCGATGATCACGCGGAAGTCACATTTAAGTAACGAGAAGTACGCTTCTGGCGTGTCGCAGTCACCGTTTCGAGATCTTCGCAGCTACGTAGAAAACCCCGTTATTCCGCGGGAGAAGGGCCCTCAGGGTCGTTCGAAGCAGCCAGTTTCCTGCGGGCGGTAACAGCCAGAAAAATAACGAGACCAACAGCAACAACCGCCAGGCCCACGATGCTCCATGGGAAGGGCTGGGAGGCGTCGGCCGCGGGCTCGCTGTTGCCGGTTCCCGACGCCGCAGTGCCCGGGGCCGCGGTTCCCGCCGTCGGCACCGCCGCTGAAGGTGTCGAAGCGGACGGAGCCGATGCGGACGGAGAGGCTGCCGCCGGGCCGCTGGCCGTCGTCGTGCTTCCTGCGGTGGCCGTGAAGGTAAAGGTGCCCTCGATGGGGTGCGAATCGCTGCTGACGACGCGCCAAACCACCGTGTATTCGCCGGCCGGAGCGCCTTCGCGCAACTTCTGGACCGCCTGGTTGTCGATGATTTCCACCGGGCCGTCGGCCCAGTTTTCGCCGCCCGCAGTGACCGTGACGCCCGAACCGATGGCGAGCGGCCGGTTGTTGAACGTGATGGAAACCGACGCCGGGACGTCCGTGACGCTGGTGCCACTGGCCGGCGTCGTGGATTCAGCGACGTCGTGGGCAGACGCCGGCGCCGCAGTAAACAGCAGGGCGGACGCGAAGGCAAGAGCAGCGACGACGGCGGCCAGAAGCGGGCGGATGGTACGCATGGGGCGGTTTCTCCTAGTGTTGGCTTCCTTACAGACTAGGCGAATCGTCCGGAGCGCCCGCACCGGACCGCATAGGATTTGAGGGCACACTCCCCCCGATCCCCGGAGTCTTTCATGCTTAAGCAAGGTTCTGCAGTAGACCGCTACTTCAAAATTACTGAACGTGGATCCACGTACTCGCGGGAAATTCGTGGCGGCTTCGCAACGTTCTTCGCCATGAGCTACATCGTGGTGTTGAACCCGCTGATTCTGTCCGGGGCGGATTCCAGTGGGGCATCCCTCGGCTTCACAGCCGTCGCAGCCACGACGGCCTTCGTGGCGGGCATCCTGACCATCCTCATGGGCGCGTGGGCCAAGCACCCATTCGCCGTAGCAACCGGGCTGGGCGTCAACGCCTTCGTTGCCGTCACGGTCGCCTCGCACCCGGAACTCACCTGGCCGGACATGATGGGCCTCGTGGTCCTCTCCGGCATCACCATGCTCATCCTGGTGCTGACCGGTTTCCGTACTGCCGTGTTCAAAGCCGTGCCGGAAGCGCTGAAAACGGCGATCGTGGTGGGCATCGGCCTCTTCATTGCACTGATCGGCCTGGTCAACGCAGGCTTTGTGCGCCGGATTCCCGACGCCGCCGGCACCACGGTTCCCTTGGGCCTGGGCGTGGATGGCAAGCTCATGGGCTGGCCTACCTTGGTGTTCGCAGTGGGCCTCATCCTCACCATCGCCCTGGTGGTCCGCAAGGTCCGCGGCGCCATCCTCATCGGCATCGTGGTCTCCACGGCACTGGCAGCCATCCTCGAGTTCACCCTCCACATCGGCCCCAGCTTCGACGGCAAGAACGTCAACCCGCGCGGCTGGTCCCTCGTGGCTCCCACCCTCTCGGAGTGGGGCGCCCCGGACCTGTCCCTCATCGGCAAGGCCAACCCGTTCGGCGCGTTCCAGCACCTCGGTTTCATCGCTGCAGCACTGTTGGCGTTTGTGATCCTCCTCAGCATCTTCTTCGACGCCATGGGCACCATGGTGGGACTGGCCAACGAGGCCGGAACCGTGGACAAAGACGGCAACATCCCCAACGTCGACCGTGTCCTGCAGGTGGACGCCCTCGGCGCGATCGTGGGTGGTGGCGCGTCCGTTTCGTCCAACCAGATCTTTGTTGAGTCCGGCGCCGGCATCGGCGAAGGTGCCCGCACCGGCCTCGCCTCGATCGTCACGGGCGTGCTGTTCCTGGTGGCGATGTTCTTCACGCCCCTCATCAACCTTGTACCCTTCGAAGCCGTGGCCCCGGCACTGGTGGTTGTGGGCTTCATGATGGTCTCCCAGGTGGGCAAGATCGATTGGCAGGACTGGGGTGTCGGCATCCCTGCGTTCCTGACCATCTCCCTCATGCCGTTCACGTACTCGATCGCCAACGGCCTCGGTGCCGGCTTCATCTCCTACGTCCTGATCCGCACCTTCCAGGGCCGCGCCCGCGAAGTCCACCCGCTCATGTGGGCCGTGGCCGCTGCGTTCCTGCTGTTCTTCGGCATTGGAACCGTGGAGGAGCTGCTGGGCGTCAAGTAGGTCTCCTGCGGACCTAAGTCCGGAGTTTCAGACACCCGCCTGCTGGGACAGCTGGTTTTCGTGTGCCCGTTCGGGTGTGCTTGAAGCATGGAAACCAGCATCACCCTCGCCGTAGACGTCAACCCTGGGCCGTGGAAGGGCCGCTTTGACGGAGACGGCACTGAACACCGCCGCTGGTGGCAGGCAGTAGCACCCCTGACGTCGCCCGCACCCGCAACTGCCTCGCGTCCCGCCGTCGTGCTTGGTTTTTGCAGCGATGCCGGAGTGCGCCGCAACCAGGGCCGGGTCGGTGCTGCTGCGGCTCCCGCTGCCATCCGCACGGCGCTGGGTCCGCTGGCGTTCCATCTTGACCGGGACGTGTTCGACGCCGGTGACGTGGTGGTGGAGGAGGACTCACTGGAAGCCGGCCAAGAGCGCGCCGGACGCGCCATTACGGAACTGCTCGACGCCGGAAACCTCACCGTGGTGCTGGGCGGCGGCCACGAAACCGCGTTCGCCAGTTATCTTGGCGTGGCCGGTTCGGACACGGTCCGCGGCAAACGGCTTGGTGTCCTGAACCTGGATGCCCATTTTGACCTTCGCGACGAACCCACACCGAGCTCGGGTACGCCGTTCCTGCAGATGGCCCACGCAGAAGCCGCCGCCGGCCGCGAACTGCAGTACGCCGTCGTCGGAATTTCGGAGCCGAACAACACGCGCACCCTCTTCGACACCGCCGATCGCCTGGGAGTGAAGTACCTGCTCGATGAGCTGTGCACGCCGGAGGCAGTAGAGATTTTTGTTGCCGATTTCCTGGCCGGCGTGGACGTGCTGTACCTGACCATTGACCTGGACGTGATGCCTGCATCCGTGGCGCCCGGGGTCAGCGCACCCGCAGCCTATGGCGTGCCTTTGCCAGTGATCAACGCGGTCTGCCGGCAGGTTGCTGCGAGCGGGAAGCTCCTGCACCTGGACATAGCGGAGCTGAACCCGGAGTTTGATATCGATCACCGCACCGCGAAAGTGGCCGCGCGACTGGTGAACGCCCTGCTCGCCTAGCGTTCCCTTTTCCAGCCGCCTTCCTCCGCCTACTCTGTGGGGAGGGAAGGATGGCGATGCGCGGAACTCCTGTGCAGGACAAGTGGGCTTGGGTGGCAGGGCCGATAGCTGTGGCTCTGGGACTCGCAGCGCACATGGTGGCGGGCGGCAGCGCTCCTGCCCTACCCGTCCTCCTGGCATTCGCCGCGTTGTGTGCGCTCGCCGCCCAACTTATTTCCCGTTGGGTGCACGGACCGCTGCTGCTGCTCCTCCTTTCCGGCTTGGCACAGCAGCTGCTGCACTTCGGTTTCGAGGCTTTCGGAGGGTACTTTCCCGGCAGCGGATTACTGGACCACTTGCACGGCGGCCCGGTCTTGGGGGATGTGCCAACCGGGGATGTGCCAACCGGGGCCGCGTCCGGTGGCGGCGACAGACACCTCCTCCTCTACACCCACATGGCAGCTGCGATCCTCACGCTGCTGGTGGCTGCGGGAGTGTCGTTCGCAGTGAGTCGCGCCAAGGCGTCCACAGCTCAACGGGCAGCAACCTTGCGCAACGTTGAGTAGCCCGGCGACTACCTGCGTAGCGCTGCGAAAGCCTGCGACATGAACTTTGATCCGGCCGCCGCCAGGCGCCTAGTGTCGTTGGCACGTGGTGTACCCGAGAGGCCAGGGAGCTGCCTGCAAAGCAGCGCACGCGGGTTCGAATCCCGCCACCACGTCTGAGTGGCCCCGAGACCGGAGCCCCTCCCGGCGTCGCATTTGAGGGCAATGTTCGCTCCAACATTGCCATCAAATGCCACCTCGCGGGAGCATGAGGTGAGGCGCAGGGACTTTGCCGACCGCAACAACACGGCCGCTCCTTTGCGCAGCGGAGGCGCAGCACCATGTCACCCAGCACTGAGCCGGCGGACGGATTCCTGACCGACTACTACCAGCACGTGGCAGAGGACGATGTCCGCAGCTACACCCCTGAAACGTTGCTGGAACGGGCCCGCTACCATCGGTCTTTGGCTGAGCGGCGTGAGCCCGGGCAGGCCGTGATCGGGGTCCTGCATGAGCCCGACGCCAGCGTGGTCTCGATAGTCAGCGATGACATGCCCTATCTGCTCCCATCAGTCACCGCCGAAATCGCCAGGGACACCGCAGCCATCCGGCTCCTCGTCCACCCAACCTTCACCGTCACCCGGGACCCAGCCACCCACCGCCTGACCACCATCCACAGCGCGCCGCAACGTATCGGGCTGCCCACCGGCGTCGAAAATTCAGCTGCCGTCATCAGTCCGCAGCTGGCCACCCCACATGATGGGCACGACGGCGGACCGCTCGCCGAAGCGTGGATGGCAATCGAAATCCCCCGGCTCCCGGACGATGCGACTGCCGACCGCTTGGTGGGCCGGCTTCGGAGGGTCCTGCTCGACGTGCGGGCGGCCGCCGAGGACCATGCTGCAATCCATGAGGAACTGGCCCGCGAGGTGGAGGCCTTGGATGAGGTGGGAGGCCCGGGTGCTGAAGCCCGGGAGGCCATGGAGGCCCGTGAGCTGCTGCAATGGCTGGGTGAAGGGAACTTCGTGTTCCTCGGATATCGCGGGCGCCGGGGGCTGGGCGTGCTGCGGGATCGGGCGGACCACATGGACCAGGTGGACTATATGGACCGGGAAGAGTCACCCGGAGGTTTTCCCTCCGGGAAACCCCGGCTGCTCACCCTCACCAAGTCCACCCAACGCTCCACGGTCCTGCGCCGCGCCTACCTGGATGAAATTACCGTGCAAACAGCCGGGACAACCGAACTGGGTACTGGCGGGCAAAACACCGCCATGCACAGCTTTGTGGGGCTCTTCTCCCCCAGTTCCACGTCACATTCAGCCCTGCATATTCCCGTCATCCGTGACACGGTAAAGGAAGTGATCCGGGCGTTCGGCTATCCGCCCGGCTCGCATCACGGCAAGGAACTTCTGGCTGTGATCGAGGGGTATCCCCGTGATGAGCTGTTCCACATCGACTCCGGGCAACTGGCCGACCATGCCCGCGAGATCCTGCGCCTCCAGGAACGTCACAGCACCAGGCTTTTCCTCCGGCCGGACTCCTATGGGCGGTTCATGACAGCGCTCGTGTTCCTGCCGCGCCACCGGTACAGCACGGCCGTGCGGCTCAGCATTGAACGTGAACTTCGGGAAGCCTTCGGTTCGGACGCCATCGAATTTGAGCTTCGTTTGGGCGAGTCCGCCATGGCCCGGGTGTTCTTCCGGGTGCTGTTGCCGCAGGCGGCTTCGACTCTCGGCGGGACGCCCGGCGTCGTGGATGCCGCAATCCTGGAGCCTCGGATCATCGCCGCTACCAGGACCTGGGCACAGGGCCTGGCTGAGGCGCTGCAGGCGCGCTATCCCTCGGAAGAGGCGGCGCGGCTCTCCCGTGAGTGGGCCGCCGCGTTCCCGGCAAGTTACAAGGCCGACTTTGAGGTGGAGGACGCTGTTGAGGACATCTCGGCGTTCGAGAGCTTCCCGGCCGGCGACGACGTGGAGCCCGATCCCCTGCTTACCGTTTATACACGGCCCGGCACCGCCGTGCTGACCGAGGACGCCCGGATCCGGCTGTATCTGACCCGCCCCAGGAGCCTCACCCAGATCCTCCCGTTCTTCCACAATCTCGGCTTGAAAGTCCTGGACCAGAGGCCTTTCGACATGCAGCGTGGAGACGGCAGGCAGTTCTTCCTGTACGACCTCGGGCTCAAGTACCCGCGTGGCGTGGATCCCCTGGCGACGGGCGGATTGCTGGCGGGCGCGTTCTGCGCCGCCATGCGGGGCGACGCGGAGTCCGACGCCTTCGATGCATTGGTCATCCAAGAGGGCATCGGCTGGCGGAAAGTATCCATTTTGCGCGCTTACGCCAAGTACTTACGGCAGTTGGGAAGCACCAACTCGTACGGCTTCATTACAGACACGCTCTGGTCCAACCCCCGGGCAACACATGCGCTGCTGGAACTCTTCGAAGCGAAGTTCAACCCGGACCGTTACGCACCGGACCTGTTTGATCCTGAGCTCAACAACCGTTCCGGTGTCACGTCCCACGGCGACGTTTTCGAGGAGGGCACCAGCGGGCTAAGTCACCGGACGCAGGCAATCCATACCGCCAGGGCTGCCCTGACCGAAGCCATCGACGCCATCCCGGTCCTTGACGCCGACCGTCTCCTCCGGACGCTCGCCAGCTTGGTGGAAGCGACCTTGCGCACCAACTTCTACCAGGACAAGCCGTACATCAGCATCAAACTCGATCCCTCCGGCCTCCGGGTGGCCCCACCGCCGCGGCCACAGTTCGAGATTTGGGTTTACTCACCACGGGTTGAAGGGGTCCATTTGCGTTTCGGTCCGATCGCCCGCGGTGGCCTCCGATGGTCGGACAGGCGCGAAGATTTCCGAACCGAAATCCTGGGGTTGGTAAAGGCGCAAACGGTCAAGAATGCCGTGATTGTTCCTACCGGGGCCAAAGGTGGCTTCTTTCCCAAGCGACTCCCCGACCCGGCGGAGGACCGCGCTGCCTGGCTCACGGAGGGCCAGGAAAACTACCGGACGTTCATCCGCGGGCTGCTGGACGTCACGGACAATCTGGTACCGGATCCCGACGGCGGCAGCAACGGTCGCGTCGTCACGCCACCGCGGGTGGTGCGGCACGACGGCGACGACTACTACCTGGTGGTCGCGGCAGACAAGGGGACGGCTGCCTTCTCTGACATCGCCAATGCCGCTGCGGCGGAGTACGGTTTCTGGCTCGGGGACGCTTTCGCATCGGGCGGTTCGGTGGGCTACGACCACAAGCAGATGGGCATCACCGCCCGGGGTGCATGGGTGTCCGTCCGGCACCACTTCAGTGAGCTCATGATCGATTCCAGGGCCCAAGACTTCACTGTGGTGGGCATCGGCGACATGAGCGGTGACGTTTTCGGCAACGGCATGCTCCTGTCCAACCACATCAAATTGGTCGCCGCCTTCGACCATCGGCACATCTTCCTGGATCCCACGCCGGACCCTGCTGAGTCCTACGCGGAGCGGGAGCGGCTCTTCAGGCTCCCCCGATCCAGCTGGGCCGACTACGATCCCGCCAAGCTGAGCCCGGGAGGCGGTGTTTTCGCGCGGACGGACAAATCCATCATGATCACCGAGGAGGTCAGGCTCGCGCTCGGTCTGGCTGAAGGTGCAGAGGCTACGGGTCAGCTGGCAATGAGCCCGCCCGAACTTCTCAGGGCGATCCTCATGGCGCCGGTGGACCTTGTGTACAACGGCGGCATTGGCACCTACGTCAAGGCGTCCACGGAGTCCCACGCCGACGTCGGGGATAAAGCAAACGACGCCATCCGCGTCGATGCCAACCGGCTCCGCACCCACATCATCGCTGAAGGCGGCAACCTGGGTGTCACGCAACGCGGCAGGATCGAGGCTGCGCTGGCGGGCATCCTGGTGAACACCGATGCGATCGACAATTCGGCGGGCGTGGATTGCTCGGACCACGAGGTGAACATCAAGATCTTCCTGGACCGCATGATTTCGGCAGGCAGGATGACCGCATCGGAACGGACAGCGTTCCTGCAGTCATTGCAGGCGGAAGTAGGCCGGCTGGTGCTCAAAACCAACGATGACCAGAACGTCCTGCTCCTCAATGACAAGCAACTGGCCGTGGAATGGAGCCCCAGCTTCGAAAGGACCATGGACTGGTTGGAATCCGTAACGGATCTGGACAGGGAACTGGAGTCCCTCCCCAGTAACGGTGAACTGCAGGCGCGGGTCCTCACGGGCAAGGGCCTGACCACTCCCGAGCTCGCGGTGCTGGCCGCTTATGCCAAGATCGAGCTCGCCCGGGAGCTCACGGAAGGCGGACTCGCTGATGATCCGTGGTTCTCGCAAACACTGCGCGAGTACTTCCCCAGGCAGGTCGCGGAGCGGTTCGGCGAACATCTATCAACGCATCCGCTCCGCCGGCACATCGTTGCCACCGTGGTAGCCAACGACATGATCAACATGGGCGGAATCGCGTTCGCTTTCAGGGCCATGGAAGAAACCACGGTGTCAGCAGCCGCCGTGGCACGCGGGTTCGTGGTGATGCGTAAGGTCTGGGATCTGGACTCCGTGACCCAGGCAATCGCCCAACTGCCGGCAACTACGCCCAGCGAGCACGGTGCCGCAGTGGCTTTGGACATGCGACGCCTGCTGGACCGGTCGGTGCGCTGGTACGTTACCCATGACTTCCGCGATAAGCCCCTGTCCGATGCTTTGGCCCGGCTGGAGCAACCGATGTCCCTCATGCGGGCCAACTTCACTGGTTTCCTGCACGGCATCAATTTGGCACACTCCCAGAAGCGGCTCGCCCATACCGATGCCGTCGGCCTGCCCCACAGTTTGGGAATCCGCGCATCTGAGCTGCTGGTCAGTTACGGGCTGCTGGACATCTCGGCCATCGCAGAGGAACTCCAGGAGCCGGCAGACGCCGTGGCGGAGGTCTACTTCGCCGTCTTCGAACGGATTTCCGCCATCCCGCTGCTGGAACACATCACCATGCTTCCGCGGGACACCCATTGGGAGTCCCTGGCCCGGGCTGCGCTCAGGGATGACATGTACCTGGTCCTCGCCGACATGACCAAAGCGGTGGTCCGGCATACTCCGCGGTCCAGGGTGGCGGCCGATCCTGTGGAACGGATCGTGGATTGGGAGCACGGAAACATCGAGCAACTGGTGCGGGTCCAAGAGACCATCCGGGAGGCCATCAAGCCAGGTCCGGTGGATATCGCTGCTCTTTCAGTAGCTGTCAAACTCCTCCGCGCCATGGTTCGGACATGAGACCCACGTCACCTGACTGCCAGTCATCTTACATATCTTGGAGCTCACCGCCTATGATTGATGGGTCGCCCTCGCATGCGGCACGTAATAGGAGGCCCCCCCAATGACCCCTGCAATGACTGCAGAACGCGAAATTCGCCTGTCCTTTTCGAAGGCAGACGAGATCCACGACGGACTCGACCGCGCCGTGGATGCCTTGATCGAAAACGCAGCAGCAGACGCTGCCTGCGGAATTCTGGTGACGCGCCACGAGCCCGGCACCTACACCGTGGCTCTGGACGAATCCGTTCCCTTCGGCCAGACCCGCGAAGTACTCGCTGCCTGATACCCCAACGCATTCCCGGCAGCGACGCAAAAACCGGGGCCCGTTCCTTTCCGCATCTACTACCCGCGGAAGGGAACGAGCCCCGGTTTCTGTTTAAGCTATGCCCGTCGGAGAGTCACGCCGTCGGATTTCATGAACAGTTCCTTGCCCTCTTCGGTAACGCCCGGGCCCGAATGCTCAAGCCACACCACGTTTCCGCTGCTGGAAATTTCCTCGATCAGACCGGCGGCGATCACGTGGGCGTACTTGACCACTTCCACCCTCTCGCCAACCTTCAGCGTCTTCCAATCGGAAACCGTAGCCGAGTGAGCGTTTCGCCTGGACAGGACTGCTCCGCGTGCCTTCATTGAACTTCTACCCCTTTGTGGATGTTCTCTGTTGTGTATTGAGTTGTGTGAACGGTTGACCGTCAAGCCCACAACACCGTTGTTGTGGACGTGACGTACACCATAAGTTCTACTACATTTGCCACGCCCCGGCGCTTGCGTTGCGAACAAAGACCGGGGCGTGACAAAGATGCCCATCAGATGAGCGTTTTATTCGACGTCAGGCCAAAATCCCGACGGCGGATTCGGCGGCCGCACGGACCGCCCCGGAACCAACCAAACGGTCAGCCGCTTCCAGTTCCGGCGACAGGAACCGGTCTGTGCCCGGCCCCTGGACTACTTCGCGAAGCACCTCAAGCACTGCCGTGCCGGCAGGACCCGGGGTGAGTTCGCCGTCGGACATTTGCGTCCGCATGTCAATGGCGCGGGCGCTGGTGACAAGCTCGACGGCGAGCACGCGCCGAAGGTTCTCCACGGCCTTGCGCAGCTTCCGGGCAGCGTGCCAGCCCATGGACACGTGGTCTTCCTGCATGGCCGAACTCGGGATGGAGTCCACCGATGCGGGCACGGCCAGGCGCTTGTTGTCCGAGACCAGGCCAGCCTGCGTGTACTGGGCGATCATCAGGCCGGAGTCAACGCCGGGATCTCCAGCGAGGAAGGCCGGCAGTCCGTGCGAGCGGGCAGGGTCCAGCATGCGGTCCGTGCGTCGCTCGGCGATGGAGCTGAGGTCCGCCACTGCAATGGCCAGGAAGTCCAGGACATAGGCCACGGGAGCGCCATGGAAGTTTCCATTGGACGTAACGCGGCCGTCCGGGAGGACCACCGGGTTGTCGATCGCAGCGGCGAGTTCGCGGGAAGCCACAAGTGCGGCGTGGTCCACGGTGTCGCGCACTGCGCCCGCAACCTGAGGGGCACATCGCAGTGAGTAAGCATCCTGCACCTTGGTGTCGTTGATCCGGTGCGAAGCAACGATTGGCGAGTTGGACAGCACCCGGAGCATGTTGTCGGCGCTGGCTGCCTGGCCGGGGTGCGGCCTCAGTGCGGCGTGGAGCTCCGGCAGGAACACCTGGTCGGTGCCCAGCAGCGCCTCGACGCTCAGCGCCGCGGTGACGTCCGCCGTCGCGAGCAACAAGCGGATGTCGGCGATGGCCATCAGGAGCATGCCGAGCATGCCTTCGGTGCCGTTGACGAGGGCCAGGCCCTCCTTCTCAGCGAGGGTGACCGGCTCGATGCCGTGCTGTGCGAGCAGCTCAGCAACAGGCGGCTTGCCAGCGGTTCCGTAGAGTTCGCCGTCGGGGCCCGTTGCTTCGCCTTCGCCCATGAGGACCAGCGCGCAGTGGGACAGCGGTGCGAGGTCGCCGGAGCAGCCCAGCGAACCGAACTCGCGGACAAGCGGGGTGATGCCGGCGTTGAGGACGTCCACCATGGTCTGGAGAACCACAGGGCGGACGCCTGTGCGGCCGGAAGCGAGGGTCTTGGCGCGGAGGAACATAATGCCACGGACCACTTCGCGTTCCACGGCCGGACCCATTCCGGCGGCGTGGCTGCGGATGAGTGACTTCTGCAGCTGGGTGCGGAGGTCGTTGGGGATGTGGCGGTTGGCAAGGGCACCAAAGCCCGTCGAAATCCCGTACGCCGGGACATCGCTGGTAGCGAGATCGTCAATGTGCGCACGGACCTTGGCGACGTTGTCCAGGGCATCCTGGGAAATGGTCACCTTGGCGTCGTGGCGTGCGACGGCGACCACGTCTTCGGGCGTGACGCCGCTGGAGCCGAGGGTGACGGTCAATGGTTCGTGGGTCGTAATAGTCACTGTTGCTGCCTACTTCTCGTTCATGGGGATGCGGACGCCGCGTTCGTTGGCGACGTCGATGGCGCGGTCGTAGCCGGCGTCGACGTGGCGGATGACGCCCATACCGGGATCGTTGGTCAGGAGCCGTTCCAGTTTCTGGGCTGCCAGTTCCGTGCCGTCAGCGACGGAAACCTGGCCAGTGTGGATGGACCGGCCAATACCAACACCACCACCGTGGTGGATGGACACCCACGTAGCGCCCGAGGATGCAGCAGTCAGCGCGTTCAGCAACGGCCAGTCAGCAACCGCGTCCGAGCCATCCTTCATCGACTCGGTCTCCCGGTAAGGGGACGCCACGGAACCCGAATCCAGGTGGTCACGGCCGATCACGATCGGAGCCTTGACCTTGCCCTCGGCGACGAGCCGGTTGAACAGCAGACCAGCCTTATGGCGTTCGCCGTACCCAAGCCAGCAAATACGGGCCGGCAGGCCTTCGAATTCAACCCGTTCGGCCGCAGCGTCAATCCACTTGTGGAGGTGCTTGTTCTCCGGGAACAACTCCTTGATGGCCTTGTCCGTCACCGCAATGTCTTCCGGATCGCCCGAGAGCGCGACCCAGCGGAACGGGCCCAGACCCTCGCAGAACAACGGACGAATGTACGCCGGGACGAAGCCAGGGAATTCAAACGCACGGTCATACCCACCCTTGCGGGCCTCGTCACGGATCGAGTTGCCGTAATCAAAGACCTCAGCTCCGGCGTCCTGGAACTCCACCATCGCCTGCACCTGGCGGGCCATTGACGCCTGGGCCTTCTTGGTGAACCCTTCCGGATCAGCTTCGGCTTCGGTGTGCCACTCGGCCACCGTGATGCCCTCCGGCAGGTAGGACAACGGGTCATGAGCGGAGGTCTGGTCCGTGACCACGTCAAACGTGACTTCGCCGGCCTTGTGGCGGCGCAGCAATTCGGGGAAGACCTCAGCGGCGTTGCCCACATAACCGACGGACCAGCCGCGGCGCTCGTCCTTCGCGGCCTGGACTTTGGCGATCGCAGCATCCAAATCGGTTTCGACCTCGTCCAGGTACCGCTTACCCACACGCCGACGCAGCCGGGACTCGTCCACATCAACAATCAAGCACGCACCATCATTGAGCGTCACCGCCAACGGCTGCGCCCCGCCCATGCCACCACAACCACCAGTCAACGTCAGGGTCCCTGCCAGCGGCCCCTCCGTGGAACCTTCCGCCGCCGGCGCCGGGTGGCGGCCCTCCGCGGCGAGCTTATTTCCGACAGCAGCGAACGTTTCATAGGTGCCCTGCAGGATGCCCTGGGTGCCGATGTAAATCCATGACCCAGCAGTCATCTGGCCATACATCATCAAACCCTCAGCCTCGAGCCGGCGGAACTCAGGCCACGTCGCCCAATCCCCCACCAGGTTCGAGTTCGCCAGCAGCACCCGCGGCGCCCACTCATTCGTGCGGAAAACACCCACCGGCTTCCCCGACTGCACCAGCAGCGTCTCGTCCTTCTCCATGGTCTCCAGCGTCCGGGTAATCGCATCAAACGCAGCCCAGGAACGCGCCGCACGGCCCGTGCCACCGTAAACCACCAAATCATCAGGACGCTCAGCGACCTCAGGATCCAGATTATTCATCAACATGCGCAGCGGCGCTTCCGTCTGCCAGGACTTGGCAGTCAGCTCCGTACCCCGGGCAGCCTTGACCGGGCGGGCTCCTGTAGTGAAATCGGCGGGTGCCATGGTGGCTCCTTCGTCTTGGAAAGTGTGTGCTGGAAAGATCTTCTGCTTCTACTAAAGCCCCTTTATCAAGCGGCGGGAACGGCTTTTGAAGGGGTGCTGTCCGGGATTACAGACCGTTAACCCCCTCGCATTCCGGCGGCAATGAGCGCATGCTGGACCCATGGCAACGTTCCGCGTTTCGACCCTTGTCGCAGCACCACCCGAACGCGTTTTCGCGACGTGGACGGATCTTGACCGGTACCCTGAGTGGATTGGCGGAGTCACCCGGGCGGGCGATCTGGTTGGTTCGATCGATGTGCCCGGCAGCCGCTACACCCTGTGGTTCGGGCGGATGGCCAGCCCCACCGAAATCCTTGAGGTTGAGCGGCCTTGGCACATCCGCACCCGCTTCGGCAATGCCATCCTGAAGGGCGAGTCAGATGTAACGTTCACTGCCGAGGGCCACGGTACGCGCATCAACCAGGTGTTCGTCACCCGGGGATTTATCGCCGGAATCTTCGGGCGGCTGTTCGCTTTGGGCTCCTACCGCGGCAGCTTCCAGGGTGAACTGGATACTTTCCGAAAACTCGTCGAGCGCGATGCCATGGGGCCGGGCTAGCCCGCAGGGCGGCCGTGGATCCGGACCGACAGTTCGTCTGCCGCCTTCCGGATACGTGAAGCCAACACCGGCCATTGCTCAGCCGGCACTTTGTCCTCCAAGAAGGTAACGGCGACTGCCGCCGTCGGCCAGCCCACGTGGTCCGTCACTGCGGCGGCGATGGAGCCGAATCCCGGCGTAATTTCGCCGTTTTCCGTGGCGTAGCCACGCTGCCGCACTTGATCGAGGTGAGACGACAACGCGGAGTATTTCATGATGGGGAACTCCACCTCGTGCCGCGAAGTGAAGGCGGCGGCGTTTGGATACAGCGCGCGGACCTGCGACTTTGGCAGTGCGGCCAGGATGGCGCGGCCTGACGCAGTGAGGTGGCTGGGCAGGCGGACCCCGACGTCGGTCACCAGGCTGGGGCGGTTCTTGGCGCGTTCCTCCACGATGTAGAGGACGTCGCGGCCATGAAGCACCGCGAGGTGCGCGCTTTCGCCGATCACATCAACCAGTGACGCGAGCATGGGCCGGCCAAGCCGGGACAAAGGCTCCTGGCGTGAGTATGCCGAGCTGAGTTCGAAGGCGCTGATGCCGAGCCCGTATCGCTGCTCTTCGTGGAGGTGCAGGACGAAGCCGTTGGCCTCCATCACACCCAACAGGTGGTAGACGCTGGATCGTGGCAAGCCCAGTGCCGTGGCGATGTTTGACGCCGCCATTGGGCCTCGTCGCGAGGCCAGCAGCTTCAGGATCCGCAGGGTATTCTCGGCGGCAGGGACTTTGGAAGTGGCCTTGCCTGGTGCCACTGGCGACGTTGTCATGGTTCCTCACTGCTCAGGGTTCGGGACCAGCGGAACATGCGACTGTCCGGTATCCCGTACTCAAGCGTGCACCCTGGGGGGCTCCGCAGCCAACCCGTCAGGCTTGCCCGGTGTCTGGAGTACCAGACAGTTCCTGCTAGCCCCAGCCATTGGCCGGGGCTGGGGCAGGACCCGGGCTACGGCTTCGGGGCCGGGGCAGTTGCCGTCGCCGGCACTGGACCTTTCCTGCGGAGCAGGAAGGTGATGGCACCGGCAGCAGCGAGGACCAGCGCCGCAATCAGGCCGATCGTCCAACCGCCCAGCCCGGCAGATGAAGCTGCCAAGGGAGCCGCCGCCTCTTGCGACAACGACTCCTCCGACGCCGACTCGCTGGGCCACGTCGCAGCCGGCGGAACATCGACATCTGTGATGTCCGGACGTTCAGCATCAACAGGCTCGCCGTCCGGCGCCTCGCCTGTGACGGGAAGCGCGACGGCGGGAACTGGCGCCTGCGGCCATGGCACCACGGTGGGAGCTGCTCCGAACAGTTCGGAAGAATCAGCCCTTGGTACGTTCAACGGAAGCTTCCCGCGCGCCTGCTCTGCCGCCGCAGCGGTCCTTGCTGCCTCAGCGGCCCTGGCTGCCTCTGCCGCACGGGCTGATTCGGCGGCTTTCGCTGCCTCTGCTTGGCGAGCCGCTTCGGCGGCCTTCTCAGCGGCGGCCGCTGTACCGGCGTCGAGCGCTGCCCTATCCGCCAACCCGGCGAGTTCGGCAATCATGGCGTCGATCGAGGCAACGTGGGCGGCGGTGGCTTCGTCGCGCTTGGCAGCAGCAAACTGCCCGGCGGCGGCGAACGCCCGAAGGTCAGCCCGGCTGCCCTCCAGCGCCACAGTGGCAGCCGCCCGCCGTTCCGCACCCTTGTCCAGGGTGGCGTAGGCAAGGATGCGGTTGTCCAGGTCTTGCGCAGCAACGAAACCATACTCAAGGAAATAGCGGACATCTGCGTGGTTGGCAGAGCCCAAGGCAATATCCGCGGCTTTGTTGACGTGACTGCCGCCCTGGGCCAGTAGTTGATAGACCCGCTGACGGTCCGCGCCGAACGCAGACACACCGCTTGAGTCCAACCTGACAGCCTCACCGTAGCCCGTGGTGACGAAGTCCTTGATGGCCGAATCCCCGCCCAACAAGGCAGTCGCGGCGGACTTCTTCACTTCAGGCGTGCCGACCAGTGCGAGATTCAGGGTGACCTGCCGGGCCTCATTGATCAGTGCGTCGAGGTTGGCACCGGGAGCGGTGAGGGTCACCAGAAGTCCGGGCAATTCCTTGGCGGCTTTTGCAAAGGCTTCCTTGAACGGCTTCTCGGAAGCCAGGCTTGCGCTGTCCAGGACATTTCGCGGAACAGCCTGGGCACTGAGGAGATCACGATCAACACTCTGACGTGTCGCGTCTGCTTTCCGTGCAGCCGCAGCGGCGCTCCTGGCCTGTTCGACGGCGGTCTTCGCTCGGTCAGCTACTGCTGCGGCCCCGACGGGGTTGGCCTTGATGTCGTCCTTGACCTGCTGGAGCAGCGCAGTCACGGCGGCCGCCTCAGCGTGATGGTCGCCTGCAACGAACTGCCCATAGCGCAGGAAATCAGCCACGATCTCAGAGTCGTCGGTTTCCAGCGCTGCCTTGGCAGCAACAGAAACGGCAGGATTCCCGGAAGCAATGAGGCCATATGCCGATTGGCGGTCTGCCATCTTTGCCTTGTCCCTCCACCCGGTCAGGACGAACTGCTCCACGGCTTTTTCGCCTTCGTCGAGGCTTTTGGACGCCTCCCGTTGAACGTGGACGTTGCCGTAGTGAAGGAAGTAGGTGGCCACGGTCCGGAGTTCACCCCGCCATGTTCCGGCCCAGCCTTCTGCGAGGAAGGCATCGATCTTGCCCGGATCACCGGTAGCAAGGATCTTCTGAGCGACGGAGCGAACATGCCCGCTCCCCCGCTCCGTCAGCTCGGTGACCAACTGCTTGCGGTCCGCTGCCAGCGGGGCGTCCTGTCCGCCGTCGACGAATGCCTGGACCGCACCTGCGCCGCCCACCAGGGCCGACGCCGCTGCTGCCCGGGCGGCCGGGCCACCCGTCCTCCACAACTCAAGGACGCCCGCCGTGTCAGTGGCCCGCTGGACATACGGCAAAGGAGCCTGCGATGCGCTGGGAACCTCAAAATCGGGATTGTCGTACGCCTGCGCTGGGGATGCAAAGAGCAAAGACGCGCCAGTCACAGCGGCAACAACGGCAGCGGCCCAACGGCGTCGAGTGTGACGAAGTACAGAAATCAAAAGTCCCCCATAAGGATGCGGTGGCAGCGCTGAATTCAAGGGGGCGAGGCTGAAAACGAGGGATGCCTGACCGTATTGATGAGCTGTCCGCGGTCATCATATCCGAACGGAGACTATGACTTTGACCACCCTCCCAAAACCGCCCCGTCAGTTAAAACCGCCCCGTCAGTTAAAGCAGCCCCGTCCGTTACAGCGGCCCTGTCCGCCAAAGCAGTGTCTGCGATCAAAGACACCAAACCCCCGTGAGTCCGATCACAAGAGGCCCAAAAGTGATCTGCTGGATAGCGATCCCCTCCCAAAGACGAGAAGGTTTTACTATGCAACAAACCAAGCTGGCCGCGGAGAACTCTGTCCTCCAGGCCGCGGGTACGGCGCTCAGCCGAGGCCTGAACGTCCGCCATATCCGCTTCATGGCCCTCGGATCCGCAATCGGCACGGGCCTCTTCTACGGCTCTGCTTCTGCGATTCAGAAAGCCGGTCCGGCCGTCCTGCTGGCCTACATCATTGGCGGCGCGGCCGTGTTCATGGTGATGCGCGCCCTCGGCGAAATGGCCGTCCGACACCCCGTGTCCGGGTCCTTCGGCCAGTACGCGTCGAAGTATCTGGGACCGTTCGCGGGATTCGTGACCGGGTGGACGTACGTGTTCGAGATGGCCATTGTGGCCATCGCCGACGTCACTGCCTTCAGCATCTATATGGGGTTCTGGTTCCCCCAGGTGGACAGATGGATCTGGGTGCTCGCGATCATTCTGTTCCTTGGCGCCATGAACCTGCTCAGCGTGAAGGTGTTCGGCGAACTTGAGTTCTGGTTCTCGCTCATCAAGGTGGTGGCGATCATCGCCATGATCGCCGGCGGTGCAGCGATTGTGGTGTTCGGCTTCCAAACGGGCGACGGCGGCGGCGTGGCACCGGGACTGGGGAACCTTGTGAACCACGGTGGTTTCTTCCCAAACGGCTTCGAGGGGCTCCTGGCCGCGTTCGCCGTGGTGATGTTTGCCTTTGGCGGGATCGAAACCATCGGCATTACCGCGGGCGAAGCCACCAACCCCAAGAAAGTCATCCCGCAGGCCGTTAATACCGTGCCGGTCCGCGTGCTGCTCTTCTACGTGCTGACGTTGGGTGTGCTGATGAGCATCTTCCCGTGGAACGAGATCGGCAGCAGCGGCAGCCCGTTCGTGCAGATCTTCGACGGCCTGGGCATCCCGGCCGCACCGCACATCCTCAACGCCGTAGTCATTACCGCCGCGCTCTCCGCTATCAACAGCGACATCTTCGGAGCCGGCCGCATCCTGTTCGGCCTCGCTCAACAGGGTCACGCACCGAAGAGCTTCAGCAAGATCTCGCGGCACGGCGTTCCGTGGATGACAGTGGTGATGATGGGCTGCATCCTGCTGGTTGGCGTCGTGCTGAACGCTGTGATTCCCGAGGACGTCTTTGTGCTCATCGCATCGATCGCCACCTTTGCCACTGTGTGGGTCTGGGTGATGATCCTGGCGTCGCACGTGGCCATGAAGCGGGAAATCAAGCGCAAGGGGCTGCCGGCGTCGGAATTCGGTTCTCCGCTGTGGCCTGCTGCGTCCATCCTGACCATGGCCTTCATGGCGATGGTCATCATCATCCTCGGCGTTTTCGAGGACACCCGGGTAGCCCTGTATGTCGGCGGTACCTGGTTGGTCCTGCTGTTCGTGGCCTACAAACTCTGGGTCCGCGGTGGCGGCCTGCGCCGGGCAGAACTGGTGGACGAAACCGCCTGATTTACTGCGCCGAAACGACAGTTAATGCCAATGTTCACGCTGAACATTGGCATTAACTGTCGCCCCGCGAGGGGGTCAAGCTCAGATGGCAGCAGCTGCGGAGCGCACGGCCTCGGACAAGGCAGTTGCCGGGCGCCCGATCAGTTTCCGGAGATCACCGGTGGTCACCAAAAGATCGCCACGGCCAATGCCCAGATCGGTATCCGCCAGGATCTGCGCGAAGCCTTCGGGTACCCCTGCGCCCGTCAGGAGATCGGCGTACTGATCTGCCGGGAGGTCCCGGTATTCGATTGATTTGCCTGATGCAGCGCTGATTTCGGCGGCCAACTCGTCCAAGGTAAAGGCCTCGTCCCCGCCCAATTCGTAGATCTTCCCGCCTTGGTGCTCCGCGACCAGGACCGCGGCTGCGGCCTGCGCATAGTCTGCGCGGGAAGCACCGCTGACCTTGCCGTTTCCGGCGCTGCCGGCAAGCGCTCCCTGGGCAAGCGTTCCCGGCAACTGGTCGGTGTAGTTCTCGATGTACCAGCTGTTGCGAAGGAGGGCGAAGGGGACGCCTGATTCCTTCAGGATGGATTCCGTGGCCTGGTGCTCTGCGGCCAGCTTCATGCGGGTGGTGTCTGCGTTGGCAATGCTGGTGTAGGCCAGAAGTTCCACGCCCTCGGCCTTTGCTGCCTCGATGACCGTGCGGTGCTGCTCTACCCGCTGACCGACGGCGCTTCCCGAAATAAGAAGGACCTTGGTGGCTCCCTTAAGCGCTTGGGCCACCGAAGCGGGGTCGTCGTAGTCCATTGCAGCCGCGCGAACGCCGCGGGCAACAAAGCCGGACAGCTTTTCGATGGAGCGCCCTGTGGCAACAATGCTGTCAGCGGGGACATTGCGCTCAAGGAGGGCCTCTATGACGTGGCGGCCCAGCTGGCCTGTTGCTCCGGTAATGACGATGCTCATGACTGGTTCCTTTCAAGGAAGTTAATGGGTCGGTCATCGATCACAACCACCCCTCCCGCAGGTAACTTCCCGAAAGAGAGTACGCACTTTAAGGTAAGGTACTGACATGAAAGTAAGTACCCTCTTGACTCCCCTCCCGGCCGGCGTCGCGGACGGTGTCTTCCCTGCCGGCTGCCCCAGCCGAACGGTGCTGGACCACATCACCAGCAAATGGGGAGTGCTGGTCCTGCTTTCGCTGTCCGAGGGAGATCAGCGATGGAGCGAACTGCGCCGACGCGCTGAAGGCATCAGCGAAAAAATGCTGGCCCAAACCCTGAAAACGCTCGAACGGGACGGACTTGTACGCCGCGATGCACAACCCGTCATCCCGCCGCGCGTGGATTACAGCCTGACTGAACGCGGCCGCGAGCTCACGGCACTGCTTATCCCCCTGGTGACCTGGGCATACGACAATGCCGAGGAAATCATCGGCGGCCAAAGTTAACCCGGCTGACCAGCGGACGCGGCCTACCGGGCCGACCAGCCGCCGTCCATGGTGTAGCTCGCCCCGGTGACCATGCCGGCGTCGTCGGAGGCCATCCACGCGGCCAGCGACGCAACTTCTTCCACCTCCACCAGGCGCTTCACCGCGGACTCCGTCAGCATCACCTTTGCCAGGACTTCGGCCTCGGGGATGCCGTGGAGACGGGCCTGATCGGCGATCTGTTTCTCCACCAGCGGCGTTCGGACGTACCCGGGGTTGATGCAGTTGGACGTGACACCGCGCTCGCCACCCTCCAAAGCCGTGACCTTGCTGAGTCCCTCCAGACCGTGCTTGGCGGAGACGTACGCACTCTTGTAGGCCGAGGCCCGGAGCCCATGGACCGACGAAATGTTGATGATCCGTCCGAACCCGTTGGCGTACATGTGCGGGAGTGCGGCCCTGATGAGGAGGAACGGAGCCTCCAGCATCAGGGCCAGGATCCGCCGGAATTCCGCGGGTTCGAACTCCTCGATCGGCGCAACTTTCTGGATTCCGGCGTTGTTGACCAGGATGTCGCAGTCCAGGCTCAAAGCGGCCAGCGCGTCGACGTCCAAGAGATCCACAGTCCAGGCTGTGCCGCCCAGCTCGTCGGCGAGCGCCGCAGCTCCGGAGGCATCGACGTCGGCCACTACTACTTTCGCACCGCGGGCGGCGAGCGCCCGGGCGCAGGCTGCCCCGATTCCGCTCGCGCCACCGGTCACCAGGGCTTTGCGTCCGTTCAAGGAGTTGTCCATCGAGTCAGCCTTTCGAGGCGGTAGTGAGTCCGTGGCGGATGGCGTCGGCCTCGTCCACTTCCTGGAGCGCGATGCCCTTGGTCTCCTTCAGTGAAACAACGGCGACGACCGTTACGGCGCAGGCGACCACCAGGTAGATGGCTGTGGGAACCCAGGATCCGGTGTCCTTGAGCCACTGGGTTGCCAGCAGCGGCGCGAGTGAGCCGGCAAAAATCGAGGTGACCTGCGAGCCCAGGGATACACCCGAGTAGCGCATGCGGGTGGGGAAAAGCTCGGACATGATGGCAGGCTGCCCCGCGTACATGAAGGCGTGCAGGCAAAGGCCGATGGTCACGGCGAGGACAATGATCACGGCGTTTTTGGTATCGAACATGGGGAAGGCGAAGAACGGCCAGGTCGCGCCGGCGATCGCGCCCACCAGATACACGGGCTTGCGCCCCCACGAGTCCACCAGGCGTCCCACCTGCGGGATGACCAGGAAGTGGATGACGTGGGCGATCAGGAGTGCCAGCAGGAGCGAGGAAGTGTCGTACTTGTGGACGCTCTTGAGGTAGACGATCGCGAAGCTCACCACCAGGTAGTACATGATGTTCTCTGCGAAGCGGAGGCCCATGGCCTGAAGGATGCCCTTGGGGTACTTGCGGATGACTTCGCCAACACCGTAGCTGATGGCCTTGGACTCCTCCACCTGCGCCTTGGCTTCGAGGAAAATGGGGGCTTCGGTGACGTGGGTGCGGATGTAGTAGCCAACGAACACGATCACGGCGGAGAGCCAGAACGCTACGCGCCAGCCCCAGCCGAGGAAGGCTTCGCTGCTGAGGACCGTGGACATGGTGAACAGGACGGCCGTAGCCAGGAGGTTACCTACCGGGACTGCCGCCTGTGGCCACGATGACCAGAAACCACGCGACTTGTTGGGGCTGTGCTCAGCCACCAGGAGAACAGCACCGCCCCATTCGCCGCCGAGCGCGAAGCCCTGGATGAAGCGGAGTGCCACCAGCATGGCCGGTGCCCAGTAGCCGATTTCCATGAAGCCCGGGAGGCAGCCCATCAGGAACGTGGAGACGCCCACGATCACGATGGTCAACTGCAGCGTGGGCTTGCGGCCGAGCTTGTCGCCGATCTGGCCGAACACGATGCCACCGAGAGGGCGGGCAACGAATCCGACGGCGTAGGTGATGAACGCCTGGATGATGCCGTCCAGTTCATTGCCGGTGCTCGGGAAGAAGTACTTGCCGAAGACCAGCGTGGCGGCCGTGGCGTACAGGAAAAACTCGTACCACTCCACCACCGTGCCCACCATTGAGGCCGCGACGATCTTCTTGAGTCCGGAGCCTTCGCCGGCGCCCTTCCCTGCTTTTGATGCGGAGCGCTGCTCTACGCTCATATCCATCTCCTCAGTGTCCTCTTTGACCCTTTTGAACGTGATGTGATCCACAACACGAAATGCTCCACTGAGTATTGCCGCAGATTTGTTGTGTCTCAATGACCAAAGCAGCACCCTGTGTGTGCAAAATTGCAGATATGAAGCCGAACCCGGATGACCTCCTCATTTTCCTGACCGTCTCACGTTCAGGAAAATTTACGACGGCGGCCCAAGCCTTGGGGCTCAACCACACCACCGTTTCGCGCAGGATAGCGGCGTTGGAGAAAGCGCTGGGAGGCAGGATCCTGGCGCGTGCCGCGGGCGGTTGGGAAGTAACGGAGCTGGGCGCGGAAGCCGTGCTGGTCGCAGAACGGATTGAAGCTGCGGTGGGCGCGCTGGGACCCAGCGACCACGCACCCGACCCCATTACCGGCGTCGTACGCATGACCGCGACCGATGGCTTCAGCGCCTATATCGCAGCCCCTGCGGTCTCGCGCTTGCGGCGGGAGCACCCTGGGCTGAGCGTGGAGATCGTGACGGTGACGCGAAGGGCGTTGCAGCAGCGCTCCGGCCTGGATATCGAAGTGGTGGTGGGGACGCCGCAAGTGCACCGGGCCGAAGCCATCAGGCTGGGCGAATACCGGCTGGGGATGTACGCGTCGCGCGCCTACTTGGAGGACAACGGCACCCCTTCAAGTATTGAGGAGCTCACGCAGCACCAACTGGTCTACTTTGTGGATTCCATGCTCCAAGTCGATGATCTGGATGCTCCGCGCAGGTTGGTTCCGACCATGCGGGACGGCCTCAGTTCCACCAACGTGTTCGTCCATGTGGAGGCCACCCGGGCCGGAGCAGGCGTTGGTTTCCTGCCGTGTTTCATGGCCGACCGGCACACGGATTTGGTGCGTCTCCTGCCGGCGGACTTCGCCGAGCTGCTCCCCTACTGGATGGTCCTCCGCCCGGACTCCATGCGACGCCCCGCCGTAGCCGCCGTCGTGCAGGCTTTGCGCGAGGAGACTGAACGGCGGCGGGAAGAGTTGCTGGGGGCTGAATAGCCCGCCGAGGTGGCATCAGGTCCCCAGCGGGATCACCAGCGGCGTGTGGCTCACGGGGTCATCGATCACGATGCACGGCAGGCCGAACACGTGCTCCACCAGCTCGGCCGTCACAACATCGGCGGGCCGTCCCTCGGTCACCACTGCGCCGTCCTTCATGGCCACAAGGTGCGTGGCGTAGCGGCAGGCGTGGTTGAGGTCGTGCAGCACGGCCACCAGGGTGTTCCCTTCGCGGTTAAGCCGCCGGAACAACTCCAGGAGCTCAATCTGGTGCGCGATATCCAGGAACGTGGTGGGCTCGTCGAGCAGGAGCAGCGGGGTTTGCTGGGCCAGGACCATGGCAACCCAGACGCGTTGCCGCTGCCCGCCGGAGAGCTCGTCCACCAGACGCCCGGACAGCCCGTCCACATTCGTGGCTTCCAGGGCAGCAACCACGGCCGCTTCGTCTGCCTCTGACCACTGGCGCAGCAACTTCTGGTGTGGGTACCGGCCGCGGGCAACGAGGTCCGCCACGGTGATTCCGTCGGGGGCGATGGAGGTCTGCGGCAAGAGCCCCAACCTTCGCGCGACTTCCTTGGACCCGTAGGAGGAGATGCTCTTGCCATCCAACAACACGGAACCGGAACTGGGCTCAAGCAGGCGGGACAGCGCACGCAAAAGCGTCGACTTTCCGCAGGCATTGGGCCCGACAATTACGGTGAACCCGCCATCTGGAATGCGCACGTCAAGCGCCTCAGACACCGTGCGGCCGGCATATCCGAGGCTCACCTTCTCAGCGTGGAGCCGCGAAACGGCGCCCACAACATGCGAGCCAACAGAAGCCGGAACATCCAACACATCAGTCACAACAATCTCCTTCAATACTTGGCTCATTGCCGCTTCACTTCGCGGGCAAGGAGCCATACGAGGTAGCAGCCGCCGATACTGACGGTCACTACACCCACGGGCAATTGGATTGGCGCGAACAGGTTCTGCGCCACGATGTCGCTGGCCACCAGCAGGAAGGCGCCCATAGCAGCAGAGGGAACCACGCCCACCGAGACGGAGCGGGTCAACCGGCGTGCCAGTTGCGGGGCGGCAAGGGAGACAAACGCGATCGGTCCGGCCGCAGCGGTGACCATCGCCGTTAAAGCCACGCCCACCACTGCCAGGACCAGCCGCGACCCTTCCAGCCGAACGCCCAAGGCCCTGGCGGCGTCGTCGCCCATCTCCAAGAGCCCCAGCCGCTTGCCGTAAAAAGCCAACACGCCCAGCAGCAGCACAAAGACACCCACCACGGGAAGCACCTGGTCCCACGAGGCCTTGTTGAGAGAACCGGCACCCCAGACGGCAGCGGACATCGCCTGTTCCAAGGAGGCCTTGAGAATCATCCAGGTGTTGACGGACGCCAGCATGGCACTCACAGCAATGCCGGCAATAATGAGCCGGAAACCCTGGATACCTTTCTTGTAGGCAAACAGGTACACCAGTGCCGCAGTTGCCAGCCCACCCACCAGCGCACCGGCCGACACCGCAAAGAAGCCGCCACCCATCAACAGAATGACCACCAGAGCACCCGTGTAGGCGCCGGTGTTGAAGCCGATGACGTCCGGACTTCCCAGCGCATTGCGCGTCAGCGACTGGAAAATTGCCCCGCTGACCCCCATGGCCGCCCCCAATAACAGGGCCAGGAGGACGCGGGGCAATCTCCACTCCACCACCACCATGTGCACGGCTCCGCTGGACTGACCCAGCAGAGCCAATACCACGTCCGGCACCGCAACGCTGAACCCGCCCAGGCCAAGCGCGACGACGGCGAGCGCCAGGGCGGCGGCGACCAGGATGGCGGTGACAATCACAGTGCGGGCATCGACGCGCAGTGAAAGCCGCCCGCCGAAGCGGCGGACAGCAAAGGTCCGGCGACCGAAGTCGATGGAACGGGCCTGCTTCATGGAAGGGGACCGCTTGATGCAAGGCGCGGGATCGATGCGCGTCACAGGGTGCTCACTTTCCGGCGTCGGATGAGCCAAATGAGGGCGGGTGCACCAATGAAGGCGGTAATGATGCCCACCTGCATTTCGCCGGGGCGGAGCACCAGCCTGCCTGCGATGTCAGAGACGAGTAGCAGCACGGGCGAAAGCACCAGGGTGTAGGCCAGAATCCAGCGCTGATCCGGCCCGACGATCCACCGGGCAACATGCGGGATCATGAGACCCACGAAGCCGATGGGTCCTGCGGCGGCCGTTGCTGCACCGCAGAGCAGGGTGACCGAAACGATGGTCCAAACTCTGGTGCGGATGATGTTGGCGCCGAGGGACTTGGCTGTGTCGTCGCCCATGGCCACGGCGTTGAGGGGCCGCGCAAGGGCGAGTGCTATGAGCGTCCCGACCAGGATGAACGGCGCCACGGTGGTGAAGATTTCCCACGTACGGTTGCTCAACGTCCCGGCGCTCCAACTGCGCATGCTGTCGAACACGGCGGGCCGCAACAGAGTGATCCCTGACGAAATTCCGCCCAGGACTGCTCCCAGGGCAACGCCGGCCAGGGTGAGGCGGAGCGGTGTTGCCCCGCCCCTCCCCCGCGAACCGATAAAGTACACAGCTACGGTGGCAACCACGGCACCGGCGAAAGAGAACCAGATGTACTCGTGGATGCTGGTCACGCCAAACAGCGCAACCCCGAGGACTACGAAGAAGCCCGCACCCGCGTTGACACCCAGGATGCCGGGGTCTGCCAACGGGTTGCGCGGCAAGGCCTGGATCAGCGCCCCGGACAGGCCGAGGGCCACGCCCACCACCACACCGGTGACTGTGCGGGGCAGGCGGAGGTCGTGGATGATCACATGCTCCGGAGTGCCGTTGTAAGCGGTGATGGCGGGCCAGAGATTGCCCATGTCCACGTCCTTGGAGCCCACCACCAGGCTCAGCCACAGCACCAGCACCAACGCGCCAATCGCTGCGAGCAGTCCCAGCAGCCGGTACCGGTTTATCGCCACCAGGCCCGCTGGGCGGGTCCCCTTGGCAGAAACCGGCGCGACGTCCTGCGCTTCAGCTGCAACAGATCGCGGCGCCATGGTTCCGGACGCCACTCAGAGGCCCAACAATTCGAACTTGGCGTCCTGTAGGTCCACGATTTCCTCGCGATCGCGCTTCTCGCTGGACCAAAGATCGTCGAACCAGCGGCGGGTTTCGGCGTCAAGGTTTTCCCAACGCTCTTCCCAGGCCTCGCTTTTGTCCGTCCAGTAGCCGATCAGCTTGTAGGACTCGGGCGTCAGCTTCTTGTCATGCCGAAGGTACTTGCGGATCCCGCGCAGCACCTTGGTTTCACCGGCCACCCAGATGTAGCCGACGCCACCGGGCAGCTCCATGGAGCGCAGGACCTCGTCCAGCCGGGACTGGCTGTGGCCGTTGCCGCCGTAGATCCAAGCGACCTCGGTTCCAGCGCCCAGGTTCAGCTCCTGTTGATGCGAAGGCTCCTCTACCTCGATCAGGACGCGCGTGCGAACACCCGGCGGCGTCTGCTCCACCAACCGTGCGACGGCCGGCAGGCCGGTAGCGTCGGCCAGCAGGATCTGCCACTGAAGGTCCGCCGGGGGTTCGTACAGTCCGGTAGGCGAATTAAGCCCGACGACGTCACCCACCTGGGCGCGCTGTGCCCACGAAGCTGCCAATCCGCCGTCGTGAACGACGAAGTCAATGTCCACCGTTCCGGCGGCCGGGTCCACAGCGCGGACTGTGTAGGTCCGCATCGCGGACGGTTCAACGTCCGGCGCCCAGTCCCAGGAGTCCCCGGTGGAGATGGGCAGCCGGGCCTCGTGCGTGCCGGGATCGGGAAGGAAAACCCGGAGGTATTCGTCGCCGACGCCCGTGGTGTCGAAGCCGTCCAAGCCGGAGCCGCCGAAGGTAATCCGCACCATTCCAGGCGTCAAACGGCGGGTGGCGAGGACTTCGGCACGGTAGATGCCCATCATGACAGGAGGGCCTTTTCGAACTTCTCCAGCAGTGCGTACTGGCCGCTTGGGGAGCCGTAGATCATTTCGAGGCCGTATGTGTGGATCTGCTTGTTGGCCACGAAAGGCAGCGAGGTCCACAGCTTGTTGTTGGCCAGCGGGGCGAAGGCATCCGGGTTGGCGCCGTCCTTCTCGGGAACCTCGGTGGTGATGATGGCATCGATGCCGTTGAGCTTTTCCAACTGCTCGGCACTCAGTTTGGAGCCTTCACCGTCGGCGAGCGGGGATACTTTCAGGCCCAGGTCCTTGATGACCAGGCACGGCGTTCCGTAGCAGCTGACCGACACCTGGTCCTCGTAGTAATCCACGGGGCCAATCACCAGGTCGCTCTTGCCTGCGGCGGCCAGACGCGTCTTGATGTCCTCCACCTTTGACTGGTACTTGTCCATCCACGCCTGGTACTGCTCCGTCTTGTCGAAGGCCTCGGCTACGGTCTTGAACTTGGTGCGCCAGTCGCTGCCGTCGAAGCCGTTGAACGTGTAGGTGGGAGCGATGTCGGAGAGCTTGCCGTCGAGCTCCTTGTCGTAGCCCAGGCCACTCAGGATGACGTCCGGCTGGGCCTTGAGGATGGCCTCGAAGTTGAACTCCGGGTAGTTGGTGAAGGGCGTGATGCCCTTGAGTGCTTCCTGATCGAAGAAGTACGGGAAGCCTGTGTACCCGCTGTCGCGGATGGGCTGCTGGCTGGCCAGCGGAATGCCCAGCGTGATCAGCATATCGAGGTCCGTGGTGTACATGCCCAGAGCCTTCTTGGGCTCCGCGGGAATACTGACCTCTTTGACCTCACTGGTGACGGTGCGGGTTTCCGATTTCGCGCTGGCGCTGGCATCGGTAGTGGCACATCCGCTGAGGAGAAGAGCTGCGGATGCCGTGGCCGCAACGGCGGCAGACATGGTTTTGAAGCGTGAAATCACTGCGGTCCTCTTGGTTCTCAGGGGAGACGGAGAGCTCCCGTTGGCGGCCGCGGCCCCGTTGAGGGGCTCTCGCAGCGGCTGCCTAAGTTAGGTATACCTACCCTAACAATGAGCAGGTCTGAGAAACCGCTGGAATCTATTCGGAACCGGCCAAAGAGTGATGGTTTCCGGCCTTAAGCGAGGCCACATACCAGCCCGGGGTGTGCCCCATCACCTTTCGGAACACCTGAACGAAGGCGCTGGGGTTGTTGTAACCCACCCGTCGACTGACCGAAGAAACGGGGTAGCCGGCAGCCAGCAGCCCCAAGGCAACCCGCACCCTGGCATGGATGCGCCACTGTGCAAACGTCATGCCGGTTTCCTTGTGGAACAGGCGGGAAAGGTTGCGGACACTAATGGCAACCTTCACGCTCCACTCCTCCAAGGAACGGTCCAAGGCGGGATCATCCAGGAGCGCCCGGGCCATGAGCTCCAGCCGGGGGTCCGTGGGCATCGGCAGCAGCATCGGTCGGGCATCCACAACGTCCAAGAGTCCCACCACCACCTGCTCGGAGCGTGCACGGATGGAGTCATCCATATCGAACGCGCTCATGTGGCGCAACAGCTCCTGCGCTGCGGCCGGCACCGTCACCGCCACGGTCCGGTTGGCCAGATGGGGCACTACCTGGCCGTCAATGTGCGAGCAGTAAAACCCCGTCCCCTGCGTGGATTTCACAGCATGGACCACACCCGCAGGGATCCAGAGGCCCAGGGTTGCCGGTACCGCGAAGAAGCCGCCGTCGGCTTCCACCGTCAGGACCCCGCGGGCACCCCACAGCAACTCGTGGGTAGTGTGGACGTGTTCAGTCCAGGTTGCGGGCGTCGCGCACTCAAAATACTGCGTGCAGACGCCATTGACCTGCTGCGCCTCCACCCCTGCCGTCGCCTGTGGCACGATCTGTCCGGATTGCGATATAGCTTGGCGGGTCATCTGGCCTTCTTGAAGTTAGGTGAGCCTTACTATGGTAATCATGCCCTCCAGTTCCGCCATTCCGCCCTGCCCACCCGGGCGTAACACGCCAGCACCGTGGACGGCTTCCCGTCTTTTCAAGTTCACCCTGCTGGCCAATGGCCGCTGGAAGTTGCTGCTGGTGGGTTGCGCCGGCTTTATTCTGCATCAAGTCAGCGAGGCCCTGGTTCCGGCCACCATCGGCGCCGCCGTTGACAAGGCAATTGCACCGCACGACGCCGGCGCCCTCCTCTGGTGGCTTGGCGCCCTGGCCGTCGTCTTCGTGGTGCTCGCCCTTTCCTGGCGCATCGGCACCCTGGCCACCAACCGCTCCTTCCTCTACGGTTCGCATGACCTCCGGCAGTTGGCTGTGGAACGCACCCTTCACCCACGCGGCATGGCAGCCCGGCGTGCACCTGGCGAAATTGTGGCGATCGCTTCCTCGGACGCCGACAGGGTTGCCGGCCTGTCCTGGCTCATCGGTGGGGGCCTCGCTGCCGCGGCCGGTGTCGCGACCTCCGCAGTAACACTGCTGCTCATTTCGGTCCCCTTGGGTATCGCAGTCCTGGTGGCTACGCCCGTCATGCTGGTGGTGATGCAGCGCCTCACCAAGCCGTTGGAGGACCGCAGTGATGTGGAACAGTCCTCAGCGGCCCGCGCCGGCGCGCTGGCCACGGACTTCGTGACCGGATCACGCCCCCTCAAGGGTCTCGGCGCAGAGGAAGCAGCCGTCACCCGATACCAGGATGCCAGCCGGACATCGCTGCTGGCCGGGCTGCGGGCTGTCCGGGCCAGGTCCGCCTATAACGGCGCCAGCACCGCCCTTTCCGCTGCGTTCCTGGCCGGGATCGCCTTCTTTGCAGCGTGGTTCGCCGTCCAAGGCAGCATCTCGGTAGGTCAGCTGGTGGCGGTTGTCGGCGTGGCCCAGTATGTCCAGGGACCCATGGCCGCACTGGGCTTCCTCAGTGTGGAACTCGCCCGGAAACGGGCCTCAGCGGCACGCATCGCAGTACTGCTCGAGGAACCGGATGCAGTGCCCGCACCTGGTGACGGGGACCGCCTTGCCGCTGCAGAACGCACGACGGCGGCAGCCGGGTCAGCAGCACGGCCCACCCCTGCGCGGGAACCGGCACCGCTCCTCGAGCTACGCGACAGCCCGGACAACAGCGCCTTCCCGCCCTTCACGGCGTCCGCTGGGGAGATCGTGGGTGTGGTGCTGCCGGACGGCTCGCAAGCCAGGCGATTGGTGGACACGCTTGGTTTCCGCACCCCCGCTCCCCGCGGCGCAGTCTCCATCGACGGCCACGACGCCGCCGACCTGGACCCCTTGGATGTCCGGTCCAAAGTCTTCGCCGACAGTCATGAAGGTGTCCTTTTCCGCGGCACTGTCCGCGACAATGTGGCAGCAGCCGATGCCCCGCTGCAAGAACGGGCCCTGGCGGCTGCCGCCGTCGAGGACTTCATTTCCCAACTGCCGGAAGGCACCGAAACCGTTCTTACCGGGCATGGCCAGAGCCTGTCCGGTGGGCAGCGGCAGCGGTTGGTTCTTGGCCGCTCGCTGCACCAGCACCAGCCGGTGCTGGTCCTGCACGACCCCACCACCGCCGTCGACACCGCTACCGAAGCTGTGATCGCGGAGGGACTCCGCAACTTCCCGGACAAGGCGTTGGTACTGGTCACCACCAGCCCCACGCTGTTGGCCGTCTGTCACCGGGTGGTGGTGGGAGGTGCCGATGGCGCATCGGAAACCGGGACCCACCGGGAACTCCTCGCGACGTCGGCCGGCTACCGCGAGGTGGTGGGTTCATGAGCACCGACATCCTGCCCATCGCCACACCCCGCGAGACCCGGCGGGCCATGTGGCGCCTGTTGGCACAGCGTCCCGGCCGGCTCGCCCTGACCGTGTTCGTTCTGCTGGCGGCGGCCGGCTGTGGACTGGCAGCGCCGGCGATCCTGGGCATCATGGTCAACATCGCGGCCGGCGGCGGAGACGTCATGAACCTGCTGTGGCTGGCCATCGGCTTGCTGGTTGCGGGCGGATGCGGCGCCCTGCTGGGCATCCTCGGCCAGAACCTGCTGGCCCGGATCTGCGAGGAAGCCCTCGCCGGACTCCGTGAGGAGGTCTTTGCGGCGGCTGTCCGGAAGCCCTTGGCACAGCTCGAAAAGGCGGGCATCGGCGATGTGGTGGCCCGCGTGTCCGGCGATGTCGAGGCTGTCAGCGAAGCCATTTCCGGAGTGCTGCCCGCGTTCACCAGCGCAGCCTTCACTATCGCCGTCACGTTGCTTGGCCTGGGGGTCATCGACTGGCGCTTTGCAGTGGCGGCCCTCATCGCCGCACCCCTGCAGGTCCTCACGCTGCGGTGGTTCCTCAAACGGACCGCACCCATCTACCGGACCGTCCGCATCACCGAGGCCAATCGGACCGAGCAGATCATCGAGACCGTCCATGGCTCGCCGTCGATCCTGGCGTTGGGCCTCGGGTCGCGCCATGCGGAGCTGGTGGCAGCTGCTTCCCAGGAGAACATCGGCCACGCGCTCAAGGGAGTCAGCTACCTGACCCGGTTCTACAACCGCCTCAACCTTGCGGAACTGGTAGGCCTGTCCGCGGTGCTGGTGGTGGGCTTCTGGCTTCACGCCGAGGGCATCGTGACTATCGGCGCGGCGACCGCGGCGGCACTGTACTTCTACCGGCTGTTCGATCCGATCGGGCTGGTCCTGGGGCAGTTTGATGAACTCCAGAAAGCGGCTGCCGGCCTGGGGCGCATGTTCGGGCTGACCATGTCCACGGCCAAGACCTCCCCAACCGCCCTTTCTGGCGGCACTGATTCCAGCATCGTCCTGGACAACGTCACCTTCGCCTACCCGGGCCAGCGGGCCGCCCTCCGCGGCGTCTCGCTCACAGTACGACCAGGCGAGCGGGTTGCGGTCGTTGGCACCTCAGGAGCCGGAAAAACCACCCTGGCCAAGGTCATCATGGGCCTGGAACACCCGGACAGCGGGACCGCCTGGGTGGGTGGGCTCAACTCAGCCGCCGCAGCCCCCGCGGACCTGCACTCGAGGATCGCGATGGTCAGCCAGGAAGTTCACGTCTTCTCTGGAACGCTGGCCGGAGACCTCAGGCTTGCCAAACCGGATGCTTCCCCCGCGGATCTCTCCCGCGTCCTCGCCGCCGTGGGGGCTACGTGGATGAAAACGCTCGACGACGGACTGGAAACATCCGTAGGCGCCGGCGGCCACCAGCTCACCCCGGAGCAAGCACAGCAACTGGCGCTAGCCCGGCTCATGCTCAAGGATCCGCCCATCGCGGTCCTCGATGAAGCAACTGCTGAGGCGGGAACCGGCTCGGCCACCATGCTGGACCAGGCTGCCGAAGCCGCGTTGGCGGGCCGGACGTCCGTGGTGATCGCACACCGTTTATCACAAGCAGCGTCGGCGGACACCGTTGTGGTGATGGAGCAGGGACGGATTATCGAATCTGGCCCGCACCAGGAACTGCTGGCCGGCGGGGGCCGTTACGCCACATTGTGGGAGGCGTGGAACAGCTCACTCAGCCGCAACTGAGGGTTCGTTCGCAGGCACCTCTGCAGGGTCATGCCGCACAGGGGTTCCCGCCGCGAAGGACCGCACTTTCGCATCATCCCAGATGTGCGCCGGGACGCCTCCGCCCAGGAGTTTGCGGGCCAGCGTGGGGTCATCACCGAAGGGTGCGTGGCTGCCGGCCATGATCATGTTGCCGTATCGGCGCCCTTTGAGCATGGCCGGGTCCGCGATGATCATGGTGTGCTCGAACGTATCCGCGATGGTCGCAGCATCAGCCCGGGCATTCTTGAGGTCAGGAGCGTCCCCGGAGTTGACCACGTACAGGCCGTCGGGGGCCAGGACCGCATCGGCATGCGCCGTGAATTCGCGGGTGGTCAACGCCCGGGGCGTGAAGGCACCGGCGAAGACGTCCCGGATGATGAGGTCCCGGGTGTCCGGGGTGAGTGATTCAGTAACCGCCCGGGCTTCGCCAACCCGGAGCCTCAACAAGGGCGCCTTGGGAAGGTCGAACCAGCCGCGCACATAGTCGGCCAGCTTGCCGTCCAGTTCCACCACCACCTGCCGGGCTTCCGGATAGGCGGCATGGAAATAACGAGCCATGGAGCAGGCTCCCCCACCGAGGTGCAGGGCCCGCAGCTTCGGTTTCTGCTCCGGCGGCCAACGCGACTCCACCAAGGCAGCGATCCAGCGCATGTACTCAAAATCCAGGAACAGAGGATCCGCGAGGTCAATGTGCGAGCTCATCACACCGTTGATTTTCAGCAGCCACCCATTGGAGTTGTCCTGGTCCGGGATGAGCTCGCAGTCGCCGGTATCGATGTAATAAACGCCCGCGACCGGACCATCAGGTCGGGTGCCGGAAGGCACCTCGACGACTCCCGTCGTCGACCTCTGGGACCTGTTTGGTTTACCGCGTTTCGTCACTACTTCAGCCCTGCTTGAGTCATGCTCCAAGCCTAGTGGAGCGCCACATTACTCCGAACGGTCACATCGAAGGTAAGGCTACTTACCTTTATGGCCTCCGGGGCCATATGATCTCTACATGGAACTCGGAGCATCGGTGTGGGCGGAGGTGTTGACCGTGGCCGTCGCGTGGTTGACGGTGGTCTGCCTGCTGCTGGCCCGCGTGCCCAAACCGCCGGGCCTCCTCGACTCACCGCTGGACATGGATCCGCCCGACGATTCGGAACCGCGCTAGCCCTGGCAGTTGATGGCTGCGGTCCGCACGGTCAGTTTATGCGGATGGAAAGGGTTTCATAGACGATGACCGAGCCCCCCGCCGGCGCCCGGCAGGTCAGCTGCCTCTGCGGTGCGCGGCTGGCCCGCAATTCCACCTCGATTTTCGCCGGATGGGGCGGCCGGCCAGTAATCCGGATGCGCCAGTGCTCGCCCTCCCGCAAGGTCTCAGTGACCACAAAATCCTGCCGGCCGGCAGGACCGAACTGCCCCAGCACTGCCACCACCGCGGCTTGCTGGGGCGGCAAGAGATCCGTATAGCCGCGCAGATGCTCTGCGTGGATACGGGCGGCCAGGTGCTCCTCAACGGTGGCCACGGCGGACCCGGCGTCGAGTCCTCCGTAATAAACGCCGTCCGGGGCGATGACCACGTTGGCCGCAAACCTGTCACCGCCAACATGGGAGCACTCCCACACCAACTCTGGCCAGCGCTCGCTGAGTGCACGTCCCACGGGGCGGCCCCATACTGCGCAGCAGGGGTCGTGCTGACCGTGGGCGCAAACCATGATGACCGGCGGGAAACCGTGCTCTCCGGGAGATGCCAGGGCTGAGGCTATCCCCGCGAGGTCCTCATCCCGCTCCCACGTTCCCCAGTGCTGTCGATAGGCGCCGGAGCTTTCATGGCGAAGAACGGCCCATCTGCCCGGACCCGGGCGGCGGCGAGGGCCGGGCCGCCGCACCAGGAGAATCCGCGCATTCGCCGTCCGCGCCGCAGAGACGACGAGCGCCTTGGTCCCCGCCTCGAGATCCAGGGCGTCAAAGCCGTCGGGCGGCCACGCGCCCCGGTACTCCACGAGGACCCAGACGAGGCCGGGTGACGCCGTGCCTGCCATCGAGTCCCCGCGCGCCTGGGCAGTTTCCGCGCAGAAGAAGCGTCCCGTTGCGGCTGCCGGGGACGTCATTGTGCGACGGGGACAAGAACTCCTGCGCGCAACAACCTCTCGGCGAGTGCCAGGCCGATGTCCGCCGCGGGGTATTCCCCGCCCTCCAGCAGGCGCCGCACGGACGGCAGATCTTCCTCGGGGAAGTCGAGCCAACCGACGCGGGTGGTGAGGCGTGAGCCATCAAACCGTGCTTCCAGGGCCCCCCGAAGACGAACCAGCGACTCTGGCCTGAGGCCGTCAATGGCCGCGAGTTGGGCCACCGGACCAAGGGGAGCCGGGCGCCCTTGCCCCCTTCGGGCACGGTGGAAAAGGGACGTCGTATCGGCTTCAAGGACAGCGGCCGCGAGACGTTCACGGACTGCAGCCATCTCCTCTTCAGGTCCGTCGACGCCCAATGGCAAGGACCGGCGCATCCCTGGATCGTCACAGAGCGCGGCAAGTGCGGCCTGTGCCAGATGTTCGGCCAACGCATGGCGGGTCCAGGTGTGGATTCCCAAGGTCAGATGGATGGAGACTTTCCCCTGTGCCTGGGCGGCGTGCAGCCAGCCTCGTGGCAGGTACAGGACATCGCCCGGCTCGAGGACCGTGTCGATGTACGCTGCGCCTTGAGCGGCCTCTTCGACCGCGGAGCGGCGATCAGTCCAAGGCTGGCTTCGCAGCGGGTCCACGTGGACCGGCTTATGGATGATCCAGCGCTTGGTTCCCTCGATCTGCAGCACGAAGACGTCGTGGACGTCGTAGTGATCATCGAAGCCACGGTTCTGCGGCGGGGTGATGTAGGCGTTGGCCTGCACAGGATGTCCGAGTTCACTGCTCAACTGCGAGCTGAAACCCGACACAGGCTCCCACGTGCGGTGCAGCGCCTGCAGCACGAGGGTGGCACCATCAGCGAACTTACGCCACAGCGCGGTGTCATCAAGCTGGTCGGAGATGGTGGCGCCGACCCCTGCCGGAGAAGTGTAGGAGGACTCGGGAAGCGTGGAGCCGCCCTTGGCGACGCGCAGGAAAGGCGTCCGCAGCCCGCGGCGTGAAACCAGTTCGTCCACTGCGCCGGCTGAGAACACATCGGAGAAGTCGCTGACACCACGGGTCAGCAGGGCGGTTCGCCCCCAGACGTCACTGGCAAATTCCTCCTGGCCGATGTCGATCAGGCGTGTTTCCAGGACCCCGCCGCCTTTCACGGCGCCGGGGTCCTGGAAATCAGTGCTGGTAGAGCTCAAACCTAGCTGCCCTGTTGTCCGGCGCCGCCGTCGGCACCACCGTCAGCACCGCCGTCGTGCGTGCCGGGGACGCCGTCCGCACCACCGTCAGCGGGGCCTTCCGCACCACCGTCCGCGCCGCCGTCGGCACCACCGTCAGCGGGGCCTTCCGCACCACCGTCTGCGCCGCCGTCGGCACCACCATCGGCTCCGCCGTCGTGCGTGCCGGGGACGCCGTCCGCGCCACCGTCAGCGGGGCCTTCCTGCTGGCTTGGATCCTGCTCTGGAATAGACATGCTTCCTCCCGGGAATCGGACCGGGCGGTCTTCATCGATACCGCCCGTGATCACCATATCCACAGGAGTGTGCCGTGGGAACAGCTCGCGCGGTGGGAACTTAGTAGAGCCCCGGACGAACCATGCGATGTTCCGGCAGCGAATACCAGGAGGGATCGCACAGTTGCCGTTTGCCGTCCGGAACAAAGCCGTTTCGCCGATAGAAGGCCTGGGCGCGCGGGTTGTGGTCCAGGACCCAGAGGTACGCCGGGCCATCGCCAATCAAGGCATCCACTAATGCCTGGCCAACCCCCCGGCCATGAACGCGTTCCAAGGTGTAGAGCATAAAAAGCTCCCGCCCGCTGGGACTGTCCTCATCCCTGCCCGGCCCTGCGGCGCCGATGCCTACCAGGAGACCGTCGGGATCGTGGGCCAGCATCCTGGAGTGACCCGCAGCGATGTAGTCCCGGTAGCGCTGGATGCGGTCGGGCAGCGCCGCTTCCTGTTTCTCGAAAAACACCGGGGGCAACAGGTGCCCGTAGCTTTCGCGCCACGACTGGACATGCATGAGCGCCATCGCTTCGGCGTCGTCCACCAGAGCGGGGCGAAGCGTGAAATCCACTAGCGCACCCGCGCTATCGCGAAACCGTCCCAGCCCTTGCTGCCCACCGTCTGGATGGCAGTGGCGTCCAGGCGCGGATCCTGGCCCATCATCTCCAGCATCCTGACGATGCCAGGCGCGTTGACCTCGTCCCTTTCCGGCTCAAGGATGGCACCGTCCCAGATGACGTTGTCCACCACGATGACCGTGCCCGGGCGCCCCAGCCGGATAGCCCAATCGAGGTAATGGGAGTCGTTTTCCTTGTCCGCGTCGATGAAAACAAAATCGAACGATTCCTGCCCCGCCAGGGTGGGAAGGGTATCCAGGGCAGCACCCACCCGGATGTCCACTTTGTGCCCCACCCCGGCAGCATCAAGGTTGGTGCGTGCCACGTCCGCGTGCTTTTGGAGGAATTCGCACGTCACCAGCCGCCCGTCGTCGGGCAGTCCCTGTGCCATCCACATACTGCTGAAACCTGCCAAGGTTCCGATCTCAAGGACCCGCCTGGCCCCCGACATCTGAACCAGCATCCGGAGCAACTTGCCGGCGTTGGGGGCTACTTCAATCGCCGGCATGCCGGCTTCGACGGCGGACGCCAGGGCCCGCTGGTGGGCAGGATCAGGTCGCACGACGACGTCAGTCAGGTAACGCTCGACGTCGACCCAACCGGGTTCGGCCACATGTTCAATCATGGGCCCAGTCTGGCACCGGTGGCCGCGCTGGGGAAGGATCTAGTCCCTGGCGGAGATCGCCTCTTCGAGTCGCTCCACCTTGCCGGTCAGTTCGCCGCTGTAACCGGGCCGGATGTCGGCCTTGATCACCAGGGAGACGCGGCTGCCGTAGCGGCCCACAGCTTCGGTGGCGCGCTTGACGACGTCGAAGACCTCGTCCCATTTGCCTTCGATGGTGGTGAACATGGAGTCTGTCTGGTTGGGCAGTCCGGATTCCCGGACGATCTTGACGGCGGCAGCGACAGCGTCGTGCACGGAAGCGTCGGGGGTGGGTCCGCCGTTGGCGGCGGATGCGGGCTGGCCCGAAGGGGCGACTGAGAAAGCAAGCAACATAAAATCCAGTGTTTCACGTACTGGTTTGTCATATAACGGGCTACTCCCGCGTAACAACGGGCCACGGGCGCTCCGTTGCTACCCTGACAAGCATGGAACAGCCCTCTGAACGCAAGCCCCTCAGGGCAGACGCCGCACGCAATGTCGACAAAATTATCACCGCCGCCCGGCAATGCTTCCGGGAACACGGGCCCGAAGTACCACTGCAGACCATTGCCGCCACCGCCGGAGTTGGCCCCGCAACACTGTTCCGCAACTTCTCGGACAAAGAGCAACTGGTCCTCGCCGCGCTGTCACGCCAGCTGCGCCAGCACGTAGACCCCGTCGCCGCGGCGGCGCTGGACGGCATGGACGCCGCTGAGGGCCTCATCAACGTCATCGATGCCGTGATGCAGGTAGCCAGCGAAGACGCGAACCTCCTTGACGCTGTCGCAGGCCGGCGCGGACTCCTGATAGGCATTACCCGCGGCATCATCGGTTCCATGGCCACACTCCTTGAGCGGGGCCAAGGCCAGGGTTCCCTGCGGCGCGACATCACCATCGAGGACATGGTCCGGTTGGTGGCCATGCTGATTGGCGCCGTGGACACCATGGAACCGGGCTCTGCGGCGTGGAAGCGCCCGGTGGCCTTGATCGAAGACGCCATCCGGACCGAGCGCCCGTCCCGGCCGCTTCCGGAACAGTCCGGCATCCCAGGCGTGACCCTGACCGAGGCTCCCTAGCCGGGCTGTCAACGGCAACATACCGGCTTGATGGTGAGTCCTGCCCATAGCGGGACAGCCCGCGTGGCACTAGGCTCGGGCGTATGAATATTCCCCTGAGCTCATACTCATCCAACGGTTCAGAATCCGCCGCGGCAGCCGGCCTGGTCATGCTGCTTATGGTCATTTACTTCGCAGTGGTCTTTGCGATCATTGGTGTGCTCTACATGGGAATGTTCACCAAGGCAGGCCGCCCTGCGTGGGCAGCTTTCGTCCCGATCTACAACAGCATCAAGCTCATGGAAATCGCCGGGCGCCCCTGGTACTGGCTCTTGCTGACCTTGATCCCGTTCGCAGGAATCTACTTCAGCATCGTGGCCCTCCACGACCTCTCCAAGTCATTCGGCAAGGACGCCGGCTACACCGTTGGATTGGTCCTGTTGCCTGTGGTCTTCGTGCCGATGCTCTCCTACGGCTCCGCTCCCTACCTGGGTCCGGCGGCCGGGCGGCAATTCGTGGCCTACCCGCAGGGCTATGCCCCGCCGTTCCAGCAGGGTTATCCGCAGCCGCCGGTCCAGCAGGGTTATCCGCAGCCGCCGGTCCAGCAGCCCAATGGCCAGCAGTACCGCTAGCCCCAGCCGAGCAGCCTGAGGAGTGCCGCGGCCGCGGCGCCCGAAATCACCACCACCAGGAACGGTGCGCGAAGCCACAGCGCGACGGCGGCGGCTGCCAGGGCGCCGATGCGGGCATCAAGGACCAGTCCCTGTCCGGAGGCAACGGCGTTGACCACCGTCAAGGAGGCCAGCAGGCCAATGGTCATGGTGCCGGCCACGTGCATGATGCGGGGGCTCTCCAACAGCTTGGCCGGGACGAAGTAGCCCACCAGCTTGGTGAGGTAGGCCAGCGCACAGGCGATCAGGATCCATAGCCACAGGTTCACTGCGTGTCCCCGTTCGCAGGCTTCCCGTGCCGGTGTTTCTCCGCATAGGGATCCACGTCCGGCTCCAGTCCCTCGTCCAGTCGTGCGTGGCTGAACCAGCCGATGACACCTGCCACTACGGCCGCCACCAGGATGGGAACACCCGAGGGAACGAAGGGCACGGCCAGGATGGTCGCCAGTGCGCAGGCAGCAGCGATGGCCCAGGGCTCACGGCCTTTCAACCGCGGCCACAGGAGGGCCAGGAAAGCAGCGACCGCGGCCCCGTCCAAACCCCACTGTTTGGGGTCGCCCATTGCGTCCCCTGCCAAGGCGCCGATGGCCGTGAAGATATTCCAGAGTATGAATATACCGATTCCGGCAGTCCAGAACCCCCGGCGCTGCTCGTCGGGATCGGACTGGCCAGACGCCGTCGCCGTCGATTCGTCGATGGTGATGTGCGCCGAAGCATAACGTTTCCATCCGCCAGGACGGAGCATCGCGTTGATCTGCATGCCGTAGATGCCGTTGCGTAACCCCAACAGGGCGCTGGCCGTCATGGCCGCCACCCCGGAGCCTCCGCCTGCCACAACACCAATGAAGGCGAACTGCGATCCGCCGCTGAACAGTAAAAGGCTCAACACCATGGTCTGCCAGAAATCGAAACCCGACGCTACGGAGAGGGCTCCAAAGGACACTCCATAGAGGCCCGTGGCGATACTCAGGGACACAGCGACCTTGAAAGCCGGCGATTCCCTCAGCTTCACGGGAGCAGCACTGCCGCTCATTTCCGCAAGCTCCATGACCACAGGATCAGCGGAATCTGCAGGGGCAGGCGGACAGTATGGATGCGGCGCTCGGCTGCCGTGCCGTTGGGACCATAGGCTCGGCGAAGTGCATCTATATGCCCAGCAAGGAATGCAGCGAACATCGCCGTGGTGGCGTCCGCGGCAACCTTTCGCGTGGCTGGGATCAGAAGCCCGACGGCGGCAGCCGCCTCGATCAGTCCGGACGAGGCAACCCATTCCTCCCGGGACATGACTGCCAGCGGTCCATTCGGGCGGCCGGCCGGCTCGTCGTTGCGGCATAGGTAGTCCGGCACCACCGGGTAGTAGAACTTAGGCGTGCGGAAGTGCTTTGCGGCGCTGGTCAGGAGCAGTGCGCTCAAGGCTACTGCGGACGTGGTTCGGGTTGCTTGTGCTGACCAGCGAAATGACATGAGACCACTCAATCACAAGCGGGGTGGCCGCCAAAGTCAGCTTGTTACCATCAACTGCTTGAGGACCTGTGCCGGCTTGTTGGTGGTGATCTCGTGGATTCCAAGTCCCTGGCACAGTGCCACGTCCTTTTCCGAATCCACAGTCCACACGCGGAATATTCGCCCGGCTTCCAACCAGCGCTGCACGTTGCGCGCATGCTCCCTGATGTAGTCAATACCCGGTCCGGCAATAGATGCTTCGCCTGCGTCCAGGACACGTTCCGCTTCCAACTGCGTGGCACGCATGACGTTGGCTACCGCACCGCCGGTCAGGAAGCCCAGCCCGAGTTCCTGCCGAAGCTCCTTCACCGTGAAGTCGTCCACCAGTTGGCACACGTGCTCTTTTGGCACGCTCTGCAGCAAACGCTGGACGGAGTCGGTATCGAAGCTCATGAAGGAGATCCGGATGTTCTCCAGCCGGGATTCCTCCGGCGTCCAGCCTTCCTCTTCCAGCAAGGCCAACACCCTGTCCTCCAGCTTGAGGCGGTATGGACTGGGATGCTTGAGCTCAATCGCCAAACCGATCTCGCGACCGGCTCCGCGCAGGATGTCCAGCAATTCCGGCAAGGTCAGGAACTGGTCTGCCACTCCCCCGTAAGCCTCGGGAATGCGTGCGCCCTTCCACGACGAGAAGTCCAGGGAGCGGAGCTCCTCCAAGGTGTGCTCCGCAACCGGACCCGTGCCGGTGGACGTCCGGTCCAGGTTGGCGTCGTGCAGCAACACCACGTGCTGGTCCCGCGTCAGGTGGACATCGCACTCCACACCGTCGGCGCCGTCGGCGATTGCCTGCAGATAGGCTGCCCTGGTGTGCTCGGCGTAGGCTGCACTCGCGCCGCGATGGGCGTAGACCTTGGGCCGGCCTGGGGCGAAGTCGTCGCTAGTCATGCAGACACGGTAGCCCACCTCCGTGCATCTGCGGGGGCTACGCTGGGCTCATGCAGGTGAACTCTGAACAAATCCCAACTGAAGACGTCACCAACCCCAACCCGCTGCCCCATCAGCCGGGTTCCGCAGGTTCCGCAAGCGCAGGCTCCGCTCGCGCCGGTTCCGCTCGCGCACGGCGGGGCGCCGCCGTCGACCTTTCAGCAGGTGACATGGAAAAGGCCGCCGCGCTGCTCCGCATGAAACGGTTGGCGCTGGCGCTGCTGATCGCCATGGCGGTGATCTTCACGGTGGCCTTCGCATTCCAGAAGCAGTATCCGTGGCTGGAATACGTCCGCGCGGCAGCCGAAGGCGGCATGGTGGGCGCGTTGGCCGACTGGTTCGCGGTGACCGCGCTCTTCAAGTACCCCATGGGCCTGAAAATTCCCCACACGGCCATCATTCCGCGGCGCAAGGACCAGATCGGCGAATCACTCAGTGACTTCGTGGAGAGCAACTTCCTCTCCCAAGAGGTAGTGCAGGACAAGTTGGCCAGCATCGACATTGCCCGCAAGGCCGGCACCTGGTTGTCGGCGCCGGGAGGAGCCGAACGCGTGGCCAAGGAAGGCGGCGCGATCATCCGTGGCGCCTTCACAGTCCTGAACGACGACGACGTACAGGCAGTCATCGAGGGAATGGTCCGTAAGCACCTGCTCACCCCGCCGTGGGGGCCGCCCGTGGGCCGAATGGCTGAACGGATCTTTGCCGACGGCCATCACCACACCCTGGTTGACTTGTTGGTCGACCGCGCCGCCGACTGGGTGGATGCCAACCACGCCACGGTCAACCGGCTGGTATCGGATCGCTCGCCCCTCTGGGTGCCCACCTTCGTGGACGGCCTGGTGGGCGACAGGGTGTACGTGGAGCTCTCCAAATTTGTCCGCGCTGTTCAGTCGGACCAGAACCACCAGGTGCGCCAGTCGATCGATGCCTACCTGAAGGACCTGGCCCAGGACCTTCAGCATGATCCCGCCATGATCGAGCGCGCAGAGTCCATCAAAGCCCAGATCCTCGGCGACCCCGAGGTCCGCGAACTGGCGTCCCGCACATGGGGAACCGTAAAGACTGCGTTGCTCAACGCCGTCGACGATCCGCACAGTGAACTGAGCCAGCGCTTCAAGGGCGCCGTCCGTGATTTCGGTACCCGGCTGGTCAACGACGCCGAACTGGCCGGCAAGGTCAACACCTGGATCGGAGACGCGGCGGGCTACTTGGTGAACACGTACCGCTCGGACATCGCAGGCGTCATCTCTGACACCGTGGCGCGTTGGGATGCCGAGGAAACGTCCCAGAAGATCGAACTGCAGGTGGGCAAGGACCTCCAGTACATCCGCATCAACGGCACCGTGGTGGGCGCCCTGGCCGGGCTCGCGATCTTTACGGTGGCGCACCTGCTGTTCGGCTAGTTGACGACAGCCCTCTGGAGCTATCCCGTGGGCCTTGGTACCTTCAACGCATGCCGATCAAACTTGAAAACGTTGGTATCGCGGTCCGGGATCTTGAAGAAACCATCGCCTTTTTCACGGATCTCGGCCTCACAGTGTTGGGCCGTGACACGGTCAGCGGCGAGTGGGCCGATACGGCCGTAGGGCTGGACGGCAACCACGCCAAAATAGCGGTGCTCCAAACTCCGGATGGCAACGGCCAACTGGAGCTTTTTGAGTACCTCCACCCTGACGCGATCGAAACAAACCCCACCCTTCCCAACGAGATCGGCATGCACCGGGTTGCTTTCTCGGTGGACGACATCGATCATGCCCTGGAGATCGCTGCCAAGCACGGATGCCATCCTCTGCGCGGCGTTGCCACGTACGGTGACGCCTACAAGCTCACCTACCTCCGCGGGCCGAGCGGGATCCTGGTCATGCTGGCACAGAAGCTCTAGAGGGAGGCGCTTCCATGCTGAAGCACGTCGCCGAGGGCGTTTTGGTTCACGAGAGCGAATTCATCCAGAGCAACTGCACGGTGGTGCAGGGCCGGGACGGTGTCCTGCTGATCGATCCCGGCATTACGGTCAACGAAATGGCCGCCATCGCGGACGACCTCCGCGGGTTGGGCCAGCCTGTCCTGGCCGGCTTCTCCACACACCCCGACTGGGACCATGTGCTCTGGCATCCTGACTTCGGCAACCCGCCCCGCTACGGCACGGCACGCTGCGCGGCCTCCATCCAGTCGGTCCTGGCCGCCGCTGACTGGAAAGAACAGGTAGCCGAGGGGCTGCCTCCGGAGCATGCCGATGAGATCCCCATGGAACTGCTCGGCCTCATTTCCGGACTGCCCGCTGACACTGTCAAGGTCCCATGGGACGGACCCACCGTCCGCATTCTGGAGCATCAAGCCCACGCCCCTGGCCACGCAGCGCTCCTGATCGAGGGGGCCGGCGTCCTGGTAGGCGGCGACATGCTGTCCGACATCCTGATGCCGTTCCTCGACCTCGAGGCAGCGGATCCGCTCACTGACTACCTTGAAGCGCTGCGGCTCTTCGATTCCGTGGCCGGCGATGTTGTTGCCGTCGTCCCTGGCCACGGTTCGGTGGGTCTGGCCGGGCAGTTGCGGGAACGCATTGCCCTGGATCGCGCTTACGTGCAGGCGCTGCAAGATGACCGTGAGCCCGAGGATCCGAGGGTTGGCCCGTCCGCTCCTTTGGAGTGGCTGGCCGACGTGCATGGGTGGCAGGTGCAACGGCTCGCCGAAAAACGGCGGGGCAGAGATTTCTCATGAAATGCCGGCCTCGAGAAAATCGACACCACGTTTTCTCAGCCGAGCAAGTGCACCATCTGCCCTGGCCGTGCTTGGCCCACCAGGTCCAGGTCTTCGTCGCGCACCACAGCAATCACCGGCGATTTGGCCGCTGCCGGACGGCCGGCCAACGCAATGACGGGAAGGCCCGACGGCGGCAGCACCACTGCGCCCAAGGCCAACGGTTGAGGATGGGCTGCTTGGGTTTCGGCAGCTGGAGCCGTTTGCACAACCTCAAGGGGCCGACCCATCAATCGCGCACCCACGCGGTCCAATTTCGGCGAGAGAGTCCACGGTTCCGTGGTCAATCGAAGCCACGTGCCGGCGTCGATATTCGGAGCCTGCGGGTCATCCGGCCCCTCTGGCACACGCGAAACCCTGGCAACTACCGGTCGCTCGGGGTCCAGTGCCCGCCGGGCGGGGTGGTTGGCCTCAGGGAAACCCTGGCCGTGTGGCTTTCCGAACGTCACGTACTCACCGGCCGACAGCGCCTGGCTGGGCGCCGACACACCACCTTGGACCCCTACGTAATAACGGATCCCAAACAACGCCGGCCCGAAATCCAACACTGCTCCGGGAGCTACCCTGACAGCTTTGTTCAGCGGAAATTCTGAACCGTTGAGCGTCACCACACCCTCGGCGCCTGTGACTGCGACAGCCGATCCCGTCACGAACCTGAGCCTCAGTCCGCCCACCAGCACTTCGAGTCCGGCCTCATGTTCAGGATTTCCCAGCAAGGCGTTCGCCAGGTGCAGGGACCTCCGGTCAAGGGCTTGATCGGGCTTGAGGGCAAGCGTCAGCGTTCCGGGGACCACCACCAGTGCACTCATCCGGCAGACTCCTCCTTCACGAACCAGCAGAACGTTGCCTACACAGCATCAGCCCTATGCGAACGCCTCAATCGGCACACCGGCCTGCTCAAGACCTTCCCGGACAGCAGCGACCATATTGACAGCCCCCGGCGTGTCTCCGTGAATGCACAAGGAATCAGCCACTACTGGGACAACAGTTCCGTCGATGGCGAGGATTTCCTTGCGCGTTGCCAGCCTTACGGCCTGAGCCACCACCGCAGCGGGGTCATGCAGCACTGCGCCGTCCTGGCTACGGGGTACAAGTGTGCCGTCCGGAAGATAGGCACGGTCCACGAACGCCTCGCGGAATACTGGATGACCGGATTCTTCTGCGAGCTTCAGCCATTCGGAGCCCGGCAAGCCAAGCACGGGCAGCCCGGGATCGTAAGCGTGGACGGCCGCGACCACGGCTTCGGCCTGCTCGGCATCACGGACAATCCGGTTGTAGAGCGCGCCATGCGGCTTCACGTAATCCACCGACGCTCCCACAGCGTGGGCCATTCCATCGAGGGCGCCGAGTTGATACAAAACGTCGCCGAAGAGTTCGTCGAAGGTCATGTCCAGGGAACGCCGGCCGAAGCCCGCCAAGTCCCGGTAGCCCACGTGCGCTCCTACTCGGACATCCAGTTCAAACGCCGCCCTGCAGCTGTCCAACATGGTGAGAGGATCACCGGCGTGGAAGCCACAGGCCACGTTGGCACTGCTCACGATGCGGAACATCGAGGCATCATCACCCATGGTCCAGGAGCCGAAGGACTCCCCGAGGTCAGCGTTCAGGTCCACTGTTACCGCCTTCCAGCGTGAGGGTTTCTGCCGCTTCGGGAGCGACGCCATTCTTTGGTGCATTGGGAAGCAACTCACCCGGGATGGTATCGGGCAGGGGGCCGAAGGCTTCCTTGGCGGTGGAGACCACGGCGCGGCCCATCATGAGGTTGCCGGCACCACCCACCACAGCGCCCACGCCGAAAGGCAGGGCACGGCCCAGGAACGCGGTCCCCTGGCGCTTCACAAGGTTCTTGAGGAAGGCCCGCTGGATGGAGTCGCGGATGACGCCAAAGCCGCTTCCCGGAATCTTCTTGGTGAGGGTCCTGCCCCAAGCGTTGGTTACGCCCTTTCCGCGGCCGAGCGATTGGCCACTCAGTGCCCCGAGCATGGACGTGCCTTCTTCGCCCAGCATGATGGCCATGACCATGGTTTGCGCACGTACGGGATCAGTAAGCCGGATTCCGTGGAGCTCCGCCAAGGACGACGCATAGAGGGCGGTAGTCTCCAGGAAGCCCACGGTGGCGAGCGCGGAAAGTCCCAGGGACGCTGCAGTTCCGATGCCGGGAACGACGGCCGTTGCACCCACCGCTGCACCTCCACCGGAGATGGCGAGCAAGTAGTGGCGCTCCAGTTTCGCTGCGAGTTGGGCCGGGGTGTCATGGGGGTGTCTGCGCTGCAGCCTGCGCAGGTTGGCCAGCACCAAGGGGCGCTGGACCTCGACAGCCTTCAGCAGGACATTATGGACGCCGGGCTTGGTGTTGCCTTCCTGATCAAAGACTGCGTTATGGGCTGTCTCTTGGGCGATTTTCACCGCCGGGTTGGGTCGCTTGGGCATCTTCACCTCTCCTTGGCAGCTGGGTCGTCATACTGGGAACTGCTGGATTCAGCCTATGCCACGCCCCTGACCTGCGAGACCTCCACGGGGTGCTATGTGGATACTATTCCGCGCACAGCGGACGTCCCAGCAGAGCTCCCGCGGCGTAGACTGGGGGCACTCACGGAAGCAGTCCACCCAGGACAGGAAGTATCCGTTATGAACGCCTCGGAAAAGAACGAACACGTTATCCGACACCACACCGACGCCCCGGCGGAGGGTGAAACCGAAGGCTGGGTTTCGCACGATACCGGCATCCACAGCCAGGATCCGGCGGAAGGCCCGGATATCGACGACGACGTGCCGCCGTCGGGCGCTTCATAACCCGGGTTCCTACCGCACGCGCCATTGGCAGGCGCGCCTTCCACAGCGCCAACGCCCAGGTCTAGGCTGGTGAAATGGCTGCGTTAAGAGCGCTGCGTCCGTTTGCGCACCGGGAATTCCGTGTGCTGATTTCCGCGCTGTCCATTTCCATTTTTGGATCGGGCATGTGGGCAGTGGCGATGGTCTACGAGGTGATTCACCTCGGCGGCGGTCCGTTGGAACTGTCACTGGTGGCCACTGCTGCCAGCCTGGGCCTGGTGGGTTTCGTGCTGGCCGGAGGCATTGCGGCCGACAGGCTCCCTCAACGGCTCCTGATTATTGCGGTAGAAGGCGCCAACCTGGCAGTCATCGCGACCATCACGGCGCTGGCCATGCTTGACGTGCTTGAGCTGTGGCATCTGGCCATCGGCGCCTTTGTCCTGGGTGTGGGGCAGGCGTTCTTCTTTCCGGCGTACTCGGCGATCCTGCCGCGTATCCTGCCCGCCGACGATCTCTTGGCCGCCAATGGCTTGGAGGGCACCGTGCGGCCGGTCCTGCAACAGGCAGCGGGCCCGGCACTTGCCGGAATCCTGGTGGCAGCGCTGTCACCGGCACACGCTGTAGCGGGAGTTGCTGTGTGTCATTTGCTGGCGTTCGGAATCGTGAACTTCCTGAGCCGGCAAACTTTGGGAACGGACGCGGTTGGTACCGATGGGACACCAGCGAAGTCGTCCCTCTTCAAGGACCTCGCGGAAGGGTTCAGCTACACCATCCGCACCCCTTGGCTGCTGTGGACCCTGATCTGGGCCTGCCTGTCGGTGCTGTTCCTGATCGGACCCATCGAGGTCCTGCTGCCGTTCGTTGTCCAGGACCAATTGGGCGGCGACTCGAGGATGTTCGGGTTCCTGCTGGCCATCATGGGCGTAGGAAGCGCCATCGCCGCGCTGGCTACCGCATCCTTTCGTCTGCCCCGCCGCTACCTCACAGTGATGGTGCTGACGTGGGGCCTCGGCAGCCTGCCCGTGGCGGCCATTGGGTTCATGAACAGCTTTTGGATGCTCGGCGCTGCCATGCTGATCTTCGGAGTCACAGAGGGGATCGGCACCGTCATCTGGGGAACGTTGCTGCAGCGTCGCGTGCCACGGCATCTGCTGGGCCGGATTTCCAGCCTGGACTTCTTTGTTTCCCTGGCTCTGATGCCGGTTTCCATGGCCCTCGCCGGCCCCATGGCGGAAGTGGTTCCGATCTGGCTGATCTTCTTCGTCGGTGGTTTGGCGTGCCCCATCATGGCCTTTGTTGCCCTCTTCGTGGCACGCATGATGACGGATGAGATCCAGCATCCCTTGACGTCGGGCAGCTCCGATGCTGAGACTGCAGACACCCAGCCAGACGCTGTGTAGCGTGGGCACCACCACGTTGCTCTACCGCCCTGCCGGGTAACACCGTCTCCAGGCGCCTGCTCCCAGCCCGTGCTACTTGCCGGCAGCCAGCGTGCCGATCTGATCCCCGCCTTGGCCGAAAACAGCCAGTTTTCCGTCTTCCTGGATCTTGGCGGTGGCAGCGTTCGAGAGCCATGTGTCAACGCCTTGGCAAGCCATCCGAGTAGACGAAAAACCTCCGAACGATACGGTTTTTCCGTCCTCTTTCCAGGAGCCGACAAGCCTGTTGCAACCATCCGTTCCGGTGGCACTTCCGTCTGACTTCATGTCAAGGGAGGGCTGCTTGGCGTCACTGGTATCACCCCAGACTCCGACGAACGGGCTGGTGCCGCTTCCCACGCAGCCCGCCAGGAAAGCAGCAGCCAAGAATGCCAGGGAAACAACGCGGACAATGCGGGTCTGGGTCTGGGCCTGCGCCATGCGGTCAGTCTAGGTTCACTGCAGGACCATGCACCATAGTCCGGACCCGCTGGCGGTGGGCTTCCGGTGGCGCTCACAATGCTGCTGATAACCGGATCGTGCGGCCGGTCGCGACTCAGACGACCGACCGCACTAGCCCGGTTTACGCAGCGACGGCGCCCCGGGCGGGCCCCAGAACCCGCCCCACCCATCGCTGCCAACTCCGTCGGTGAACCGCAACGCAGCCGAAAAGGGCAACGGCGCAGTCCGCGGTTCAACGACATGGGCACTCAATATGTGCGTTGACCTGCGGAAACGTGACGCGGCGTTTGGAGAAATTCTTGACAGGGGCTGCCTCGCATTCAGCGCCAGCCCGAAGATCCTTACCACTGAACAACAACGCTTCCAGGAACGGCATCACATTTCCGTTGACCCGCCCACATATCAGTAGACAGAAAAACACCCAACGGATGCGCCCAGGAGCATGATGTGAAGTCACCCAACGGAATGGCCATGACGGCCTCCCCTGCGTTTACCGACGCACCGGATATCCACCTCTTGTTCATGGCGGGATTGGTGTTCCTGGCCGGTGTGGCCGGGGTTGGCGCGGTGACCCTCCTGCTCTTGTTGGCACCTTTCGCCGCGTTGCTGGTGGCCCGGCCCCGGACGAAAAAGATCCTCGAAAGTACCACTGCGCCTGCTGCGCCTGGCCCCATCCCCTTCCAAGACAAGACGCCCGACGGCGGGAGCGGGAGCAGATTGTGGATCTGCTGATGGGGTTGTACCGCTGGCTTCATTCACCTAACACGGTTTAGTCCTCGAACCGCAGGTGGTTTTCGGTGGTGCCACTCAAGTGGGCGATGATGTCCGATGCGACGGCATGCAGTTTCTGGTTCCTGTGGCTGGAAGCTTTGGTCAGGAACTCGAAGGCTTCGTCCTGGGTGCATCGGCTCTGGGCCATGATGACCCCACAGGCCAGGTCGATAACAGTCCTGGAAGACATTGCTGTCTTCAGGTCCGCGTTGAGTTGCTCCACGGTTTCGATCCTGATGGCCAGACGCAACGTACTGCCGGTAACCTCCGTAAAAGCGGCAGCTTCGTCGATCACAGCCTGCGTGAAAGTACCGGCGTTGGGAGCAAAGAAGTTAATGACCGCCTGGGATGTTTCGCCCAGGTCCATGGGTACGCCCAAGGCGGAGTGAATACCCTCAGCAGCCAAGGCCCGGCTGTACTCCGGCCAACTGGTGTCGGTGGCAACGTCTGCCAGCAGCACCGGACGGCCCGCGTCCAGCGCTTCCAGGCAGGGGCCCTGCCCCAGGGACTGTTCGATCTTGTCCAGATGCACCGCCCTCGCACTGCTGCCCGCAACGGTGGCGGTGCGCTTGCGGCGGCGCAGCGTGAGTGCACAGTCGATATTTTCACCGGCAACTTTGCTCATCGCATCGGCCGCGAAGCCGGTCACACCGTTGAGGATCGCGTGGATGTCCGAGCTGCCAACCACCAACTCATGCAAGCTTCGGATGTGTTCGGCACTCCCGTTGGGTTCCATAGGCCTAATCGTAGGAAGTGTTGGGCCTCCCGTCACGTGCTGTCACCGAGTGGCATGGTGTCCAAAGTGAAACGGTCGACGGCGGGTACCTCCGTCCGTCGAGCGCTTGCAGCAAAATCTTGCGCATCAGCCGGTATTCCCGGACAACGCAACCAGCTCGCCGGCGCTTTCGAACTACATTCAATTACCGCAGCCCTGCCGAGTGCGCCAAGGCAATTGCCTCCGCCCTGGAACGCACGTCGAGTTTCCGGAAGAGATTCCGGATGTGGAACTTCACTGTGTTTTCACTGATGTGGAGGGCACCGGCGATGCTCCGGTTCCGCTGCCCAGAGGTTAGCAACTGCAGGACCTCCAGCTCGCGTGGTGCCAGATCCCAGACGGCTACATCGCCGCCGGGGGCTGGCGGTGGATCCAGCGGCAGCACGACGGAAATGTCCGCGCCCCAGCCCTGCATCACTTCAAGGGACATCCGCCCGTCAACGGCCTGCACCCGCTGTTGCAGCCGGGCAATGCTGGGCGAATCCGGCGAGAGTGCGCCCAGACCGTCGTCGCGGACGTTGATCAACAGGTTCCCGCCATCGCAATCCCACTGCGCGCGGACCCTCCGGACGTCCGGTTGCTCCGCAATGGCCAGGACCAGCCCGCGGACAACGGCACGCGCGGCATGGGCCACTTCGCCAGGGAGTGCACGACCGTTGGCGGGTGGCTCGATGAACTGGATGTCGATATTGCTGAAGTGCATCAGGGGCCGGAGGTCCTCGCGCAGCCGCTCGAAAGCCGTCGCTACCGGTTCTTCCACCAGGTCGCTGGTGCGGTCGCTGAGTGTGCGCAGATCCACCAGGGCTTTGACGGCGAGGTCAGTCACGGAGGCGCGCGCCGCGGCGTCGTTCATTGACGTCGACCGCAGGGCAGCGAGCAGGGTTTCGAGGGTGGTGGAGTGCTGGTCTACCAACTCGGCCGTCACTCGGATCCGCTCAGCGGATGCGGCCCGCGATTCCAAAAGGTACGACGGCGGCGCGTCGGTCACTTTTTCATGGATGCGTCGGGCGGTTAATCGCCATAGGTAGGTGAGAAGACGGAGAGCCTCCTCTTCCGCTTCCGAACCGTCCGACCTTTCCAGTCCGGCAGTCATGGAGGGGTCTGTCAGGACCAACAGCGCTTGGCTGGGCGCGTAGCCCAAGGCGAGAACCTCCCGCTCCCTACCCGCGATGACCGCAGAAGTGCGCCACGGATCCTCCCCCGGCATCGCTGCCCTCAGCCGGTCCAATTCTGTGATGGAAACACGGCTGACGATGCCCTCATCGCCCGCCTTTTTCTGGGGCCGGCCAGTGCAGTCCTCAGTGAAGATGACCAGGGCGCTGCCCGCCAGGAACGGGAGCGTGGCCCCGCGGAGGCTTTCGGCAATACGGTTCAGCGGCGCGGCAGCGAGGTCGCTGACGGCGTGAAGGAGGTCCCAGTTCTGCATCGGCCCAGCATACGTTCCAGTGAAGAGCGGGCACTACCCAAAGGGGTAGGAAAAGCTGTCACAAAACAGCGTTCCGCCCACCCATCAACTGCACCAAGCTGAAACGGAAGACATTCACGGCAACTGAAGGAGAAAGTGTGGACGCTGTCGCAGAAGAGCACGTCCTGAGCCAAACACCAGCCCAGGCCGCCCTCAACCTGTCCCTGATCCAGGGCGAGATAGTGAGCACCACCAACGCGATCGACGTTGGTCAGTTGGCAGTCCTCGCCGAAAGAATCCGCAGGGCGGAACGGGTCTTCCTCGCCGGGGCCGGACGCAGCGGGCTGGTGCTCCGCATGGCAGCCATGCGCCTCATGCATCTGGGCCTGACGGTCCACGTCGCTGGGGACACCACAACACCCGCCATCGCCGCCGGCGATCTCCTTGTGGTTGCCTCCGGCTCGGGGACCACCTCCGGAGTGGTCAAGGCAGCCGAAACAGCCATCGCCGCCGGTGCAAACGTCGCTGCCGTGACCACCAACCCGGGATCACCCCTGGCGGGATTGGCCGATGCGTTGGTGATTATTCCCGCCGCCCAGAAGACCGATCATGGCTCCAGCCTTTCCCGCCAGTACTCCGGCAGCCTGTTCGAGCAATCCCTTTTCCTCGCAACCGAGGCAGTGTTCCAAACCCTTTGGGAGAACACGGACGAGCCTGCCGAACAACTCTGGCTGCGCCACGCCAACCTCGAGTAGCCCGACCCAAGCCTGCACCGCCCGTTCCAAAACAAACCCTCCGAAAGAAAGAAAAAACCAATGAAACTTCAGGTAGCACTGGATCTCCTCACCGTCGAGGACGCCCTTGAACTGGCCGGCAAAGTGGCCGAGCACGTGGACATCATCGAACTCGGCACGCCGCTGATCAAGGCCGCCGGGCTCTCGGCTGTCACTGCCATCAAGGAAGCGCACCCCACCAAGATCGTCTTCGCCGACATGAAGACCATGGATGCCGGCGAGCTTGAAGCCGACATCGCGTTCAACGCCGGAGCGGACCTGGTTTCCGTCCTGGGCACGGCCGACGATTCCACCATTGCCGGCGCGGTAAAGGCTGCAAAGGCCCACAACAAAGGCATCGTTGTGGACCTGATTGGTGTGGCAGACAAGGCTTCCCGCGCCAAGGAAGCCCGCGCGCTGGGTGCCACGTTCGTCGAGTTCCACGCAGGCCTGGATGAGCAGGCACAGCCCGGATACAACCTGCGCAGCCTGCTCAACGCCGGCGAGGAAGCACGCGTCCCGTTCTCAGTTGCCGGCGGCGTGAACGCTGGAACCATCGCAGCAGTCCAGTTGGCAGGTGCCGACGTCGCCGTCGCAGGCAGCGCCATCTACAGCGCCGCGGATCCCGAGCTGGCAGCCAAGGAACTGAAGGCAGCCATCAACTAGTTCAGCCCTCTACCGCAAACGTCGGCCTGCCCATCCGGGCAGGTCGACGTTTGTGCTGGCGCCGCACCGCCGTCGTCCGGCAGTGAAGGACGACGGCGGCAGGCGGCTTTCGCTGGCTACGGGACCTCTAGAGGTTCTCCACCAGGGAGACGTCGCGGACGGCGCCCTTGTCCGCGGACAGTGCCATGGCGGCATAAGCGCGCAGCGCAGGTGAGACGTGCCGTTCGCGGTCCTTCGGCTTGTAGCCGCCGTTCACTTCAAGCTTTTCGCGGCGTTCGGCCAGGATTTCGTCGGAGACCTGCAACTGGAGGGAGCGCTGCGTGATGTCGATGCTGATGATGTCGCCATCCTCCACCAGGGCGATGGCGCCACCGGAGGCAGCCTCCGGTGAGATGTGGCCGATCGACAGGCCGGAGGTGCCACCGGAGAAGCGGCCGTCCGTGATGAGGGCGCACTTTTTGCCCAGGCCGCGGCCCTTGAGGAACGAGGTTGGGTAGAGCATTTCCTGCATGCCCGGGCCGCCCCTGGGGCCTTCGTAGCGGATGACCACCACGTCGCCTTCCTTGATGGTCTTGTTCAGGATTTTCTCCACGGCTTCGTCCTGTGACTCGCACACAACTGCGGGGCCTTCGAAGATCCAGATGGACTCGTCCACGCCTGCGGTCTTCACCACAGCGCCGTCCACTGCGACGTTGCCGCGCAGCACAGCCAGGCCACCGTCCTTGGAGAACGCGTGCTCGACGGATCGGATGCAACCACCCTCAGCGTCGGTATCCAGGGAGGTCCACTGGTTCGACTGCGAGAAAGCGGTGGAGGAACGGACGCCACCGGGGGCTGCGTGCCACAGTGCTTGCGCTTCCTCGGTGGCCTTGCCGCCGCGGATGTCCCAGTCGTCCAGCCAGCCATCCAGATCATTGGAGTGCACCGAGTGGACATTCTTGTGCAGGAGGCCGCCGCGGTTCAGCTCACCCAGCAGGGCCGGGATGCCGCCGGCGCGGTGGACATCTTCCATGTAATACGTCTTGTCCCCAGCGACGTTCGGCGCCACCTTGGCCAGGCACGGCACTTGGCGGGACTTGGCGTCCATCTCGGCCAGGCCGTACTCCACGCCCGCTTCCTGGGCTGCAGCCAGCAGGTGCAGGATGGTGTTGGTGGAACCGCCCATGGAGATGTCCAGGGCCATGGCGTTATCGAAGGCCTCGGCGGTAGCGATGGAACGCGGCAGCACCGAGTCGTCGTCGCCGTCGTAATAGCGCTTGACGAGCTCGACGACGGTGGCGCCGGCTTTCTCGTACAGCGCCTTGCGCGCGGTGTGGGTCGCCAGTACGGACCCGTTGCCCGGCAGGGCCAGGCCGATCGCCTCGGCGAGGCAGTTCATGGAGTTGGCGGTGAACATGCCGGAGCACGAACCACAGGTGGGGCAGGCGTTCTCTTCGATAAGGTTGATGTCTTCATCGGAGATGGATTCGTCCACGGCGTCGGCAATCGCGTTCACCAGGTCCAGGGAGCGTACGGAACCGTCGGTCAGCGTAACCCGGCCGGCTTCCATCGGGCCGCCGGAGACGAACACTACGGGGATGTTCAAACGCAGGGCGGCCATGAGCATGCCCGGGGTGATCTTGTCGCAGTTGGAGATGCAGACCAGGGCATCGGCGCAGTGGGCGTTGACCATGTACTCCACGGAGTCGGCGATCAGGTCGCGGGACGGCAGGGAGTACAGCATGCCGGAGTGGCCCATGGCGATGCCGTCATCCACGGCGATGGTGTTGAATTCGCGCGGCACAGCGCCCGCGGCGAGGATCGCATCGGAAACGATCCGGCCCACGGGGGCAAGGTGGGTGTGGCCGGGGACGAATTCGGTGAAGGAGTTGGCCACGGCGATGATCGGCTTGCCGATGTCGGTGTTGGCGACGCCGGAGGCGCGCAGCAGTGCGCGGGCGCCGGCCATGTTGCGGCCGTGGGTAACTGTTCTTGAGCGTAGTGCAGGCATGAAACCATCCTGCTGTTGTTCTACAGCGGGTGGAAGACGGTGTTGCTACTAGTAGTGAAAGTACCAGAGTAATAGTGTTGGGTCCGTGAAAGATGAGAGACGCAAGGAACTGGGACTCTTCCTCCGGACGCGGCGCAACCAAGCCCTTCGTTCCGACTACGGCCTGCCGCCTGTGGGACGTTCCCGCGAGCGCGGGCTGCGCCGGGAAGAGATCGCCTTCCTGTCCGGCGTCAGCGTCACCTGGTACACCTGGCTGGAGCAAGGGCGGGACATCAGCCCCTCGCGCCAGGTGCTGGAATCCATTGCACGGGCGCTGCATCTCTCCGACACCGGGCTGGGCTATGTACTGTCGCTGGGTGGATATTCATCCACTCCACCGAAGGGCCCGGTGGCCGCCGATGCTCCCGCACATGTGCAGCGCCTGCTGGATGCCCTGGACCCCAACCCTTCTTACGCTTTGTCCCCGGACTGGGGAATCGCCGGATGGAATCGCGCGTACGAAGCGCTCTACCCCAACATCGGGACGTTCGATGCCTCGGACCGGAACCTCCTGTGGCTCGTCTTCACCGATTCCTACATCCGTGACCTGCTTCCGGACTGGGACGTCACGAGCAAGCGCTTTTTGGCTGAGTTCAGGGCCGAGACCGGCCAACGGCTGGGTGACCCCGATGTGGAGTACCAGGTAGGCCGACTCAAGGAAGCCAGCCCGGAGTTCCAGGAAAGCTGGGACCGGTACGACATCCTGGGCTTCGAATCCCGTGAGCGCCAGTTCCACCACCCTGCTGTTGGCGTGTTGCATCTGGAACACCACCAGGTCTCGCCGTCGGACCGGCCGGACCTGCACATCGTGGTCTACACGCCCGCGCCCGGGAGCGATGCCGGGGAGCAGATGCAGCGGTTGATGGGGATCTGAAGCACGGTGCCGGGCACCCGGTTCAGCTGAGCTCCTGCTTGTCCAGGACGAAGTGCGCAGGCGTCGACGCGACGCCGTTTGCCTGGACCACAACGTAGTGCTGCCCCGGGTAATAGGAACGGGTTGTTATGGGGCGGAACGAGTGCGTTTTTGTGACAGTGACAGTCTCGCCGGGAGGAATGCGGCGGGACGTGAGCTTGAAGGTCTTGGCGCTGACTGTGCCGTTGGCCCGTTGGAACCCGATGGAATAGTCAATGGCTGCGTTGGCGGCCTGGGGGCCTTGGTTGACTACCTCGGCTGAAAATTCCACAGTTCCATCCCAGGCGACTGCCGTGTGGCTGAGCTGGGGCTCCCTGACGACGAGCTGGCCGCCGGTGTAGCCCAGGAGGGCGAGCGCCTCCGGATTGCCTCGCTTAACCAAGGTCCTGAGTCCATGCCGTATCACCTTGGGTGTGGTGTCATCCGGCTTTCCAGACCAACGGCGGGCAGTGGCCAGCACCAGCTGCGGATCGATCCGGCTCAGGTCGTTGAGATGGTTCGCTGCGGAGCGTCGGACATAGTCGGTGGGATCCAGATAGGTGGCATCAAGGATTCCCTGCGTCGCCGCGGGATTGGCCACCAGCCAAGGTACCCGCCTAGCCCATGGCAGGTAGGCGCGGGAGCCCTCCGTTGCGAGTCGGCGGACGTGTTCGTCGTGGTGATTCGTCCAGGTTTGCATCGTCGACAGGGCACGTTCCGGCCGGGCAGCGATGAGGTCGCGGATAGCGAACTCTGCCGTGAGCCTCCCAGTAAGGCGGGACAGGACCGTGAGCGCAGCGTCAAAGTCGGTCAGCGACCCCGATTGAAGCGCCCTGGCGGCCACGACTTCGGTGGCCGGCCAGACCATCCATCCCGTAAACCGGGGGTCATCGAGAGCATCGAGCATGATCCTCTGAACATCGGAGGATCCCGCCGGTAAGTCCTGAAGGAGGGCATCCCTCACTACATCCAACCGCTGCCGGAGCCGTTGCCCGTCGAGGGCGCCATGCGAGCGCTCCAGCGTTGGCATCTCAATGCCGGGACTGGCGCCCTTGAGGAGGGACCGCAGCTCGGTCACCACCTTGGAATTGATCAGCTCATCCATGGTGCCCATACATTTCCTCCTTCGCCGGTGTTGTCATCGTAGGCGACGGGAGAGACATCGAAAGCGGGCATGCACAGGCGCCAAGCGTCAGGCTGGCAGCTGGCTGGCAACCCGTGGCGCCTCCGGTGCCGGCAAGCCTTCACCGGTTTGACCGTAGAGCCAGTCGTTGTACTGGAAATCGTTGTCCTTGCGGCTCTTGAAGAGCAGGTTTCGCAGCGTCCGGGCCAGTCCGGCGACGTGCCAGGATTCGCCCCACACACGGGCGGTGCGCTGGACGCGGGCAGTGCGGGCTGCGCGGACAGTGTTGAACGCCGCAATTGCCTCATCCCACGCATCCGGATTGACGCCGTCAGCTGTGAAGACCGTGCCGGCGCTGACGTCCTGCAACACGGCGGCGTCCTCGAGTGCCTGGCAGGCGCCTTGGGCGAGGTACTGCAGCATGGGGTGGGCGGCGTCGCCCATCAGGACCATGCGGCCGGCAATCCAGTTTTCGATCGGATCGCGATCGTACATGGGCCAGCGAATGCCCGTGCCGAGGTTCGCGAGGGCTGCCTGCACGGCGGGAACACAATCCTTGTAGGCGGCCTGGAGCTCGTCCACTCCCCCATACTGCTCTTCACCGCGCTCAAATGACGGCGATTTGAAGACGGCCACGGTGTTCAGCAGTTCGCCCTTGCGCAGGGGGTACTGCACCAAGTGGCAGTCGGGGCCGAGGTAGACCACCACGTCCTCGAGGTCGGCTGCCGGGGTCTCATGGGTAATAGGGACGGTGCCGCGGTACGCAACGTAGGCGGAGGAGACAGGCTCATCGGATGCCACCAGCGGCCGCAACGTGGACTTCAGCCCGTCGGCGCCGATCACCACATCTGCTTCATAGTCCACACCGGCTGCTGTGTGCACCACGCCGCGGCCGTTCACGGTTTCCACGCTGTCCACCATGACGTCGTTGACCAGTTTCACGCCCGCCGCTTCGCATCCTTCCAGGAGCACGCGGTGCAGGTCGCTGCGGTGGATCACCACGTACGGGGCGCCATAGCGTTCCTCAAACTCGCCGCGCAGCGACTGGCGCGTGAGCTCTTCACCGGTGGTCGCGTCGCGGAATACCAGGTGCTTGGGCTGCACGCCGACCTCAAGCGCCTTCTCCAGCAGGCCCCAGCGTTTCAGGACCCGCGAGGCGTTCGGCGCCATCTGCAGGCCGGCTCCCACCTCGCCGAATTCGGGTGCGCGTTCCACCAGCGTGACGTTCGCACCGTTTGCGCGGAGGGCCAATGCGCCGGCCAGCCCGGCCATTCCCCCTCCCACAACCAGGACATGAGTGGACGTGGTGTACTCAGACATTGTTTGCTCCTTGGGAGATCTTTGATTTGATGTTGAGTCCGACGGCGGCCAGAAGGACCGCTGCGAGGGCGGCGGCGCCGGCGAACGCGAGGAAGTTGGAGTTGACGCCCAGCCCGGCTGCCAGCAGGAGCCCACCCACCTGGGGTGCGATGACGGCGCCAATGCGGCCGGTGCCCAGCGCCCAGCCAAGCGCGGTTCCGCGCAGATGATCGGGATAGTGGCTGGCCACCGCGGCGATGATCAGGCACTGCGTGCCGTGCGTTCCGACGCCGGCAAGCACCAGGGCGAGGTACACCACGGCCACTGAAGGCCCGGTCAAGAGAACCAGAAGCCCGACGGCGGCCACAGCGGCTGCCGCTATCGCCGTCGGAATCGGGCCGAAGCGCGTGCCGGCCCACGCGGTAATCACCGATCCGGCAACGGCTCCGAGATTCAGGGCCAGTGCGAACGTCAGCGCCGAGCCGAGGTTGTAGCCGGCCAGTTGCATGAGGTTGGGCAGCCAGATTCCCAAGCCGTACCAGGCGAAAAGGGTGGCGATGGTGGCCAAGGCGAACAGTACGCTGACGCCGAGGTAAGGCGCGCGCAGGAGGGATCCAAAGCCGGGTTTGGGGCCCTGGAACTGGGGGGTCCCCGAGGCCTTGCCCGGCGGCAGTGTCTCAGGGATGTACTTCATACCCAGTGGCACGACGATCACCAGCGCCAGGACGGCCACCAGGAACATTGCCTGCCACCCGAAGGCTGGAATCATGGGAATCCCCACCAGCGCAGCAATGGACCCGCCGATCGGCACCCCGGACATCATTAACGTTGCAATGGTGGAACGCCACTTTGCAGGGACCAGTTCGGCAACCAGTGCATTGGCTGAGGGCACCAGACCACCCAGGCCAATTCCGGCCAGGAGCCGGAGGGCACCGAAGATCGCGGCGTTGGGAGCAAAGGCACAGAGAACGGTGAAGACGGAGAACAGAACCGCGCATCCAAGGATGGTCTTACGCCTGCCCCAGGAATCAGCCATGCGGCCGGCGAAGATCGCGCCGATCATCATTCCGAGGAACGCCATGGAGCCGATGGTGCCCGCCGTTGCTTTGGTGAGCCCCCACCCGGTGTCGGAGATCAGGGACGATTGCACGGTGCCGTAGACGATGAGGTCATAGCCGTCGAAGACCACCAGCAGCCAGCAGACCAGGACGGCCAGGGCCGACCCTTTGGAAAAGCGCGGGGTGTGGCCCTCAATACCGGCGGTGGGCCGTTGCGACGCTGCAGCGGGAAGTGTGTGATTCATCCCACCACTGTCCTGTCCATCGGCAATAGAGCACCATAGAATTCTGTTGTGCAGAATAATCCGACTTCCATGTCCAGCCGTAAGCCGGTACAGAAACGGCCTACCTACTCCATTGAGGCCGTGGATAACGCCCTCCAACTCCTGCAGTTGCTACGGGATGGCGGCGCACTCCGGCTCAAGGACGCCGCCGCGGAGTTGGGCGTCGCCCCGTCAACGGCCCACCGCCTTTTGGCAATGCTGGTTTACCGTGGATTCGCCGTTCAGGACGAGAACCGCCGCTACGTTCCGGGCCCTGCGATGGGTGTCGGCCCCGCTGGCCTGAGCTGGACGCGGCTGCTCCGCGACCTCGCCCAGCCGCACATGGAACTTCTTTCCGGTCAACTCAACGAGACCGTCAACCTCATGGTCCGCGTGGGTACCAAGGTCCGTTTCCTGTCCACCGTGGAGGGCAGCAACGTGCTGCGCGTGGGTGACCGCCAAGGCACCGTCATGCCCGCAAACAGGACCTCCGGCGGAAAAGCGATGCTTGCAGAACTGGAGCCCGTGATGATCGAGCAACTGTTCCGAAGCCATAACGCGGAGATCGGCGGAGACACCATCCCGGACAAAGAATTCCCGACCTTCCTCCGCGAACTGGAAACCACCAGGAGCAACGGGTTTGCTGCCAATTTTGAGGGAACCGAGGAGGGTGTCAGCGCCTTGGGCATGGCCCTGCATAACGGGCATGGCTCGGTGGTGGGGGCGCTCAGCGTCGCCACGCCTGCCACACGGTTCCGTAAGGTGTTCGACGCCGGCCTGGTCACCGCGATGCGCGAGACCTGCCGGCAGTTGGAGGTAGACATAGCGGCGAACCCCACCGACTGAGCAGCGCATCAGGTCAAGCAGCCTCCACCCACGCCTTGCGAGGCCCGCTCTGCGCGAAAAGAATCCCGCGAAGGGTGCAGAGTAGGCCTCACAAGGCAGGAACTAATTCTGTACAGCAGAATATTCTCGGACTGATGCTCAAGCATCCCTAGGGTCGAACTACGCCAACGAACTGTTCGGACCCTATCCAGGAGGCCTACGTGTCCATCAGCGCCGAGAACACGACTCATGAATCTGTGGCCGCCAGCCACGCCTTGCCGGAGCCCACTCCGGAGGAAGCTGCCCAGTTGGAGCAGTTGTATAAGGACTTCGACGCAGAGAACCTGATTCCGTTGTGGACGGAGATCGGTGACCTGATGCCGATGGTGCCCACACCGAAGGCCGTCCCGCATGTGTGGCGCTGGAACGACCTCTACCCCTTGGCTGCCCGTGCCGGGGATCTGGTTCCCGTGGGCCGGGGCGGGGAACGCCGCGCGATTGCCCTGGCGAACCCCGGCCTGGCCAGCACACCGTACGCGACTCCGACGCTGTGGGCCGCGATCCAGTACTTGGGCGCCCATGAGACGGCTCCGGAGCACCGCCATTCGCAGAACGCGTTCCGCTTTGTGGTGGAGGGTGAGGGTGTGTGGACGGTGGTGAACGGGGATCCGGTGGCAATGCGTCGGGGTGATTTCCTGCTCACCCCGGGCTGGAACTTCCACGGCCACCACAATGACACCGACCAGCCGATGGCGTGGATCGACGGGCTGGACATCCCGTTCGTGCATTATGCCGATGCTGGGTTCTTCGAGTTCGGCACCGAACGTGTCACCGACGAAGCCACCCCGGACATTTCCCGCTCCGAACGGCTGTGGGCCCACCCGGGCCTGCGACCCCTGTCCGGTCTCGATGACACCACCAACTCCCCCATCGCCGCGTACCGCTGGGAACACACCGACGCCGCTCTGCGTGAGCAGTTGTTGCTGGAGGACGAGGGCCACCCGGCCACGGTGTCCCAGGGCCATGCCGCTGTCCGGTACTCGAACCCGACCACCGGTGGGGACGTTATGCCCACCATCCGGGCCGAGTTCCACCGCCTGCGCGCCGGCGCCACCACCGAGCCGCTTCGTGAGGTTGGTTCCAGTGTCTGGCAGGTCTTCGAGGGCACCGGCACCGTGGTGTTGAACGGCGAGACCAAGGCCCTGGCCAAGGGCGACCTGTTCGTGGTCCCGTCCTGGCAGGAATGGTCATTGCAGTCCGAGACAGAGTTTGATCTTTTCCGTTTCAGCGACGCCCCCATCTTTGAACGACTGAACTTCAACCGCAGCTACACCGAAGGACGCAAGTAAATGAGACTCCTCACCCTCCGCACCGAAAACGCCGCCGGCAAAGGCACCGTGGCCGTCCGCCAGGACGGCGACACCCTCACGGAGATCCCCGGCTTCGCCGATGTCGGCGCGCTGCTCGCGGACCCCGCCTGGGAGGAAAAGGCGAAGGCGGCCAACGGCGCAACGCACGCGCTCGACGGCGCCGACCTCGCCGCCGTCGTGCCCGCACCGGGAAAGATCATCTGCGTGGGCCACAACTACCGCAACCACATCAAGGAAATGGGCCGGGACATCCCGGAGCACCCCACCCTGTTCGCGAAGTACACCGAGTCGTTGATCGGCCCGAACGATGACCTCGCCCTGCCGCAGGAATCTGACACCGTGGACTGGGAAGCCGAACTCGCAGTGATCATCGGCAAGAAGGGCCGCCGCATCGCCGAGGCCGACGCTGCCGAGCATATTGCCGGGTACGCGGTCCTGAACGACGTGTCCATGAGGGACTACCAGTTCCGCACCATCCAGTGGCTGCAGGGCAAGACGTGGGAGAACTCCACCCCGTTCGGGCCGGCCCTGGTCACCCGCGACGAATTCACCGCCGGCCCGCTCATGACCTCCGCTGTAGACGGGGAAATCCAGCAGTCCACCCCCACCGGAGACCTCGTCTTCACCCCCGAGTTCCTGGTCTCCTACATCTCCACCATCATTACCCTGAACCCGGGCGACGTGATCGCGACCGGCACCCCGGGCGGTGTGGGCCACGCCCAGGACCCCAAGCGGTACCTGCAGGAAGGCCAGCTCCTGGTCACCACCATCGAGGGCCTGGGCCAGTTGAACAACCGCGTGGTCAAGGAAGCCTGATGGTCGCCCGCCACGATCTCGCCACCGATCCGGGCCTGCAGGCAGACCTCCTGCAGGCCCGGCGGGGCACCGCGTTCTTCGCCCGCAAACTGAACGAACTCTCCGATGCAGAGCTCGACGGCGGCACCCTCCTTCCGGACTGGACGCGCCGCCATGTGGTGGCGCACGTGGGATACAACGCCCGTGCGATCGCACGCCTGCTCGAATGGGCTGCCACCGGGGTGGAGACGCCCATGTATTCCTCTCCCGAGGCACGGAACCACGAGATCAGCTTCGGCGCGACCCTGTCCCCGATCGCGTTGCGGAACCTGTACGACCATTCCGCCGTGCACCTGTCCGTCGAATGGCGAGACCTGCCCGACCAGGACTGGGCCAACGAAGTCCGCACCGCCCAAGGCAGGACCGTCCCGGCGTCCGAGACCGTGTGGATGCGCACCCGCGAAGTCTGGGTCCACGCCGTGGACCTGGACAACGGAGCCACGTTCAACGACATCCCGGCCCCCGTCCTCGAACGTCTGCTCAAAGACATCACCGGCGCTTGGAAAACCCGCGGCACAAACACCGGGCTCCTCATCAACGTCAACGACACCGCAGGAAACGGCGCCGCACTCACGTTCGGCGACACCAGTGCCACCAACCCAACGATCATCACCGGTCCCCTGCCCGCCGTCGTCGAATGGGCCACGGGCCGCGGCACCTCCGGTGTCACGGCCACCGGACCCAGTGCCGAAAGTGCCGTTCTGGCCGCACCGAAGTGGATTTAGCCAGCCCACCCATGGCGATGCGCGCCCAGTAAGCGCACTATGGGGAGATGAACGCCTCCAGCGCCGATGATTGGGTGCAGGGAGGTTCCGGTAGCTTCGGGCCTGGCCTGCACCCGTGGAGCCGTTATGTGGCGTTGGGCGACTCGTTCACCGAAGGGTTGGGCGACCCCGAGCCGCGAAGCCCCGGAGGCCTGCGCGGCTGGGCGGACAGGGTGGCGGAAGAACTGAGCACCGGCCACGAGGATTTCGCCTACGCCAACCTGGCCATCAGTGGACGCTTGCTGCACGAGATCATGGCGGAGCAGGTTGGCCCGGCACTGGACCTCAAACCAGATCTGATCACCCTCAACGCCGGCGGCAACGACCTGCTCTTCCATAGGAGCGATCCTGACAAACTCGCCATGGAGCTGGATGCAGGAGTGGCAGCGTTGGCCTCCACCGGCGCCACCATCCTGCTGTTTACTGGTCCGGACTGGGGCGCCACCCCGGTGTTGGGCCTGGCCCGCGGCAAGGTGGCCATCTACAACGAGAACATTCGGGTAGTGGCTGCCCGCCACGATGCCGTCGTGGCCGATCTATGGGCGTTGCGCGAGCTGACCGACCCCAGAATGTGGGATCCGGACCGACTCCATTTCTCGCCGCTTGGCCAGCACACCATCGCCATCATGGTGCTCAATACCCTCAACGTTCCCCACTCCCTGGAGCCGTTGACACCCAAACCATTGCCGGAGCGCAACTGGCGCGAGGCCCGGGCCGGAGACATCGTCTGGGCCCGCGAGCACCTCTTCCCTTGGGTCGTGCGTCGCCTGAAGCAGCGGAACGCCGACGACGGCCGGCACCCCAAGCGACCTGAACCCGGCCCGGTGTTCGGCGCCGGGATGCCCCCCGGTACATTCGTCGGCAACGACCCCCGGAACATCACCGACTGACTCACGGAGCCGAAGGATCGCTCCCGTCAGAGATCTCAAACTCGCCAATGACCGACTTCCCGTCAGCTTCATAGACCGGCACGTGGAAGGTTTGACCTTTTCGCTCCTCCTGCCAGGCCAATGCCTCCTCAGGGCTCTTGAAGCTCATGGCGGCTGTATGACCGTTCGCTTCGTTCAAATGCGCCGTGTAGGCGTATCCACGTTTCCCGTTCGTGGCCATGACGGCGATCATGTCGGGTGAGCCATTCTCGTTCTCCATGCCGTAAGTGGTGCCATCGCCGTTAGTTGCCCACTCGGTCAACTGCGTGCTCACGTATCGTGCCGTCAGCCGCCAGCGGCTCTCCGGGGCCGTGGTGTAGGTGACGCTGTGTTGACCCGGAGCCAGCTTGGCCAAGTAGCCGCTCCAGCCGTGGGGTGTCCCGGCGTCGTCAGCTGAGCAGGCGATGCTGGACCCGTCCTGATACTGGAAGTGCCCCTCAGTCAGACACCAGAAGTCAATCTGGATGCCCGTTGTTCCCGCAGGTGGCTCTCCAAGGTCCACCGTGGCAGTCCCTTGATACGAGTCAGCTACCGGCGTGGACAGCTGCGTAACCACTTCCGCCCCGGGCACCACGAACAGTCCTGCGGCCGTGGCGCCGACGCCACCCAGAAGTCCCACGCCGGCAAACACGCCGGCGCCGATCCAGAGCCTGGCGCGTTTACGGGTCCGCCCGGCCGTGGTTTGTTCCACCCTCGACACCAGTTCCCCACGCAAAGCCCGGCTGAAGTTTGGGTCGACACGGAGCTCGTTCATCGCTGGTCTCCTTCGAAAGCGGGAGCAAGCTCTGGTGTCCCCGCGAGTGCTGTTTTCATGCGCTCCCTGGCTCGGTGCATGCGTGACTTGGCAGCTGCCGGAGAGAGGTTGAGTACGGTGGCCGCCGCGGCGATGGTGTAATCCTCGAAGACCACCAGGCTGACGAGCTGCTGATCCACAGCGTTGAGCGTGGCGAGTGCTCGAGCTGTGTCCGTGTCCAATTTGCCCTGCAGGAAAAGGTCTTCATTGGCGCTGGCAAGGTCTTGGGTCCGGGGAAGGGAAGCAAGCAGCTTTCGGTAGCGAAAGGCGGCCCGCCTGTTGTTGCGGGCCACGTTGGTGGTGGTCACCAGCAGCCAGGGAAGAATGGAGCCATCCACCAGCCGCACCTTGGCCCGGCATCGCCACAGTTCCAAGAACGCGGCAGACATGATGTCTTCGGCGTCGTGCCGTTCGGGTGAGAGCCGATACGCATGCCGGTAAACCCTGCCGTGGTGCCGGTCGTACAGCAGCCCGAAAGCCTCTCCCTCGCCGTCGAGGCTCCTCGCCCACAGTCCGCCGTCGTCGGTTTCGCTGTTCCCCATGCCCTGTATTGTCCGCGAGCGGACGAAAGGTTTCACGAAGCGGGACTTTTTTAAAGCCGTCAACCACGACGGCGACCCTCACCGTTGAGGTGAGGGTCGCCGTCGTTGTTGTGAAGACTGTCAGCCGGCCGGCTGGGATTCTGTTTGTGCCCGGATGCTCCACGCCGACCAGTCCAGCGGGTGAACCGAGGGGCGTCCCAAGAGATATCCCTGGGCTGCGGTGATGTTGAGCGCCGTCACTTCCTCGAGTTCTTCGGCCGTCTCGATGCCCACAGCAATGACTTCCGCCCCGAGCTCCCTGGCGAGCTCAACGATCGCCTTGGCCCGGATCCTTTGGCCTTCGCTGCTTTCGATGCCTTCAATCAGGTGGCGGTCCAGCTTGATGATGTCCGGTCGCAGTTGCTCCACCCGCTCCAACGCGACCAACGCTGCTCCGGAGGCGCTGACGGCCAGGCGCAAACCCAAGGCGCGCAGCGGCCCGAGTCCGTCGCGGCCGGTTTGGCCTCCGACGTCGGCCAGGCTGCCGGTGAGCTCGACAATGATCCGGTCCGGCGCGAGTGCCGCAGCGGCCAGCAGGTTCCGGACCCTGGGGTCGCTGGAGGTAGCGGGCGTGAGATTAAGGGCCACGGACATGGTTTCCGGGACGTCGTGCGCCGCGGTGAGGGCGCAGTGGAGGGCAGCGATCTCCAACTCGGTTCCCAGCCCCGCGGCAGCAGCCTCGCTGAACCAGACATCGGCGCCGGCGCCGTCTTCACCGACGAACCGGGTGAGTGCTTCAACACCCACTACGTCGCCGTTGGGGAGTGCATGGACAGGCTGGAAGGCGGTCAGCAGAAGCTTGTCCGCCAGGACCGCCTGGATTCCTTCCCGGACTTCGTGGCTGACGGGAACCGACACGGTCCGCGCTGCGTCAACAGACTCAAGGTGCACGCTGGCGGATTCGAGGTGAACCGGCACCGTAACTGCCGGCGCGGCCTCTTTGCGGGTTTCCAGCAGATGCTCCAACAAGGCACGCTGAGGGTCTTCGGGATGTGCCTCCAACAACGCACCCAGCCTGATTCTGGCGGCTTCGCTGCGCGGTTCGGTATCGGCAAGGATGGATTCGATGATGTCGTTCACCTGCTCGCGCATGGTCGCCTTAGCAGGCGGCGACGTTTCGGCAGGCGGTGACGCGTTGGCGGCATCCTGTGAAAGAGAGCCCTCTTCTTGAGCCATCAGCTATTCCTTTATGTGTATCCCCCGCTGGCAGAGCCAGACAAACTACCTGACCGGCCCATCTGTGGGCCCTGTCACGAATAATACAGAAGAACACTTCGCCGTTGTGCCGGTGCGCTTTTCCAGTCGCGCAAAACAGTGTCGCGCGGCTGCAGGCCTGAGATGCTTAGGGGGTGACGTCCCTTTCAACGGAAGCACCCCGCACCGCGCTCAGCTGGAAACTATTACCGGCGGCGCTGCTTTCGCTGTCCGGCATTCCCCTCTTTGCGATGGGAAATGAACTGCTCGGCTACGGCTTGCTGCTGGCCAGTGTTGTCACCGCCGCCTTCGTTGACAGCCGGCTGATGCGACACCTCGCGCTGATCGCGGCCGGCATGACCATCTTCAGCCTGGTGCCTCTCAATGCCGACCTCAGTACGGAGCACATGGCCCTGATGGGCGGGGCGCTCGCGCTGGCAGTGCTGGTGCCGTGGCTGGTGTCCCGCTTTGTGTATCGGGAAGACATCATCAAATTCCCCATCAACACCGGCAGGAAATGGCCCTTGGCAGCAAAGCTGTACTTGATAGGCGTCGTTGCCTTGGGCTATTTCATCCTGCCCGTCTACCTGATCAGCACCGGCGTGTACCAAAACTGGCCCGACGCCTCCGATCCCGACATCTTCTGGCGGCTCTTTTTGGGCGTTAACGCCGTAGGAATCTGGGACGAACTGTTCTTCATCTGCACCACGTTCACCCTGCTGCGACAACACTTCCCGGACTGGCTGGCGAACATCCTGCAAGCTGTGGTTTTCTCCTCATTCCTGTGGGAAATCGGATATCAGTCCTGGGGTCCCTTGCTGACGTTCCCGTTCGCGTTGCTGCAGGGGTACACCTTCAAGCTGACCAAGTCGTTCACCTACGTGGTGTCGGTGCACCTGCTGTTCGACTTCGTGTTGTTCCTGGCACTGGTCCACGCCCACAACCGGGATTGGCTGCCGATCTTCCTGTACTAGAGATGGTCCGCTACCGGGGAGCCCGCAGCACCTGCCCACGCCTCTTCGGAAACCTCGATTTCCTGTGCCATGTCATCCAGGAAGCGCATCACGATCATCCGTTCTTCCGGAGCGAGACGGGCAGCCGCCAGAAAACGCTTGGCTTGCTGCCGTCCCACCGTCCGCATCGCAGCCTCGTGCGTTTCGGGGGTGATGGCTATGGCGAGGGCCCTCCGATCGGAGGGGTGGGCCCGTCGGGTGACATGTCCCGCGCGTTCCAACCGGTCGAGCAACTTGGTGGTTGACGCCGTCGAGATGCTGAGGCGGGAGGCTATTGCGCCGGGGGTGGCAATCACGCCATGGTTCGCGCAGACAATCAAATAGTGCAGTGCACGCATGTCTGATTGGTTGAGCTTCATGTACCTCAGGGAGGCGTCGGACAGCCGCTGTTCTGCCTCCCGCAGCCGCCCCAGGGCAGCCATGAGGTCACTGATCTGCTGGACATCCTCGTCGGAGAGACCGGATCGGTCCACTAATTCCGCGTGAGGATCGTTGGCGTCCAGATGATAAACGCCGGAGGAAACCGGGGTCCCGGCTTCTTCAGGAATCTCTTCAGGACTGGACATGATGAGTATGTTACACCCAACTTCCTACATGGTAGCCTTTCTTCTAGCTTGTCTAGCAATATTCAAGTCTCTCTAAGGCACTGGGTGTAGGAGGTAGGCGCAGGATGAACGCGACAGAGATGGTGGTCCTCCTGGACGACGCCGGAACACCCATCGGGGAGGCCGCAAAAGCGGGGGTGCACACACTGGACACACCCCTTCATTTAGCCTTCTCCTGCTACCTGCTGAACGATGCCGGCGAGGTCCTCCTGACCCGCCGCTCACCTGAAAAGAAGACCTGGCCGGGAGTTTGGACCAACAGTTTCTGCGGCCACCCGGCACCAGGCGAGGAATTCGAGGACGCTGTGATGCGGCGTGCCCAGTTTGAACTCGGGGTGGACGCCAAGAGGATCGAACTGGTTCTCCCGGACTTCCGCTACAGAGCCGTTGACCCCACTGGTATCGTCGAAAATGAGGTCTGCCCGGTGTTCATGGCCCGGATCAGCGGCCCCCTGCAGCCGAATCCAGCCGAGGTTGCTGACTGGGCGTGGATATCCCCGGCCCTGCTCGAGGATGCCCTGGCGCACACGCCGTCCGCTTTCAGCCCGTGGCTTGGTCTGCAGTTCCCCCAGCTTCTGGAGGCGCGGGCATTGCCTTCACACGAGGGAGTCAAAGCATGACCGTCACCTCCGGATCCCTCCGAAGCCGCACCGACCTCTGCGGCGCGATCGAAAACGAGCTGACCGGACTGATCGGCAAGAGGGCCACCGCCGCAACCGCCTACGGCCCCAACTTCGCCAGGCTGTGGGGCCTGGCCGGCCAGAACGTGCTGGGGGGCAAGTTCGTCCGCCCCTTGCTGCTCATGGAAACGTACGACTCCCTCTTGCAGCGCGGCTCATCACGGCCCGAACAAGAAGGCCGCGGCCAACGGGAAACCGCCATCAGCATCGCCGCCGCCATCGAACTCCTCCACTACGCCTTCCTCCTGCATGATGACGTGATCGACGGAGACCTCGTCCGCCGCGGACACCCCAACCTCATCGGTTCCCTCCTCGCAGAAACCGGCGAGCTCCCCCGTCCCGATGGCGGCCTTCACTGGGCCCAGACAGGCGGAATCCTGATGGGCGACATGCTGCTCGCCGCAACCCACCAAGCCTTCGCCCGCGCGGATCTCCCCCACGAATTACGGCTCCGCCTCCTGGATCTCCTGGAACACACCATCAACGAGACCGTAGCCGGCGAGCAACTTGACGTGGGCCTGGGCGACGGCGTCATTGCCCCGGACCTCGAGACCATCCTGGTGATGTGTGGATACAAAACCGCCACGTACACCTTCGAACTGCCGTTGCGTGCCGCCGCCGCGCTGGCCGGTGCGGACTTCGCCGTCGAGACTGCGCTTGCAACCGCCGGCCGGCATCTTGGCTTGGCCTTCCAGCTCCAGGACGACCTCCTGTCCACCTTCGGGGATCCGCGCCGCCATGGCAAGGATCCCTTTTCGGATCTGCGGGAAGGCAAGGAAACGGCCATCATCGCCCATGCGCGGACCACCAGCACGTGGCCGCACATCGCGCCCCTCTTCGGCAGGCCCGGACTCAACGGTGAGGAAGGCGAGCACGTCCGCCGCCACCTCACCGATTGCGGAGCAGAAGCATTTGTCCAGGGCCTCATCGAGGAACAAATGGCAGCGTTTAATCATCAGCTCACAAGCACCATTCCGCAGGACGCACGGAATGTCCTGCTTGACCTTGCGGGGCAGTTGGAAGGACGGCAATCATGAGCGTCGCCACCGATACCTCTTTCACCCATTTCACCCGGACGGCCGAGCGGGCCGCCAACCAGGTCATCGCCGCCTATTCCACGTCCTTCGGCCTGGCATGCAGGTTGCTGGGGCCCCGGCACCGCCAGCACGTCCGCAACATTTACGCCCTGGTGCGGGTGGCGGACGAGCTCGTGGACGGCGTCACCGCGGAAGCCGGGCTCAGCTACCAGGAACAGTGCGACGCCTTGGCCCACTTCATCGATGAGACCCACCGCGCGGTCAAGCTTGGCTACAGCAGCGATCTAATCATCCACGCCTTTGCCCAGACCGCCCGGACGGCGGGCATTGATGAGACCCTCATCGATCCCTTCTTCGCTTCCATGCGAACGGACCTCGGCGAGCGCACGTCAGCTGGCACTTCTGCGCAACAGCCGGCACCACTCCGTTTCGACGCCGATGCCCATGATGGCTACGTGCACGGCTCCGCTGAGGTTGTGGGGCTGATGTGCCTGCGTGTCTTCATGCGGGATGAAAACATCGACGACGGCGACGCCGCAGCTTTGCAGTATGGCGCCAGCAGGTTGGGCGCTGCGTTCCAGAACATCAACTTCCTCCGGGATCTGGCGGACGATACCTCCCGGTTGGGCCGCAATTACCTCAGCACTGCGGACCACCTCGAGGAGCACGACCGGGTGGAGTGGGTCAAGACAGTCCGGGCCCAGCTGGCCGACGCCAACGCCGTCATTCCGATGCTGCCACGCGATGCCAGGGCCGCTGTCCGGAGCGCGTTGGCGCTGTTCCAGGCCCTCACGGACCGGATTGAACAGACCACGGTGGACGAGCTGTATCGCTCAAGGGTCCGGGTGCCGGATGCCGTTAAGGCCGGGCTTGCCGCCCGGGCCGTCGCCTCAACCTGGATGGAGCTGCACCGATGACGCGGACTGTAGTGATCGGCGGTGGCATCGCTGGGCTCGCCACCGCTGCACTCCTTGCCCACGAGGGCCACGAGGTCCAGCTCCTGGAGCAGCGCGACCAGGTGGGCGGACGCGCCGGAAGCCTTGAACGGGACGGTTTCCGCTTCGACACCGGCCCCTCCTGGTACCTGATGCCCGGCGTCTTCGACCACTTCTTCAAGCTGCTCGGCACCAGTGCGGCGGAACAGCTGGATTTGCGGACGCTCAGTCCCGCGTACCGCATCTTCAGCGAGCCGGACCACGACGGCGGACGGCCGGTCCCGCTGACAGTGCCGCTGGGCAGCGATCAGGTTCTGGAAACCTTCGAGAGCGTGGAGCCCGGCAGCGCCAGGGAACTGACCTCCTACCTCGCGTCCGCGCGCCACACCACTGAAATGGCTGAACGGTTCTTCCTCTACAACCCGTTCACCAGGCTGCAAGGGCTGCTTCATCCGGAAGTGCTGCGGAGCCTGCCCAAACTCGCGCAACTGCTCCTGACGCCGTTGGATAAATACGTATCCCAACGGTTCCAGCACCCCGTGCTCCGGCAGGTCCTGGGATACCCGGCGGTGTTCCTTGGCACCAATCCTTCCGATGCTCCCGCCATGTACCACTTGATGAGTGCCCTGGACCTGGGCGACGGCGTGCAGTATCCGATCGGCGGATTCTGGGAGCTCGTGAGGCGACTGGAGTCGTTGGCGGTGGATGCCGGTGTCAGGATCCATACCGGTGCCGAAGCTTTGAAGATCACCACCCGCGAGGCGCCCCGGACCAGGAAGGTGGGCCGCTTCGATGGCGTGAAGCTCCCGCCTGCCCTGTCCGGAAAGGATGGCCGTGAAGTCACCGGGGTCAAGTGGCGCGACAACTCGGGCACGGAGCACTACATCGTTGCGGACCTGGTGGTCTCCGGCGCCGACCTGCACCACACCGAAACCCAACTGCTGGGCGTCAGGGACCGGAGCTACAACAGCAAGTACTGGCAGAGCCGCACCAGCGGACCCGGCGCCGTCCTGGTGATGCTGGGCATCAAGGGTTCCCTGCCGGAACTTCCCCACCACTCCTTGTTCTTCACCCGCGATTGGGAGGCGAATTTCGCAGCCATCTTTGGCGAGGAGACCAAGATCCCGGATCCTGCTTCCATCTATGTCTGCAAACCCAGCGCCACCGACGCCGGGGTCGCGCCACAAGGGCACGAGAACCTCTTTGTCCTCGTCCCCGTCCCGGCCGATCCGCAGCTGGGGGCAGGCGGCCCCGACGGCAGCGGCGATGTCCTCATCGAACGAACCGCGGACGCCGCCATCGACCAGATCGCCCAGTGGGCCAACATCCCGGACCTCCGCGACCGTGTGGTGGTCAGGCACACCATCGGACCCGCTGACTTCGCTGATGAGTACAACTCCTGGCGCGGCGGCATGCTGGGACCAGCGCACACGCTGGGACAGAGCGCCATGTTCAGGGCGCAGAACGCCTCGAAGCGTGTGCAGGGCCTCTACTACGCCGGTGCCACCACAGCCCCCGGGGTAGGCGTGCCCATGTGCCTCATCAGTGCCGAGCTGGTCTTGAAACGGATCCGCGGCGACCACAGTGCCGGCCCTACCACTGTGAGGCCCGTAGCTAGCAGGATTGGCTGATGGGTGTTCTCTACTTGGTGTCGTTGCTGCTGGGCATCACCTGCATGCTCCTGCTCGACCACCGCTTCCGTCTGTACTTCTGGCGGGACCCTAAAGCAGCGGCGATCGTCACCGCCGTCGGGGTCTTGTTCCTTCTCGCCTGGGACCTGGCCGGGATCGGTTTGGGAATCTTCCTGCGAGGTGAAGGCACCATCGCCACGGGACTGTTGATCGCTCCGGAGCTGCCCATCGAGGAACCCGTCTTCCTGCTTTTCCTGGTGCTGTGCACCATGGTCCTCTACACAGGCGCCCGGCGGCTGCTTGACCGGGCACCGGCCACACGCAGTGCGAAACAGCGGGAGCACGTATGACGTACTTATGGCTCGCGCTCGCCTTCATCGTCGCGGCAGGAGCAGCCGGCGTGATCTTTGCCCGCCGGGGCGCGTATCCCGGCGAGGCCGGCAGGCATTGGAAAGCCGTAGGCCTGGCCTTCACGGCCTTGGCTGTCCTGACCGCGGTGTTCGACTCCGTCATGATCGGGATGGAACTCTTCCACTACGACGCTTCGCACATCCTCGGCGTCAAAGTAGGGCTCGCGCCGATCGAGGACTTTGCGTACCCGCTGGCCGGCGTCGTGGCGCTTCCCGGGCTGTGGATGTGGCTGACGCGAAAGCGCACGCAATCCAGCCAAAGCCGCACGGAACCGGGGCGCAAGGGCCTCGTCCCGCAGGCCTTGCTCGCCTCCCGCCCGGTCAGCTGGATCAACACCGCTTACCCGTTTGCCGCGGCCATGCTCCTGACCACCCGCGAGATCGACTGGGTCCTGGTCGTGGGCACCTTCTATTTCCTCATCCCCTACAACCTGGCCATGTACGGGATCAACGACGTCTTCGACTACGAATCCGACTTGAAAAACCCCCGCAAGGGCGGCATGGAGGGTGCACTCCTCCAACCCCATCTCCACCGCCCCATGCTGTGGCTAGCAGCGATCACCAACGTGCCGTTCCTGGTGGTCCTCGCCGTCGCGGGCGGTCCTGCCGCGTGGCTGAGCCTTGCCGTCAGTGCCTTCGCGGTTGTGGCCTACTCCGTGGCCGGGCTTCGCTTCAAGGAACGCCCGGTCTTGGACTCGCTGACGTCCAGTACGCACTTCGTCAGTCCCGCCGTCGTCGGCTTGACGCTGGCCGGTGCCGAGGTGACGCCTGGTCTCCTCATCCTGCTGCTCGCGTTCTTCCTGTGGGGCATGGCCGCCCATGCCTTCGGCGCCGTCCAGGACATTGAGCCTGACCGGCAGGCCGGCATCGGCTCCATAGCAACAGTCATCGGTGCCCGCCGGACGGTGCGGCTCGCCGTCGTGCTCTGGTTTGTTGCCGGCCTGGCGATGCTGGCCACGCCGTGGCCCGGACCGCTCGCGGCGATCATCGCTGTCCCGTACATCGCCAATTGCGCGCCGTACTGGAACGTGACGGATACGACGGCGGCGCGCACCAACGTGGCATGGCGACGGTTCATCTGGCTCAACTATGGGTCAGGATTCCTGGTGACGCTCATCGTGATCCTGCAGTGGAGCCTCACGTCATGACTGGGCTGGTTTCCCGGCCTCAGGGACCACAGGCTCTTCGTCGATGGTGTCCAGTGCTTCGCGCATGTGCTGCAGGAAGTTCACCACAATCTGCGACTCGTCCGGGCTCAACGCGCAGGCAGCGTCGAGCATCCGCCGGTGCATTCCGCCGAGCGTGTGCCGCACTTCCTGGTCCGACCCCGGCGTTGCCTTCAGTATCAGCGCGCGACGATCGGTGGGATGGGGTTCGCGGCGAATATGGCCGGACTCCACCAGGCGGTCGATCAGCGTGGTCATGGAAGCCGACGTTATCCCTAGCTTGTCGCCCAGATCCTTCGGCTTCATCACCTTGCCCGCGGCTTCAGCTTCGAACAGGTAGCGCAGGGCCAGCAGGTCCTTCTCACCCATCCCCATGGAGGAACGGGTCCTGCGGCGCATCGCTTGCTCGGAAGCACGGTAATCGCGCAGGGCATTCAGCACGTCAATGGCAATGGCCTTCTGACCTGGGTCTTTGCCGTACCAATAGCCCTTTGCGTGGCCTTCCGAGTCCATCCGACGGTCCTTTGATAAACGTAAAGCTTGTCTTGCTAGCAATTTGATAGTAAGTCACGTACCCCGCGAATGCATGACGCCGCACATCCGCATCCCCGCTCGTCCACAGCACGTCCCCTAGGAAAGAGGCTTTGCACATGGCAACAGTAAGCCCGGACCTCGCCCGGCAGATCACGGTTACCGTGAGCTTGGTGATCTGCATCGTTGGCTCGATGATCGGCGTCGGAGTCTTCGGCGGAACCCCGATCGCCCAGGCAGCGGGCGGTGCTTTGTCCGCCGACTCCACGCTCCTCGCCCCCGCAACCCCCGCCTTCTCCATCTGGTCCGTGGTGTACACCGGCCTGGTTGCCTACACGGTATGGCAGTGGTTGCCGTCCCAGCGGGCCAATCCGCGGCAGCGCTCCCTCGGCTGGATCGTGGCCTTGTCCATGGTCCTGAACGCCGCATGGATCCTGTCTGTCCAGGCTGGCTGGCTCTTTGTCAGCGTGCTGGTGATCCTGGCCCTGCTGGTGACACTTGTCCTGGCGTTCCTTCGGTACAGCCAGAGCCGCGCCACTTCGTGGTTTGAGGCTGTAGCGGTGGACGGGACTCTGGGGTTGTACCTCGGCTGGACCAGCGTGGCCGTGTGCGCCAACATTGCCGCCGCTTTGAAGGCTTCCGGCTTCTCAGGCTTCGGGTTGCGGCCCGAGGTCTGGTCAGTGGCTGTGTTGGTAGTGGTGGCCGTTGTGGGCATCGCTCTGGCCATCAAGGGACACGGCCGCCTCGCTCTCGCAGCCGCCATTGCGTGGGGCCTGGCCTGGATCACAGTCGGCCGCAGCGCCGATTCACCCGAGTCATTCCCGACGGCGGTCGCGGCGGCTGTCGCTGCTGCGCTGGTTCTCGGTGCAGCGATCACGGTGAGGGCCCGGGTGGTGCTGGCTGGGGCCGGGGTTTCTGGTAGCCGGTAGCCGGTAAACCCTGCCTTGCTTCGCGACAGCAGGCGGCAGGGCAGGCGATGCCGGCTACTTGCGCGGTTTTCCACATAGGCGAAGTCAGGCCTGATATCCGGTTCTCCCGACTGGAAGAGTTGGGACATGGAGCGGATTCGGACCAGTCAGGCGGGCAACAACGCGATGCCCTTACCGGCCGATGCCTCGACGCCCTGGGAGTCTGCCCAGCCCGGTGCTACGTTGGCGGGCCTCGCGGCCGTTATTGGTTCCTTGCCCGCGAGCACCAGCAGCGGTGGGCTGGTCAATGAGATTCGTGCCCTGGAGGACCTGAAATCCGCGATCACTGCGCGTCAGGCCAGGGCCGCCGTCGCTTTGGATCTGGCTCAGCGCCGGGAGCAGGCCGAAGCAGGCGTTCCCACGGCAGAGCAAGGCCGCGGTGTAGCCGCCCAGGTGGCCCTCGCCCGACGCGAATCGCCGAACCGTGGATCCCGGCTGCTCGGACTTGCGCGGGCGCTTGTCATCGAGATGCCGCACACCATGGCCGCCCTCGAAACAGGTCAGCTCAACGAATGGCGTGCCACACTGTTGGTCAAGGAAACTGCGTGCCTCAGCATTGAAGACCGTGCCGCTGTGGATGAAGAACTGGCGCCGGACACGGGCACGTTCAACGGGTCCGGGGACCGGTGCATCATCGCCGCAGCCAAGGCCGCAGCCTACCGGCGCGACCCCCGCTCGGTCACCCAGCGGGCCAGTCACGCCGCCGCAGAACGCAGGGTCAGCCTTCGCCCGGCTCCGGACACCATGACAATCCTCACCGCTCTGCTACCAGTGTCTCAAGGCGTCGCCGCCTACGCTGCCCTTAGCCGACACGCAGATTCAGCCCGCTCGTCCGGCGACGGCCGAAACCGTGGACAGATCATGGCCGACACCTTGGTAGAACGGGTCACCGGAACACCTGGCGGGGTCGCAGGGATCGACCTCCAACTCGTCATGACCGACCGCACGCTCTTCCAAGGCGACAGCGAACCGGCCCGCCTCCAGGGTTACGGAATCGTCCCCGCTGAATGGGCTAGAGTTCTGCTGGCCGACGGGCCCACCGAGCCAGAGGGACAACGCCAAGCATTCCGAGTGATGATCCGGCGACTTTACACTGCTCCGGGAAGCGGCGAACTCCTGGCCATGGACTCCAAAGCGAGGGTCTTCCCCCAACGATTACGGCGCTTCATCGAGGTCCGGGACGCCACCTGCCGAACCCCGTACTGCGATGCGCCTATTAGGCATATGGACCACGTGGTCCCTTGGCACAACGGCGGGACCACCACCCTGAACAATGGCGCGGGGCTATGCGAGGCATGCAACCACACCAAGGAAAACCCCGGCTGGAGCGCCAGTGTGCCGCACGGCCAAACGCACACCTTGGAAGTCCGCACCCCTACCGGGCACATCTATCAATCGAAGGCGCCACCTCTGCCTGGGCGCGAGGATGCGTCGCCACCTGCTCCGCCGGACAGGCCACCCGCGTCGGAACGACACTGGGAGCCACAACTGCAGCATGCCCGGCAGGCGTAATCCACGACAAAGTCATACACAGCCGCGTCGCAACAGCTGCTATGCCGGGCAGGCATCCTTCAATGCCTGAACGGACTCTGCCGGTACTTGGTCGCCGGCGTCGGCGATCTGACGGAGGGGCGTGGTGATATCGGAGGGGACGCCTGCGGCATCGGCGGCTGTCACCAAGCCGGCAAGTACCTGCTTGTCCTCGGCGCCCACCAAGCCGTCTTGGACAACGGCGCAGATCTGTTTGGTCACTTCGTCGGCAGCGGCGGTGGCAACCTTTGATGCGGCCTCACTGGCAGCGTTTCCGGCTGCTTCCTCAACGGCTCCGCAGCCCACGAGCAGCAGCAGAACGGGAACGGCGGACAGGGCTGCAAGTCGACGGGTCATGGGTCCAGCCTAGCAATCCTGCAGCAGAGCCTGCCGCGGCGTGGCTCCGCTGTGCCGGCAGTGCCTGAGGCGACCACCGACACAGCGCAGCAGCCCTAGCCTGCAATCAGTTCATTGACCGGGCCTTCGTGCAGGGCAAGGTAAACGTCGTCCCGGATCTGGTTCGCCTCTGGATCGGTCATTGTCCGGCCAAGCGGACGCATCACTACCCGTATCAGGGCGTTGGCCTGCCCGCGTCTAATGCGGAGCCGGTCCCGCGCCGCCGCCGGAAGCTGTCGGCAGGGAGTCAGCGCCAACAGCTCCACGCTTTCCAGATCCTCAGCCTGCTCCCCCAGAGCCGAACGAACCGTATCGCCAAGCAACTCATCGTCGATGTCCTCTGCAACCACGATTGAAATGTCCCTGCTGATGGAAGGCATCCGGGAGACAGCTTTCCACGGCGACAGGTCCAGCATTTGCCGTTGAATCCTCGGGTCCGCAGACCTCAGCAGCCTGATGTCGGGAATGCCCTTGCAAAGCATCAGGGCGCGGTCCAAACCCATCCCCAGCGCAAGGCCGCACCATTTTCCGGGATCAAGGCCCGCGTCCAGGAAAAGCTGCGGTGCCATGAGCCCACACTCCGCGAGTTCCAGCCACTCGCCACCCATCAGAACGTCAAGCTGAAAGCCCTCCGCCGTGTAGGGGTGGGAGGCCGGAACGGCACGCCACTCAGCGCCCGGGAGTACAGCAGCCACCAAGGCACTGACCATTTCCTGAAGATGCCCGCCGTGCAGCTTTTCGGTGGAACTCACACGCCACAAGTCCACCTGGTGGGGCGTGCCCACATGGGTGCGATCAATGGAGTCCCGCCGGTAGACGAGGCCGGGGATCGCCCAGAGCTCGTCCACAACCTCGGCTGGATCAATCGCCCGCATGAGCGTGGGGATGGATGCCGAGGTATGGCTCCGCAGCATGACGGTGGGGCTGACATAGCGGGAGTATCGCTGGTCGCGGGTAATGTCCGCCCCGCTGAAACCCAAACGGTCATAATTATCCGCAACACTGACCAAGGGGCTGTGACGTATGGTTCTGCCGGGCACGCTCCACTGCGTCTGAAGGGCGTCCACCACGTCACGCAGGAGTTTCTGCATGGCATGCGGACCATGGTCGGGGTTGGCGAGGTCCCTGATGGTCAAAGCATGGTGAAGCTCGGCAGGGCTTAAATAGACAGGCATTTCTGGTCCTTAAGTTTCGGAGTGATTGGGTTCCTCCCCCGACTCACTCCGGCGCCAGGACCTAGGCGCGCGCCTTAGTGCCCTCGCGACCGGATACCGGTCGGGGGCAAGTAAATCGACGCATGGAGAGCATGGGCCGACTCTACCTCTGTCCGCCGCGAAGGCACAGGCCCCACCGAATGCCCCCTAAGGGGCCGTTTGCCGGCGTCGGAACCAGGCGTCGCCGATGCAGAAGGCACGACGACGGCGGACGCCGAAGTGGTCGGGCCGGGCGAAGCTTCCTGATGCGTACAGGCCAACAAGCCCGCAGGAAGGACTACCGCCCGGCAGACTCAGGTCATCCGGTGATCGGTGAGCCGATATACCGACACGTGGCTGCGGGACTCCGCGGTGAATTCGCTGCGGTCCCAGTCGGCCCACCTGTGTTCCAGCTCGAATCCAGCAATGCGTGCCATGAGGTCGAGTTCACTCGGCCAGATGTATCGGTGGGGTGTCCGCCCAATCCGCGCTTCGCGCCCATCCGAAACGTCGGGGCCGAACCGCACATGGTGTGAGATAACGTGTTGGCGGAGCACGTCATAGGTGTCCACCAAGAGGTATCCGGGCTGGCTCACCTCCACTGTTCCGCCGTGCCCGGGCGGCAGTGAACGCAGTTGCGGCACCCAGAGCTCGACGACGAAGCGGCCGCCGGGAGCCAAGTGCCGGGCCGCGTTCTGGAAGCACCGGATTTGTTCCTCCTGCGTTAGAAGGTTGGCGATGGTGTTGAAGACCAGAAACGCCAGCGTGTAATGGGACCCTATTGAAACCTGGGACATATCGCCCTGGACCACGGGAATCCGGTCCTCCCCCACCTTGTCACGCAGGCGGGCGATCATGGCGTGGGACAGCTCAATGCCACTGACTGGCACGCCGGCCTCAAGGAGCGGGATGGCCACGCGTCCGGTACCGATGGCAAATTCGACGGCGGGACCTCCCGATGCCAGTTCCGACAAGACCTCCACGGTGGGGCCAAGAACATCGGGTGAGAACATTCCCTCCCCGGGAGTGTCGTACTGCTCCGCTGCGTCGTGGTCCCAAAGCTGTTGCTGGTTGATCATCCTGCCACTATTGCAGCCGACGGCCAGGGAGTTGAAGAGGCGAGGCCCCACCTATGCTAGGGGGATGGGAGAAGAGACTGTGGACCACAAGGCCTTGGCCGTCTGCATGATTGATATCTCGTCCGACATTCGCCGCAAGTCACTCAACGAGACAGGCCTCCGCCCCATCTCGAATGGCGTGCTGGAAATCCTTCGTGTTGTTGAAGGCCATCCGGGCGTCACCGTTGCCGAGGTGGCGGGCAGGCTCGGGCGGCAGCTGAGCAACGTCAGCTCGCAATTGCGCGAGCTCGTAGCTGCCGGCTTGGTCACGCGTATCAAGGATGCCTCGGACAAGCGCTACGTTTCCCTCCATCCCACGGACGAATCCAGACGGATCAAGGCGCTCCTGGAGGATGGATGGGCTGACGCGATCATCGCGGCGAGCGCCCGGCTGCTCCCGGAGGAACGCGAACAAATTGCAGCCAGCCTCCCGGCGCTGCAGCGGTTGGCTTCGTTCCTTTCGGAACCTGAACACGTATCCGGGCCCACTACTACTGCGGCGGCCGGCACGACTCCTCCGGGCCGTAGCGGAACCAGTCCGGCAGCGCCGCGGTAAAGGCGTCACGCAGTTCGGGGGTGTTGGTCACGGTCCAGTCCACCCGGCCTTTGACTTCCACCTCGTCTTTGTCCCATTCGAACCAGTTGATCATCTTCAGCTGCGGGAATTCCTGGTGTGTTGTGGGGCTGAAGAGTTGGTTCCACCAGGCTTCTTTGATAGCCCTCTCCGGCTCGCCGCCTGCTCCTGGAGCGAACAGTGCGGCCGTTTCGGGGATGGCTACCGGCTTGCCATGCTGCGTGCCGTACACGCCGTAGAAATCCGGAAGCAGACTGTCGTCGCCGTTGGCACCCTTGTAGTCGCCGGTGAGCTGATCCGCGAACTTGTTGGGCTCAGGGAGTTCATTTTCACCCCACGGGTAGGTGCTGCCCCAGTGATAGAGGGACATGCCAACCCAGTCCACAGCCTCGTCTCCCGGGTAGTAGGGGGCGTAAGCGTCGTCGTCCATGGCCAAGGCGCCGTCGGCGCTGGTATCCAGCGCCAGAAATTCGGGTGTGCCTGGTTTGGCTTCGAACTCTCCGCCCGCGAAAGGATATCCGCCCCCGTAATTGGGAGCCCACATCATGGCGGAACCCGGCGCGGTGGAGTGCACCGCCTTAGCCAGCGTTTGGAAAGCTTCTTTGTACTTTTGTGGCTGCTGGGACCAGGCGTACCAGGAGCCGTTCATTTCGTGGGCGAACCTGACAACCACGGGTACGCCGTCGTCGTTGAATTCGGCGAGGTCTTTCGCCAGTGCCGTAGCCGTTTCTTCAGTCACAGTGGAGAGTCCGTTGTGAGGTTCCAGGGTCAGCAGCATCATGTGCCCGTCGGCTCGAATCTGCTCTACTGCCCGCCGGAGATCGTCTTCGTCCTTGGCTGTGAGGGGAAACCCCGTGAAGGAGACGCTGACTGCGGGCTTGTGGCCAAGGTCGTTGGCGAAGGCGGCCAGCGGTTTGGAATGCCAGTCCAGGTTCACACCGAACAGGGCACCGGTGTCAGGGGCGAGGGCTGCCCGTGGGAGGACTTCACAGGTTTTCACGCTGGAACCCGATTGCGCTTTTTGTTCCGCGAGGCCGTTGGCAAAGTTCACTCCCGCGATGCCGATCACGGCCAGGCCAATCACGGCAGGGAGCATGAAGGCCCGCCTGAGCTCCGTCCGGTTGGCCTTGCGGGCATCGCCGCTCTCTTCGGGTTGTTCCCCCACAACAGCCACCAATCCTCTCCGACCTGCAGTTTCGTTCCATCCTAGGTACGTATCCCCCGAACGACACCACTGGGACGAACGTCACGCCCGACAGGCTTATGCACGCCCATCAACATACTTATACTTTTATAAGTATTATTACTTTGAAGAATGGGTGACGCGTGGCATCGCAACTACTGGAGACATCGGGCGGACAAGCCCAAGCAAACACACCAGCCCCACCGGGCGTCAAGGCCAACATCGGCTGGCGGGCTTTGCCCTTCCTGGCCCTGGCCCAATTCATGGTGGTTCTGGACGGCACCATCGTGAACCTGGCGCTCCCCCGCCTCCAGCTGGAAATGGGCATCAGTGACTCCACCCGCTCCTGGGTGGTCACTGCTTACGCTTTGGTCTTCGGCGCCTTCCTCTTACTGGGCGGACGCATCTCCGATTTCTGGGGACGGAAGCGGACCTTCATCACGGCCTCGGCAGGCTTCGCGGCGGCATCACTCATCGGCGGCTTGGCCCAGCAGCCTTGGGAACTCATCGGAGCCCGCGCGCTCCAGGGCATCTTCGCCGCCCTCCTCGCACCGGCGGCCTTGGCACTCCTGACGGTGGCCTTCCCCGGCGGCAAGGATCGCGGCACCGCCTTCGCCATCTTCGGCTCCATCAGCGGGGTCGGTGCAGCGGCAGGAGTTCTGCTGGGCGGATTCCTCACCGAATTCGTCTCATGGCGGTGGTGCTTCTTCGTCAACGTACCCATCGCAATCATCGCGCTGATCGGTGTGTGGATTTTGGTGGGAGAAAGCAAAGCGGGAGGCTCCACCAAATACGACTGGCCCGGCGTCGTTCTCGCCGCCTTGGGTCTGGGCTCGCTGGTTTACGGCTTCGCCAACGCCGAGCACGGCTGGGGTGCGGTGGAATCCTGGGGCTTCATTGCGGCAGGTGCGTTGTTGCTGGTACTTTTCGTCGCCGTCGAACGCAAGGTCAAGAACCCGCTGCTTCCGCTGCGCGTCGCCACCGAGCGCAACCGCGCCGCAGCGTTCCTGGCGTCCTTCCTCGCCGGAGCAGTGCTGATCGGCGGCATCCTGTTCATCAATTTCTACCTCCAGATCGTCCTGGGCTTCGCCCCGTTCGCGGCCGGAGTCGCGTCCCTGCCCATGACGGTGGTTCTGATCATCACGGCGGGCGTTGTGGCGAAGAACCTGCCCCGGCTGGGCGCCAAGGTCCCCAGCGCACTTGGTCCGGTCTTCATGGCCGCAGCCATGCTGTGGCTCACCCAGGTCACGGCGGATGGGACCTATCCGGTGAACATGCTGCCCGCATTGATCCTCATGGGCATTGGGCTGGGCCTGGTCTTCGTCCCCATGCAGAACCTGGCCCTCTTCGGCGTGGACAAGGACGACGCCGGCGTGGCGAGCGCCCTGGTCAACGCTTCGCAGCAGATCGGCGGATCGCTGGGCATCGCACTCTTCAGTGCCATCGCAGCGGCTGCCACCGCGGCAGCGACCACTACAGCCGCCGGTGGCGGGCCCCTTGCGGCCCTGACCTCGGGCTATTCGATGGTGTTCCTTTGGGCAGCCGGGGTGGCGGTCTTGATAACCCCACTCGCGCTTCTCCTGATCAGGATCGACCGCAAAAGCTTCAGCGGAACAAGCGATACCCCGCACGTCCACCTGGGCTGAACAACGGCGCCGCCACCTGCCTGGGTGGCGGCGCCGTCTCCAGGACCGTTCCGATAGATACTGGGACCATGCACAATCAAGAGCTGCACTATCTGCACGGCTTGGACGAGTTGCTGGCGGACCCCGAATCCCTGACCATGGCGAGGGTAGCGGAATATCTCGCCACAGTTCGCGTGGCTACCGCAAACTGGTTCGGTCGGACCGGCCGCGCCGAACTTTCGGCTTGGATCGACCGCGACGGCACGGGCTGGCGCGTGTGGGACACTGACGAGCGCGCTGGGATCATGGACTTCTCAATACTTCGCACCGAGTCGGAAACAGAGGCGCTCGGCAGCTTTCTCCGCCGGGCGCGCCATCACTTCGATCAAAACAAAATGGCGGTCCGGCGCATCCCGTGACGAGGTCCGCCGGCCGCAGCCGCAGACGGAATTTCAGATCACGACGGCGGATATCCCGCGTCATTATTGACATGACATAAGTCACATTCTGTAAGCTAATTTCAAAGTCAGGCATACGGCTTCCTTCGCCCTACCCGGGGAGGTCCCCCATGGCCCCGAATTCACTCAAGGCCGAGAATCTCATGGCCCATGGCGTCGCGCTCTCGGCGGCCACCATCGCCAGGCGACGGGCAGCCGCTCAACACGGCAACCATGGCGTGGCCAACAAACCCGACGCCCTCCTCGGAGCAATAGCCGTTCGGCAGTTGTTTCACCGCTGGCCGTTGGTGCCGTCGCGGGAGCTGGAACGCATCCGCCACGTACTGGTCCATTGCGACCAACTCGGATCACCCGACACTCATCACTTATCCGAACCAGCGCAGGCCCTGCTGGATTTGATCAACTGCGAGCTGGAGCGTCGACGTCTGCTGGCGAAACAAGCAACGGGAAAGCCGCCGGCAGGCGACGCAGTGGTGGCAGGCCAGACATCAGTCGCCCCGGACAAGGACGTCGCCTAACGCCGGCTGGCCCATGGCGTTGGCGCCCATGGGAGCCTGAAGCTCCCGGAGTTCCGCCAGGACGGCTGAACAGTGGGTGCATTGATCCGTGTGCCGCCTTATTTTGGCCTGCGCATTTCCGCTCAACGCGTTGCGGACGTACCTGCCGAAATGCCTCAGATAAGGTGCGCAGGACCGAATGGTGGGCTCGCCCACATGCTTCTGCAGGTACATCTGCCGGAGCCCCTCGCGTGCACGCATGGCCAAGGCGGACAAGGCGTTCGGGGTCAGCCCCAGCAACGGGCCGGCTTGTGCCGGCTTGAGGCCCTCAACGTCCACATACCAGAGCACATCCTGCCAGCGCCGGGGAAGTTCACGGAAGGCCCGCACCAAAATGATGCTCTCGTGGGTCCCCAGCACGTGATCGTCACCGGCAAAGGCCCGGGCATCCACCGTGCGTGAGTCGGTGAGGACCATCCGGGCGGACGTCTGGTTCTTTCGGTGGGCCATCCTGCGGATAGTGGTCAGGAGGTAGGGCCGGAATGACTCCACAGGGCCCCCACCCGCGATGATCGATTGCAAGACGGCGGCGAACGCTTCACCCACTATGTCCGCGGCGTCACCTGGGTTGTTTGATTCCGTGCGGGCCACGAAACCTCCTACCCGCCGGTACCGGATGAACAGTTCACCAAAGGCGGCAACATCACCTCCCCGCACCATCGCCAGCAGTTGTTGGTCGCTCAGTGGTTCTGTGGCAGCGGGGTCACCGCGGTTTGGGCATGGCATTGTTTGGACTGACATAACGGGCCTTTCAAGGGATGGACACGCCTGGACGGATCTGCAGGGATTGACGTGATGCGGCCGTGTTGAGGGCGCAGTCAAGGAAGGCCCCGCCCAATGCGCTCTGGCATGCATCGGGCGGGGCCGCGGGAAAGTTCTTGTGACGTTCCTGCGGGGGCGGTTGTTACGGGATGGCGGCCACGACGTCGATCTCGACCAGGAAGTCACCCAGGAATGAACCAACGGTGGTCCGCGCCGGGTAAGGGGCCACGACGTACTTTTCGTAGACGGCATTGAAGCCGTCAAAGTCGCGACGCGGGTGGTGCAGGTGGACGGTGGCTTTGATCACGTGGGAGAAGTCCAGGCCGTGCGCACCCAGGACGTGCCCCAGGTTCTCCATGGCTTGAACGGTCTGTTCCTCGATGGTGATCCCCACGCGCTCGTCCGTGATGGGATCATGCGGCGTCTGGCCGGCGGTGTACAGGAGCCCGTTGGCCACAATTGCCTGGGAGTAAGGGCCGGCCGGGCTTGGTGCCAGGTCTGTTGCGACGTGGAGACGGGTCATGATGGTGATGCCTTTCGTGGTGCTGAAGGAACCCTGCTGCTTACAAAACCTTGGAGAGGAATGCCCTGGTCCGTTCATGCCGGGGGCTGCCCAACACTTGCTCGGGCGGGCCGATTTCCACCACCACGCCACCGTCCATGAAAACCACTTGATCGGCTACCTGTCGGGCGAACCCAAGCTCGTGCGTGACCACCACCATGGTCATCCCGGCCTCGGCCAGGGACTTCATGACGTCCAGGACTTCGCCCACCAGTTCGGGGTCAAGAGCGGATGTGGGCTCGTCGAAGAGCATCAGTTTGGGCTTCATGGCCAGCGCCCTGGCAATCGCGATCCGCTGCTGCTGCCCGCCGGAGAGCTCCTGCGGATAGGAGTCTCCGCGGGTGCCCAGGCCAACACGGTCCAACAGGGCCTGCGCTTCCACCACCACCTCACGGCGGGGCCGCCCCAGAACGTGCACCGGCGCTTCGATGATGTTCTCCAGCACGGTCATATGTGGGAAGAGGTTGAACCGCTGGAACACCATGCCTGCGTTGAGCCGTGAGCGGGCGGTTTGGCGTTCCTTCATCTCGTAAAGCTTCCCGTTGCGCTCGGTGTAGCCCACCAGGTGCTCGTCGACGTAGAGCCTGCCGGCATCAACTTTTTCAAGGTGGTTGATGCACCGCAGGAACGTGGTCTTGCCGGAACCGGACGGGCCAATCAGGCAGGTCACGGATCCCTTTTCAACCCTGAGGTCAATCCCTTTCAGGATTTCGATAACACCGAAGTTCTTCCGGACTCCCCGGGCTTCCACCATGGCGGTAGTCATCATGCTGTCCTTGTCTTGGGCTTGCGGGTCCGTCGCGGTGCCGAATCGAAACCGCGGCCGTACCTGCGTTCGAGTTTGTTTTGGAAGAAGCTCAGGACGGTGGTCATGAGCAGGTACCAGACGCTGGCAACAATCAGCAGCGGAATGGTCTGGTAGTTGTTCGCATAGATGATCTGCGCCGAGTAGAGCAGGTCCGAGATCGCCAGGACGCTCACCAGGGACGTGCCCTTCAGCATGGAGATGACCTGGTTGCCGGTGGGCGGCAGCACCACCCTCATGGCCTGCGGGAGGATCACCCGGTTCATGAGCTTCCCGCCGCTCATCCCCAAAGCGCGGGCGGCGTCGTACTGGCCCTTGTCCACGGAACCGATTCCGCCGCGGATGATCTCCGCCATGTAAGCGGCCTCATTCAAGGACAACCCCAGCAGGGCTGCCCCCAACGGGGAAATCAGGACGTTCGCGGAACCCAAAACCATGGACGGTCCACCGAACGGAAGCCCGAAGGCAATGACTGGGTAGAGGGCCGCTATGTTGTACCAAAAGATCAACTGGACCAGCAGGGGTGTGCCCCGGAAGAACCAGATGTAGCCGCGGCTGATGGTGCTCAGGATGGGGTTGTCGGAGAGCCTCATGATGGCAAGCAACGTCCCCAGGGCTATGCCGACGGTCATGGACACCACAGTCAGCAGGATGGTCAGCCCGGCCCCGGCCAGGATCTGCGGGGCGAACAGATAGGACACCACCACGTCCCACCGGTACCGTTCGTTCACTGCGACGTCCCACGCGGCGCTGAGCGCCACCAGGATGAGGACCACTGCCAGGACCAAACGGACCGGATGCTTCAGCGGCACCACGGGAATCGAATCACTCGAAGCCGCTGTAACAGGCTCCTTGGTATCAGGAACTGAGGGTTGCTTTTGCATGGTTGTCACCTTTGACTGGGCGAATACTTACTGGGCGAAGTTGACGCGGGCTTCGGTGATGGCGCTGGTCTCCAGCCCGTACTTCCCGAGGACCTTGATGTAGGACTCACTCTTGATCACGGCGTCCAGGGCGGCGGAGACGGATTTCACCAGGCCGGACTCCTTGGGCACGCCCACCCCTACAGGAGCGAACTCGTACGTCCGCGCAATCTCGATCTGCGGGTTTTGGGTGGCAGCGAAGTTCAGGATGGGAGAATCGGCCAGCACCGTGTCCAGGCGTCCGCTGGTCAGCGCGGAGATCGCCTGCCGGGTGTCCTGGAATTCGCTCTTCTGGATTGCGTCCTTCCCGGCGGCAGCACAGGCAGCATCGTAGTCAGGAACGTTCACGGTCAGCTGGTACGAACCAGTGAGCAGCCCTACCTTCTTGCCGCAGAGCGCGGTTTCATCCTTGATGCCTGCCGGGTTGCCCTTGGGTACGGCGATCGCGTTGCCAATCTGCATGTAGTCAACAAAGTCCAGGACTTCCATGCGCTTCTCCGTGGGGGTCATGGAGGACACGGTCATGTCGTAACGGTTGGCCGCCAGGCCGGGAATGATGGAGTCGAAGTTGGCCACCTGGATATCGACTTTGACACCCAGCGCCTCACCGATGAGACGGGCCACGTCCGGGTTGGTTCCGGTCATTTCCTGCGTGCCTTCACGGTAAAACTGCGTCGGCTGCTCGTTGGTGGGTATGGCCACGCGCAGCACCTTGGACGCCTTGATGGACTCCGGCAGGAGGTCGACGGCGGCCTGGTTGACTTCCAGCGCAGGCACGCCCGTGCCTCCTGCTGCGGAACCGCCGGATGGACCCGACGTCGAGGCGTTGCCGGTGGGGCTGCAAGCCGTTACCGCCAGCATGAGCGCTGCCGACAGGACGACGGCAGGCAAACCACGTTTGGTTGGCCGGGTGGCTGGGACATTGTTCATTAGGGAGTCCTCATTTGTGCAAGGCCCATGGGGGCGGCCTTGTGAATACGGGTGGGTTGGGTGCGGGCGAACGCTTCGTTGCGGTGCCGGATCAAGTCCCGGCCTTCCGTCCGCAGTTCTTCGATGGTTGACACTCCGAGGAGCATCATGGTGCGGGTCATTTCGGAGCGGAACATTTGCAGGACGTGCGCCACGCCGGCTTCGCCGGCTGCGGCCAGTCCGTAAAGGTAGGGTCGTCCAATGGAGCAGGCATCCGCGCCCAGCGCCAGCGCCTTGACCACGTCGGAACCGCGGCGGATTCCGCCGTCGACGATGATTTCCACCTGGCCGGCGGCCCTTTCCACGATGTCCGGAAGGACATCCAGGGGAGCGGCCATGTGATCCAGTTGCCGTCCGCCATGGTTGCTGACCTGGATGGCGTCGATGCCCAGCGCAACGGCCAGCGCGACGTCGTTCGGGTTGACGACGCCCTTGAGGATGATCGGTCCGTTCCAGCGGGCCCGCAGATCCTGGATGTCGTCCCAATCCGTGGGCTCATAGGACCCTGCCAGCAGCGTGCGCCACATGTCCGGGGAACTGGCCAGCGGTCCTTCCGGAACGTCGGCATCCAGGTTGGGGAAAGCAATGGCGTCGTTGGCCAGGAATCCCAGGGCCCAGGCGGGGTGCAACATGCCCTCCACCACCGTCTTCGGCTTGATGGACGGGGGTGCCGTGAACCCGTTGCGGTAGTCGCGCTCGCGGTGGCCGATGGCCCGGCAATCAACGTTGACCAGCAGGGCTTCGTAACCGGCGTTGGACACGCGGTCCAGGACGGCTTGCAGCAGTCCCCTGTCCTGGGTGGGTTCCAGGTTGAACCACCGGCGGAGTCCCGGCGCCGCAGCGCTGACATCTTCCATGGTGGTGGTGCTGAGGTGGGCCAGTCCGTAGGGAATTCCTTCAGCGAGCGCAGCCCGGGCCACCGCGGACTCTCCCTCCGGGTGGAACAGCCGGGTACCGCCTGTGGGCGAGAGGGTCACCGGCATGGAAACCGGTCCGCCCAGGAGGGTTGAACTAAGGTCGAAGTTCTCCACCGATCCCCACTTGGGGAGGAAGGACCAGTCTTGGAACGAGGACTGGTTGCGGCGCAGTGAGACCTCGTCCTCGCCTCCACCTTCGATGTACTCGAAGATGCTCTTGGGCAGGCGCCTGGCAGCCAGCTTGCGCATGTCTTCCACGCTGTAGCACTTCCGGGACAGTCGTTCCGCGATGGATCGGGCTGGTCCCTGCACCGAGGCGAGCGCCTTGATGTCCTTGAGTTTCATGGGTTGGTCCTCTGCGTTCCTGCTGGGTTAGCCGCCCAGCTCCTTTCCCAATAGTGACGTAGATCTCCCCCGCGCCATATGTGAATTCCTCTATAAGATGCCGATTGGCCTTGTGATAACGTCCACATATGGAGACGGGCCCTCAATCAGGAATCCAGCAATCCGCGGTTCGTTTGTCCGATTGCATCCACTTGATGCAAGCGGACCTGGTACATGCCAACCCCACGCCCGAGAACCTGGGGCACCCTGTCTCGGACGTGCTGATGTACGACCCCCTGGACCACTGGTCCAGCGTGGATGACCGCATCATTCTGGCCGTCGGATGCACCTACGGCTCACCGGATTTCGATCAACTCCTCCACAGGGCAGCAAACAGCAACGCCGCCGCGGTGATCGTGAAAGCGCATGGCGCAAAGATGGAGCAGCTGCGATCGGCAGCGGTGGGATACAGCATGTCCGTGCTGGTGGCGCCGGACGACGCCGACTGGACAAAGCTGGTGGCACTGGCCAGGGCCTCAGTCATGGGTGCAGCGGCCGACTCGGTGGCCGGGGTCCGACTGGGAGACCTCTACGCTTTTGCCAACGCAGCGGCCTCCATCACCAACGGCGCCGCGAGCATCGTGGATCCGCTTGGCCGGATCCTCGGCTATTCCACCTTGCCTGGCCAACCCATCGATGAGCTCCGGCGCATCACCACACTCACCCTCGAGGAAACCACACCACCGGCTTTCGACCAGGATTTCAAGATTGTCTACGCCGCCCCGGGAGCGGTGCTGGTGCCAGCGCCCGACGACGGCATGGCCCGCCTTGCGCTGGCCGTCCGGGCCGGGGGCGAGCTGCTCGGTTCCATCTGGATCATCGATCCCGGCGAGGAAAACCGGGCTGCGGCCCTGAATGCACTGGACCGGATGGCGCCGTTGGCCGGTTTGCACATGCTGCACGCCCGCTCCGCCTCGGACTTCGGGGAGCGCCGCAATGCGGACCTCATCCGTACGGTCATGGACGACGCTCCGCATGCCTCGTTCGCCGCTGCCCAACTGGGCTTGGACGCCGCCAACGGCTTGGCCGTGGCCGCCTTCTCGATCGTCCGCCCGGAGACCGGAAGCCTGGAATCGGTGCGCGACATCCACCGGCTGCTGCACTTGGTGACCACGGTCTGCAACGTGCAGTTCGGCACCGGGCACAGCGCCCTGCTCGGCTCGGTGGTCTACGCGCTCCTGCCCTGCAAGGGGAGCCCGCCCCGGGCCGTGCATGGGCGGATCATCCAGGAAATTGAGGCGTACTCACACACCATCAGCCCGTTCCCGGTCATCGCTACCGTAGGGGGCATAGCCCAAGGAATCGAGGACCTTCCCCGGTCCCGGTCCGAGGCCATCCAGACCTTGAACCATCTGATGAACCTGCAGGCGCGCGGCGGAAAGACGGCCGGCGCCGGGAAGGCACCGGGAGTAGCCCTCTATGAGGACTTCCAGATCCCGTTGAACCTGCTGAAGATCGGGGCATTCATTGAGGAGAACGGACTGGGCGGAACAGACGAAATCGCCAGGATCCAGGCCCGGGACGCCGAGCAGCAAACGGACTACCTGGACACCCTCCGCGCCTACCTTGCGAGCAACGGAAACATCTCGGCCATGGCCGCCCAACTCCATGTCCACAACAACACAGTCCGCTACCGCGTGACCCGCCTGGCCGAGGACTTCAACCTTGACCTGGCGGATCCGCAGAAACGGCTGTGGTTGTGGCTGCGCCTGACCACCATGGACCTTGCCTCCACGTAACTCCCGCCGATATTGACCCCGCGAAGCCTGAAGGCTACCGGATGACCGGAAGTCCCGCCGTCGGGAAGACGCTGGGGAAGATCGACGGCGGTGGCACCGGCACCGTTTCCAGCGGAACCAAGACGGTATCCGCACCGACAGTGACCACCTGCTCCCGCACGTTCACGTGCAACGGTTCGTCGCTGTAGTCCGGCCCGGGGATGAGTGTGAGCTCGATGGAACCCTGTGCCAGGTCCACTGCAAGCAGGCGTCCCTGGACCTTGAGGCGGAAGGACAGGCCTTCCCATTCCAAGGGGAGGCGTGGATCGAAGCGCAGCACCTCACCCTGGTCCCGCATGCCGGCGAAACCACAGACCAAGGAGCTCCAGATCCCTCCGGTGGAGGCGATGTGGACCCCGTCGATCGTGTTGCCATGCGAGTTGTCGAGGTCGATGAACAGCGCCTCGGTGAAGTGCTGGAGCGCGACGTCGCCGTACCCCACCTCGGCGGCCATGATGCCCTGAACGCAGGCGGACAAGGTGGAATCACCTGTCGTGATGGGATCGTAGAAGTCGAAAGCGCGCTGCTTCTCCTCGGCCGAGAAGTCCTGCCATTGAAGGAACATTGCCAGCACGGTATCGGCCTGTTTGAGGACTTGGTGCCGGTAGATCACCAACGGGTGGAAGTTCAGCAGCAGCGGGTACTTGGACTTGGGTGTGTTCCAGTCCCACGGCTCAAGGGTCATGAAGTCGTTGTCCTGGCTGTGGAGCTGGAGGTGCGGATCGTACGGAAGGAACATCCGCTCGGCTGCCTGACGCCACACCAAACGCTCGGTGCCGGCAATGCCCTCGTGCTCCAACGCCGCGGCGGCACGGAGGTTAAAGCGCGCCATGACGTTGGTGTACAGGTTGTCATTAACCACGGCAGTGTACTCATCCGGGCCGGTGACACCGTGGATGTGGAACATTCCGTCCTTGCCGAAGAAGCCCAGCGAAGCCCACATGCGTGCTGTCTCGATCAGCAGGTCGGCACCCAATTCCGCGCGGAAGGTGGGATCTGCACTGGCCCATTCATAGCGGTTGGCGGCGAATGCAATGGCCGCGGCGATGTGGAACTGGGCCGTACCGGCGGCATAGTAGGCGCTGGCTTCAAGCCCGTTGATGGTCCGCCATGGGAACAGCGCTCCATCCACGCTGAGCTCCTTGGCCCGCACCCGCGCGTCGGGCAGCATGGCGTGCCGCGATTCCAGGACCTTCCGGGCTCCGCAAGGATTGGTGTACGTCAGGTACGGCAGGAGGTAGATTTCCTGGTCCCAGAAGTAGTGGCCCTCGTAGCCGGAACCGCTCACACCCTTGGCGGGGATTCCGGCAACACCGGCACGCGCGGTTGCCTGCGCCAGCTGGAACAGTCCCCACCGGACCGCCTGCTGCATCTCCGGCTGGCCACCGATCAGAATGTCGGCCGTGGTCCAGTATTCGTCGTAGTGCGCTTTGCTCTGGGCCAGGATGTCGGCGAACGGTACCAGCTTCGCTTCGGCTTCCGCCGCCAGGCTTTCTCCGCGGTCTTCGGCGTCCGTGGAACCTGCCACCAGGTAACTGACCGTTTTCTCCAAACGGAATGTGTCGCCGTGGTGGATTGCCAGAACGTAGCGGACGGATGAGTCGTCCTCGCCCACCAACGTCTCGAATGGCTGGCCCTCCGCGGAGATCCAGTGATCCACGGCCATGGCCACGCGCTGGCGTGATTCGGCGGTTTCCCATGCGAGGCGCAGGGAGCCGTCAGCACCCTGCAAATGCAACGGCAGCAGGACCCGGCCGGCATGCCGGCCCGAACGGCGGGGGTCGTGGGCCGACTGGTCCTCCACAGGCTGGTCCTGACGGTTCACGACGCCGGAAGTGATGTCCGCGGACACGTCCCGGTCAGCAGTCAGGGACAGCTCCAGGCCAAGACATCCGCGGGAATCGAACCCCACCGCCCGGCGCTCCACCGTAGTGACGGTCGCACCCGAACGGCAGGCCCACGTGATGCTCTCTTCGTAGACGCCGGTGGAAAAGTCCACGCTGCGGCTGTAGTCAGTCACCGTGGACTCAGCCAGGCTCAGGGCCTCGCCATCGATGGACACGGTGAAGTTGTTGGCATCCGGAACGTACACAATCCGTTGGCCGGTTCTGGCGAAACCATAAGCATTCTCGGCGTGCTTGATGTCCCAGATCTCGTGGAAGCCATTGATGAACGTGCCGGGCAGTTCGCCGTCGCCCGCTGTTGAGTGCGAGCCGCGGATACCAAGGTGGCCGTTGCCAAGTGCGAACAGCGTTTCCAGCGTTCCCTCGTCACCAGGGACGTGGATATTCTCCACGAGCTTCCAGGGCTCACAGGGGAAGCGCAGCCGATCGGAGCTGATGAGTGCCATGGGCGGTTGAAATCCTTCGAAAAAGTAGGGTCAGAGAAGATCGTTGAGGTCGTCCACCACCAACGTGGCACCGGCGTCGAGCAGGGTTTGGCGGCCCGCCCCGCGGTCCACGCCGATCACGGCGTAAAAGTTGGCGCCTGCGCCGGCCTGCACCCCGGACACCGCATCCTCCACCACGATGCATTCCTCCACGGGGACGCCCAGCAGGCCTGCTCCATAGACATAGGTGGCAGGGTCAGGCTTGCCGGGAAGCCCGACGCCGGCAGCCACCTGGCCGTCCACCACCACCTCGAAGTGGTGGTCCAGGCCGGCGGCCTTCAGGACGGCAGGAGCGTTGCGTGAGGAGGACACGACAGCTACTTTGAGACCCAGTTCCACCGCGGCATTGATGAACTTGACCGAGCCCTCAAACGGCTCCACGCCGCGGGAGTTCACGATCTCGTTGAAGATGGCATTCTTGCGGTTGCCCAGGCCCTGCACCGTGACGTTGTCCGGGTGGTCGTGGACCGGGCCTTCGGGCAAAGTGATGCCGCGGGATGCCAGGAAGTCCCGGACACCGTCGAAGCGCGGCTTACCGTCAATATGGTCGAAGTAGTCGCTCTCCTGATACCCCTGCGGGTGTCCCGTTTCGGCCAGGTAACCGTCGAACAGTTCCTGCCACGCCTGCTCGTGCACCACGGCAGTAGGCGTCAGCACGCCGTCGAGGTCGAACAACAGGGCCGAAGCACCCGTCCAGGCATTACGAAGATCAGTCATGTGCAGTATTCCGTTCAGCGCTTGCGGCGCGTGGTTTTGCGTTCGATGAGCTTGGTATCGAGCAGGTGGTGGCCGGGGTTTCAGTATTCACTGGCACGTTCCCGGGCAGATAAACCGCGTTTCCGGAACGCCGTCAACGCACCGAACGCGGATTCATCGCCATGGGCTAAAGCCGCCGTGGGCCTCGCGCCACGGGCAATGGGTTCCGGCAGTGCCCACTCGGTCACAACGGGGTGTTGATAGCTTGAGAGAACGGCCAAGACCCCATGGCCCAGCCCCAGCAGGTGTTGGGGTGCCTGCCGGGCTGCGTGTTCGTCATCGATACCTTCATTGTCCCACGGAACATTTACCATGCCCACGCTGCCTGTAGCCAGCCCGGATGCCTCCAGGGCGAACAACCAGGCTGAGGCGGTCGAGGCCCTGAAATGCACCACAGCCTCAACCCTTTCCCTGTTCGCCTGGCACCTTCACGAGACCCGAACCGGATCACCAGCCAAAAGTGTAAGCGCTTACAATTTTGTCATTCAATAGTGTGCAGTCGAATGCGAAATTGTGACGAGAATCGCACCACGAGGTTGATTCCGGAGCCCGGATGCCTTCTAATCCGGGCTCCCACCCAGAGCTTTACCCCAGCACATAGAACTTCAAGAAGGCGCTGACATCCACCAGCTCTGGCGGCTCGATCCTGTGGCCCATGCCCGGATAGGTCCGTGCGGTCAGGGCCACGTTGGCTTCCAGCCACTCGGCAGTGTGGGCAATCGCGTCCTCATTAATCACGGGATCGGCCTTGTCCCGGCCCCAGAAGAACGGCGGCGGGGTGTCGAAGGACTCGCTCAGGGCAAGGAGGTCGTTGTCCAACACAAAACCGGACAAGCCCACCGTTGCCTTGAAGGCGTGGGGCCGCAAGCGCAGGAGCGTGCTGGCCATGGCCATGCCCTGCGAATACCCCAGCAAGCTGACGCTGCTGTGGTTGTCCTTGACGGAGTTGATCCAGTTGAACACCGAGTTGGTGGACGCGATGACATCAGCAAAGTCGTTGGTCAGGAAGTAGTCCAGCAGGAACCAACCGTAATGGTCGCCGATCACTTTGGGACCGCGAAGCGCAGCGCACGTGAACTCGCCGGGCAGATGCGGGAAGAGGTCCACCATCCGCTGTTCGCTGGTTCCATACCCGTGCATCATCACCAGCAGCGGAGTGCCCTCGCGCTGGTTTTCGGGCTTTGACCACACCACTGATTCCATGGGCATGAGCCTAGTAGACTGGCGCCATGACTCCGCAGGAACTGGCCAATCTGGCCCATCTGCGGCGCGCCCGCGACTTCATTGACCGCGAGTATGCGCGTCCATTGGACGTGCCCACCATGGCCGCCGGCGCCCTCATGTCCCCCGCGCATTTCTCCCGCCAGTTCAAGGCCGCCTACGGGGAATCGCCCTACAACTACCTTATGACCCGGCGGATCGAGCGGGCCATGGCCCTGCTCCGGGCGGGGACCAGCGTCACGGACGCCTGCATGGAAGTGGGCTGTACGTCGCTGGGATCCTTCAGCACGCGTTTCACGGAAATCGTAGGCATCAACCCCAGCGAATACCGCTCCCGCGAACACCACGCCGTCAAGGCCATGCCCAACTGCATCGCGAAACAACACACCCGCCCTGAAAGAACCAGCAAAGGCAGGACTCCCGCTCTTGAAACACTGAGCAGGATTGAAGAAGCGCCCACGTCACAGCTGCAATAGCGTGTGGTTCATGAACATTTCATTGAAGTACGCACATGTCACTGTCAACGACGTGGATGAGTCGCTCGCCTTCTACCGCGACGCCCTGGGTTTCGACGTCCGGAACGACGTCGGCTCGGACGGCCAGCGTTGGGTCACCATCGGCAGCGATGCCCAGCCGGATCTTGAACTGGTCCTTTCCCCGCCGCACGCCGGCCGCTCCCAGGCCGACGGCGACGCCATCCAGGAACTGCTGACCAAGGGCGTCATGCCCATGCTGGTATTCACCACAGATGATCTGGACGGCACGTTCGAGAAACTCCGCGCGTCCGGAGCCGAGGTACTCCAGGAACCGATCGACCAACCATGGGGTCCGCGCGACTGCGCCTTCCGCGATCCCTCCGGCAACATGATCCGCATCAATCAGGGCTGACGGCGGCCCACCGGCAGGCGGCTGCTGTCCAGCTCGGTTGCCACAGGCCCAGCGGGCCGGTTGTCACAGACTCAGCAGTCCGGCGTCGGACCTTTCGTCATCCTGATGGGTCGACGCGATGGCGGCGGACACGACGTCGGACAACCGGCGCCGCTGGCTGTACGCCTGGCGTTGCAGCCGTTCGCCGGTGCCCCGGCGGAGGATGTTGGCCACACCTGCCCGTGCGAGCGCGAGATCGCCGGCCCTTGTTAAAGCCACTCGAACGTGCCGGAGCAGGGCGCCCACAACGTCCGCGGCGGGGTAGGGCCGCTGCTCCAGCGGGTGCAACAACTGCTGGTTGATGCCAAAGCGGCTGGCCTTCCAGTTCGCCATGCGGATGACCGGCGTCAACGTGCTTGACGCCGGCTTACCCTGCCGCCACCCAGCCGCAGATGTCTCCACCAGGGCACGGGCAATGACGGCAATGGTGAGGGCGTCTTCGGCGTACAGGCAAACGTCGGCGATCCGCAGTTCAACGGTGGGGTGCCCCCTGGAGAGGCGGGCATCGAAGTAGATCATTCCCTCATCCAACGGAACGCCCGTCCCCAACAGCTCGGAGAGCATCGCCTGGTAGCCCTCCGTTGAACCGAAAACGTCCATGGGGCCGGCCGTGGGCCACCTGTTCCAGATCTGCGTGCGGTAGCTGGCAAAGCCCGTGTCGGCTCCCATCCAGAAAGGAGAATTGGCGCTCAAGGCCAGCAGGACCGGCAGCCAGTGCCGCATCCGGTCAAGGACTGCGACCCCTTCTTCCGGTGATTCGATGGACACGTGGACATGGAAACCGCAGGTGAGCTGCTCACGGGAAATCAAGCCGAACTCCGTCCCCATCGCCGCGTACCGCTGGTTGCCCAGAGTGGGTGTGGCGTGGAAGACCGGCGGGGTTGCCAACGCCGCGACGCGCGCACCCACGGCCCGTGCGGCTTTGTCAGACAACGCCCGACCGGCACGGATCTCGGCCCTGAGTTCGGCCGCAGTCCGGCAAGGACGCGAGTTGACCTCCACCTGCTCCTGCTTGAACTCGGACTTCAACGTCGCGCTCCCGGCGCCGGCCTTCCCGCCGGTTGTTTCTACGGTTCTTCCTCCGTAGAGGGGAGCCGCAACGTCCAGGATGTCTGTGGCCAACGCCAATGGCGTGCCGTCCGCGGGATCCGCGATCAACAGTTCCTCTTCAACACCAAACGTGCGCATAGCCACCCTCCCGCTGTTGGTTGTTCAGAGACGGCGGTCACCCAACGTGGCGTGGAACCTCCATTTGGAAACCGCAACGGCAATGCAGCACCTGCGTCTGCAAGTACACCTCCAGGAGGCTGGGGCTTTCCGGATCATCCGTGGTCCGGGGCGCCTCAATCACCCGCTCGGTGGGACGTCCCAAGGTCATGGGATCGCCGCAATGGGTGCAACTGAACCAGAGTCCCGCTGCGGAAGTGGAGAGGAATTCCCGTTGGATCTCAGGCACCAAGGCCTCCAGCCGGACAGCGTGGGCGTAGAACGTATCGCACTCACTGCAGGTGTAGCTGACTTCTACTACCTCGGACTGATTCGGCTGGGCTTCAACCACGGTTTCAACAAAAATATACGAATCAGTGCCGCATACTGTGCACCAGGGCCGCGCTCCGGTCTCACCGGTTGCGGGATCCGTCCCTCTGGCAGGCTTCGGGACGGGCAGGGATCCAAGCGTCATTGCCATTCTCCTTTTACTTCTCCAAGGAGCCGCATGCATGCACGGAGAGCCGGCCGAAAGCGGCCACGGCTAAGAGTGCAGTTCTTGGACCATCCGTGATGGCACCAGGTGACATGAGGTTCCAAGGGCTATCTGCTTAACCCACCTAAAATGTAGTTCACCAGTGGTGCGCGTCACAAGTCACGGCCTTGCGGCCGGGAGTCCGCCTGCCTGGCTCAGGGCTCGAAATGGGCCACAGGAGCCTGCTTGGAAACACTCTGGACCAGTGACTCTGCGACCTCCCGCAGCTTCTGGTTCCGGGTGCTGGAGGCCTTCTTCAGAATCTGGAATGCCTCTTCCTGGGTGCAGCGGTTCTGCCCCATGATGATCCCGCTGGCGAGGTCAATGACGGTCCGGGATTGCATGGCATCCTGGAGATCGTCAGCGTGCTGCTGCTTTACTCCTATGCGCACGGCCAACCGCAGCGAGCGTTCGGCCTGGCTTGCGTACAGCTCACAGTTTCGGATGGTGGCTTCGTCGTAGACTCCGGCATGGGGAGCGAAGAAGTTCAGTGCAGCAGTGGCTCCTTCGTCCAGCTCCAGAGGGACGCAGAGGGCTGAAAGATGGCCTCGCGCGGCGATGACAGCACAGTATTCCGACCACCGCACTTCGGTGGAAGTGTCCGGAACGTGCACGGTGGTACGGCTTCGCATCGCCTCCAGACACGGCCCATCACCGTACGCCTGCTGAATTTCGTCGATCAACCTGGCTTCGGGGGTACTCCCGGCCACCGTTGCCGTACGGCGTCGCCGGCTAAGGGTGATGCCGCAGTGCACAGGCATGCCAACGGCCTGGGACACAGCCGCTGCCGAAAAGACCGCTAGTTCTTCCAGGAATCCGCCCACGTCCTCGCTGTCGATGACAAGGTCCTGAAGACGGTCAGGTACCGAATCGTCGTCAGACGCTGAGGCGGCATCAGGCAGCACCAAGTCAACGTTCATTTCGCTCATGCCTTAGTTTACGATCGTCCGGGCCGGGCTTGTCACCCCCGTCAGGAATGGTGGCAGAATCCTTGCATCTACGGTGCAGCTATGTGCACAATCTAGCTACAGTCCCCACGAGGACCAGGCTTTCCCAGCTCATGCAGACGGGCGTCCCGCATTTTTCCATGCAGAGGTGCAGACCATGCCGGCCCAGCCAGCGTCCAGAATCCCTGACGAAGCCCATCAACCGCCTGACGAGCCCCTTTGGTGCAAGCGCTGCAATACAGACAAGCACCTTCTGGTGAACTCCATCCAGTCGCACTATCCACCCGCGCCCAACATGGTTGATGTCGCCTACGAGTGCCACGCCTGCAGGTACGCCTATCAACAGGTTGCGTCTGTCCAAAGGGTTGCGCTGGTACTGAACCGTCCAGGCGTCTCCCAAGGTGTGCTGCAGTTCGGCGGCCAGTATCTGCATTGCGGCGAGCCCATGAAGACCAAGAGCTGCGAGCTTCGCCGGATCCAAGCCCCCTTGGTCCTGAGGCCCGGCGGCCAGTTGAGGATGTACGAGGTCCTGATCAACACCCGCATCCTCGGATGCCACTGCGGCTTCCGCATGGAGATCCCGGAATGAGGATCCGCGGCCGCAACACCAGTTCTGGAGCTACCGGGAGGGACAGCATGCACACAGAACCACAGAGCAAAGACACTTCGACAACCGGCTCGCAGCTCAGGCCGGCCAGCAGGCGGAAGCTTCCCGACCCGCCGGATCCAGATAATTTGCCCATCGACTACCGGAATTCCGGATGGGACACCACCTGGTACCCCTCGTCCGTCCCGGAAAGCCGCAGACCGCATCGCTCGTCGCGTCAAAGGAGCTCCTGACCATGAGCGAATTCCCACCGGACCCTTCGCACCCGGACCCCACCCGCGAACCCGGACCTACACCCGAGCCTGTACCCTTGCCGGAGCCTGGACCACCGCCGGTTCCTGACCCCACACCGGGACCCGCGGTGCCATCCCCGCCCGGGCACGGGGAACCGCCCGCTCCCCTGACGTAAGGGGAGCTGGACACACCTCCGCACGGGCAGGCAACAACCGGTCACGTCCACAGACCGGATCCTGGCAAAATCCCCCAGTCAGGATCCGCACGAGGGCATGTCGCGCTACAGGGAGCGCGGCATGCCCTTTGCCGTGCCCGGGGACGAAACGGATACCTCCAGCGATCTTTGTTTATGTTGATTTCTCTTGACTAACCAACATAAACAAAGATAGAGTCAAGCAATTCCACATCGTTGTGACAGCAGTCACTGAAGTGGCCGTCCTGAAGACCTGGCTTGACCGCAATGGAGGGTAAGTGTTCGCCGAAGAACGCCAGCAACTGATCTCCGCACTCGTCGCAGAGCGCGGACGGGTGAGCGTCACAGACCTTGCCGACCGTTTCAGCATCACCACTGAGACAATCCGCCGCGACCTCGCGGCCCTCGAAGTCTCCGGGAACCTGCGCCGCGTCCATGGTGGCGCGGTACCTTCCGACCGCCTGAGCACCCGCGAGGAAAGTATCCTTGAACGGGCGGTACAGCGGCAGGTGGAGAAACTCCGCATCGCAAACGCCGCCCTCGCTCTGATCCCGGAGCCCACAACAGGCAGCATCCTGCTGGACGCAGGTTCCACCACGGAAACCCTCGCAGACCTGCTGGCGCAGCGGACACCCGCGGCCAACGGAAACGATGAACTCGTGGTGATTACCCACGCCATTCCCATCGCGGGAAAACTCTCCTCCACCCCGGGTATAGCACTGCAGATCCTTGGCGGCCGGGTCCGCGGGTTGACGCAAGCCGCCGTCGGGCAGTCCACGGTGGAAGCCGCGTACAAACTTCGCCCGGACATCGCTTTTGTGGGCGCCAACGGCATCCACGCAACCTTCGGCCTCAGCACCCCCGATCCTGAGGAAGCAGCGGTAAAAGCCGCTTTCGTCACCTCAGCCCGCCGCGTGGTGGCCCTGGCCGATTCTTCCAAGCTGGACTCCGAAACGCTGGTCCAGTTCGCCACCTTGAAGGATGTCGACACCTTGATTACAGACAGCCAACCATCCGCAGAACTCGCCGCGGCCTTGGCCGACGCCGGCGTAGACGTGGTGATCGCATGATCGTCACCTTGACCGCCAACCCCAGCCTGGACCGCACGGTGGAACTCCCCGGCGCCCTGGCCCGCGGCGAGGTGCAGCGCGCCGTGGCCGTCCATCAGGAATCGGGCGGAAAGGGCGTCAACGTTTCACGGGCCCTCGTGGCCTCCGGCCTCGACACCGTGGCAGTCCTTCCAGGCGCGGATTCGGACCCGGTCCTTTCCGGACTGCACGACGGCGGTGTGCCATTCGCGGCGCTGCCCATCGGCCAGGCGCTGCGCAGCAACGTCACCCTCACCGAACCGGACGGCGTCACCACCAAGATCAACGAACCCGGCCCGGAGCTGAGCGAGGAACAGCAGGAAGCCCTGATCGGGCTGCTGCTGGAACGCTCCCGCGGCGCCAGCTGGGTGGTACTCGCAGGGTCGCTCCCACCAGGAGTTCCCGCGGATTTCTACGCCACCATCGCCCGTCGGCTCCGGTCGATCCCGGATGGAACGGCCTCCCCAAGCATCGCCATTGACTCCTCCGGGGCGCCGCTTGCGGCGGCTTTGGTGGGCGATGCCTCCGGGAAGCCGGACCTCCTGAAGCCGAACGCGGAAGAGCTCGCAGAGCTTGCCGCCGCCGCCGGTTTCACCAGCGTCTCCACTGCTGACGAACTGGAAGCGGATCCGGCCAAAGCCGCTGAAGCTGCAGCCGCCGTCGTCGCCAGCGGTGTAGCCGCCGTTCTCGCAACACTCGGGTCCAAAGGAGCAATCCTGGTGACGGCGGACGGAGCGTGGCTGGCCACGCATCCGCCCATTAAAGCCGTCAGCACGGTAGGCGCCGGGGACTCTGCACTGGCCGGCTACCTGCTGGCTGCAACCCAAGGCGGCTCCGCGCAGGACTGCCTTCGTCAAGCCGTGGCGCATGGTGCCGCTGCTGCCTCCCTGCCGGGCTCCACTGTCCCGGCAGTCCACCAGACAACCCCCAATGCCGTAACCATCACGGCCCTCCAGAAGGACTCACAGTGACCCAGCTGATCACAACCCAATTGGTCACCCTCGACCAAAACCTGGGCGACTCCCCTGCCGACGTCATCCGCGTCCTGGCCGGCAAAGTTGCCGCCACCGGCCGTGCTTCCGAGGTTGAAGGGCTCTTTGCCGACGCCTTCGCCCGCGAGCAGAAGACCGCAACCGGCGTCCCCGGCGGCATCGCCATCCCGCACTGCCGCTCTGCTGCGGTCCAGGAGCCTGCTTTGGCCATGGCCCGGCTGTCCCGCAAGGTGGACTTCGGCGCCAAGGACGGCCCGGCAGACCTGATCTTCTTCATCGCAGCCCCGGACGGCGCAGACCAGGAACACTTGAAGCTGCTGTCCAAGCTGGCCCGGTCCCTCATCAAAAAAGACTTCACGGCAGCACTGCGTGCGGCGTCTTCCCCTGAAGAGATCGTTGAACTGGTTGATGGCGCCTTGGCAGACAAGCCGGCTGCTGCACCAGCCGCTGCCGCTGCTCCCACAGAAAGCTCGACGACGACTGCCGCACCCAAGCGCATTGTGGCGGTGACCGCTTGCCCCACGGGTATTGCACACACGTACATGGCTGCTGACTCGCTGGTTGCCGCGGCCAAGGAAATGGGCGTGGACCTGCAGGTGGAGACCCAGGGTTCCTCAGGCGCCAAGCCGCTGGACCCGGCCGTGATTGCAGCAGCCGACGCGGTGATCTTCGCCGTCGACGTTGATGTTCGCGGCAAGGAGCGCTTCGCTGGCAAGCCGGTCATCAACGCTCCCGTCAAACGTGGCATCGACGAACCCACCAGGATGGTCCAGGAAGCACTTGCAGCTGCCGAGGACCCCCGCGCACGCCGCGTTCCCCATGCCGGGGCCGAAGAGCAGGCTGAGCGTGCCGAGGAGGAGAAGGGTGAACACATTGGCCAGAAGCTGAAGCGAGCACTTCTCACCGGCGTCAGCTACATGATTCCGTTCGTGGCCGGCGGTGGTTTGCTGATTGCCCTCGGCTTCCTGCTGGGCGGCTACGACATCACTGAGGTAGCGGACAAGGTGGTGCTGGAGAACAACTTCGGCAATCTGCCTGAAGGCGGACTCGCCATCTACCTTGGTGCGGTCCTGTTCAAGATCGGCGCCCTGTCCATGGGCTTCCTGGTCCCGGCATTGGCTGGATACATCGCCTACGCCATCGCCGACCGGCCCGGTATTGCACCCGGCTTCGTCGCCGGTGCTGTATCAGGCTTCATGGGCGCAGGGTTCCTCGGCGGCATCGTCGGCGGCCTCCTGGCCGGCTACGTCGCGCATCTGATCGGAACCTGGCAGGTACCCCGCTGGCTCCGTGGCCTCATGCCCGTCGTCATCATCCCGCTGCTTGCTTCCATCGTCGCGTCCGGCTTGATGTTCCTGGTCCTCGGTGGTCCCATTGCCGGCCTTACGGTGGCTCTCAACAACTGGCTCACCGGCATGAGTGGCGCCTCCGCTGTAGTTCTCGGCATCATCCTTGGACTCATGATGTGCTTCGACCTCGGCGGTCCGGTCAACAAGGTTGCCTACGCCTTCGCAGTTGCCGGCCTGAGCGCGGGCAGCGCAGACAACCAGGCTCCGTGGCTGATCATGGGCACAGTGATGGCGGCCGGCATGGTTCCGCCGCTGGCCATGGCCCTTGCCACGGTCCTGAACAAGAAGCTCTTCACCCTCAACGAGCGTGAAAACGGCAAGGCGGCCTGGCTGCTGGGTGCATCCTTCATCTCCGAAGGTGCCATTCCCTTCGCTGCAGCAGACCCCCTGCGGGTCATTCCCGCCAGCATGGTGGGCGGCGCCCTGACCGGTGCACTCTGCATGGCCACGGGAGTAACTTCCCAGGCTCCCCACGGCGGTTTCTTCGTCTTCTTCGCCATTGGCAACCTGCCGATGTTCATCATCGCCATCGTGGCTGGAATGGTGGTCAGCGCGTTGGCCGTCATCGCCCTCAAGCGCTTTGCCGTCAAAAAGCCGGTGGAAGTGGAAGCCACCCCGGCAACCGCCAGCGTCTAAAACTCCGGCGTCCAAAACCCAAGCGTCTCAACCCATCAGCGGTCTAGACTTCCCACAACGCCACCTCCCACAACCGCCAGCCTTCACAAAAGGAGCACCAATGCCAGAACGTACAGCCACCATCGCAAGCCGCGTCGGCCTCCACGCCCGCCCCGCAGCCATCTTTGCCGAGGCAGCAGGGGACCTGGACCTCGATGTCACCATCGCCCGCCAGGGTGAACCCGCAGATGACGCCATGGACGCGGCCAGCATCCTGTCCCTGATGAGCCTGGGCGCCTCCCACGGTGACGTGGTGGTGCTGCGCGCCGAAGGTGAAGGTGCGGACGCCGCCCTGGACAGCCTGGTGAAGATCCTGGAAACGGACCACGACGCCGAGTAGGGACCCGCAACCCTCAGCGCTGCGCAAAGAGCCTGGCGACACCCGGATTCGGGTGTCGCCAGGCTCTTTTTGTGGCTGTCGGCGTCCGCAGCCACAACGGGTTATGGATCGGCGAGCTCGTCGAGATGGCGAGCGAGCACGCCGGGCATCTGACTCGACTCCGGCAGTTCCCCGCTCCACAGCCCATGCATCGCGATTCCGTCAAGAAGGGCACGTAGCCGCTGCGCTTCATACTCTGGATCACGCTCGCTGTTGAACTGACCCGCTTCAGCCAGTATTTGTACCGCTGCGTGGCATGCGCGCCCTACTGCGTCGCTTAGCCTGGTCGCAGCAGGACGAAGCTCGCTGTCGGTAAGGGAGAGAACGCCGAGTTGGACTTGCGCAACCAGTTCCAAGCGTCGCTCTTGGTCGAGAGGGAGCAACTGCAGCAGCAACCCATCAACCAGCGCGCGGCCGGTCAGCTCCAGCGCGGAGACCCTGGCGGTGACCCGGTCCTCAATGAGTTGCAGGCAGTACTCCCTGAGGGCATGCTGCGTGGCAAAGGCCCGCCGCAACGAAGCGGCGGCAATGCCCGCTTCCGCCGCAACCCCGCGCACAGACAGGCCCTGGAGCCCATCACGTTCAAGGACACGTAATGAAGCCTCCGCAATCGCTGCGGTGCGTGCCTCTGCGTCGATTCTCCGGGGCATGGCGTTTCACCGCGAAGAAGAAGCAGCAGCGGGCACGGCTCGGGCGGCCTTCTTCGGCCAGATCGTGTAACTCACTGCCCAAAGGAAGTCGATGGCGAAGATGATTCCCAGAATGCGAAAGAATTCCGAGAGCGCTGAGGTTCGTTCCGCGTCGTTGACCAGCAGAATGATCGCTCCCAGGGTGGCCGCGGCGATGACCACTGCCAACGCCGTAAGGATGACATCCCGCCAGCATTTGGCCGTGTAGCGGGTTCCTGTGAGTTTTTCCGGCGCGGGGCCGCCGGAGAACCGGTGTTGGAAGTGCGCATCGGCCCATGCCACCATGCGTTTGCCGTACGCGATGGAAACGCCAATGTAGATCGCCGCCAGTCCGTGCTGCCATGAGGCTGTTCCCCCGCCCAGGAGATCGACTGCCACCAGGGCAAGCAGGACAGCATCGATCACCGGAGCAAGGATCAGGAGAGCGCTGCCAAGGCGGGGTTTCCGCAGCAGATACCGCGCTGCGAGCCCGGCGATGATCGCCACCCAGAACGCAACTTCGCACACCACGATCGCGATCAGGATCATTTACCGCTCCTCAACGTTTTTCCGGCCGAGCTTTATTAGTACGAGTGTACTCATAAAATGCGCTCGAGCGGCCGACGTCAGGACTTGGCGGCCACCTCTGGCTGCATCTTCGGCGTTTCGCCATTCAGGTAGGCCGCGATCGATGCTTCCGTGGGCTTCAAGTCCTTCAGTTCTCCGGAGAGGTAGGCCTCGATAATCCGCGGATCCACATAGGATGAGCGCGCCACCGAGGGGGTGTTGCCCAGGAGTTCCGAGGCCTCCTTGATGGCCCGCACAATGGCTTGCCTGGGGGTTCCCTTGTGTCCGGACTTGATGAGGCAGAGGGCAGCGGCAGCAGTGCCCTTCCATGTCCTGAAATCCTTGGAGGTGTACGCCTCCCCTGAGATACCCCGGAGATACTCATTGATCATGGACGCGTCCACGGAGACCCACGTTCCCTCCGAGAGGTAAGCCAGCAGGCGTTCCTTGCCGGGGCGCTCGGCCAGCGGTTCCAAAAAGGCGGCCAAGGCGGGGTCGCGGATTGACTTGTCCCACAGTTGTCCGCTTTTGCCCGGGAACTTCAGGAAGACATCATGCCCTTCCACCCGGGCATGACGGCATCGAAGCGTGGTGAGCCCATAGGAGCCGTTTTGCTTCATGTAGACCTCGGAGCCAACCCGAAGGGCGCCGAGGTCCATCAGCCGCACTGCCGCGGCGAGGGTCTGTTGCCGCGGATCTTCGGTGTTCTGAAGGTGGACGGTGACGTTGCGCCGGATCGCCGGCAGGACCAGTCCCAGCTTGGCGGCCCGAATGAACTTCTCGGTGTCCTTCCGCTCCCGCCACGTGGGGTGGTAAATGTACTGGCTGCGCCCTGCATCATCGACGCCCGTGGCAAGGATGTGCCCATTCTCGAAAGGACTGATCCACACATCGGTCCATGCAGGCGGGATCGCCAGCGCATTGATGCGCTGGCGATCCTCTTTGCTGACCAGGCTCCCGTCGGGGTGCCGGTAGCTGAACCCTTTTCCCACCTTACGGCGGACGATGCCGGGCTTGGACAGGTCAGTGCGCTTAAGTCGTGGCACAGTTCTTCCGCCCTACTCGTGATCGGCCCGGCCCGTTGAGTTCTAGGCCTCGTCCGGATCCGTCACTGCAGCGCCGGCGTTCATGATTTCGGCGTTGATCATCCACACCAGCTGCTCAAGGCGGGAGATGAATGCGTGCAGCAGGTCCGCCGTCGTGGGGTCTTCCTCATCCACTTCGTCATGGACATCGCGCATTGTCTGGACAGCACGCTCCACGCGGTCAGTGACCAGCTTGACCGCATTCTTGGTGTTGACCAGGCCTGCCGGGAACTCCTCCAGACGCGTGCCCTTGGCGATGGTCGCACTACGGCCATCAGGCAGGGCGTGGAGGGCCCTCATACGCTCGGCGGTGTCGTCAGCGAATTCGCGCGTGGCAACTACCAGCTCGTCCAGCTGGAGGTGAAGGTCGCGGAAGTTTGGCCCCACTATGTTCCAGTGCGCCTGCTTGCCTTGAAGCTGTAGCTCAATAAGGTCTGTCAGGACGATCTGAAGGTTGTCTGCAAGCTGCTGTGACGCTTTCATGTGTTCCTCTCATAGACGTTCATGTGAGCCTAAAACGTGCCACAAAGTTATCTGTGGCAACTGCCCAATCATCAGGTGACGACTTCAATAAGCCTTTCATAAGGAAGCTTAGTAGTACAATGGGAACAGTTAGTGTTCACGACTGGCGAACCCGCACTCCGGAGGACCGCCGGCAGGCAATAACGGCAAAGGCACTTTGAGGCGGCGGAACGCCTCCAAGTACCGGCATAACTCAATCGAAGTAATCGGAATGCATAGTTGGGAACCGGCGACATTAGTCAAAGATTCCCCCAGAAAGGAATGTGCTGACCATGAATACACTTCTGATCATTGCTGGTGTAGTAGCAATTGTTCTTCTCTTGGTAGGCGGCTTTACCGAAGCACTGAGCTGGCTTCTGTGGGTAGGCGTCGTCCTCCTCGTCGTCGCAGCAATTGGCTGGCTGCTGAGCTTTATGTCGGGCCGCAGGGGACATACGGTCTAGACGGGACAGGGTCGAACGCCGGAGGCAGTGCCTCCGGCGTTCCTGCTCTCCACGCCGAACCATTTCCAGCGCCGAGCCGGTCCCACGCCGCAGCAACGCCCGCCCTGGACTACTCCCGGACCGGGCCATCACCGGTGGCCGGGGGCGGCGGGGCAGCATCAGGGTCCTTTGGCGTCGGGAACTCGTCGCCGGGAGCGTCAGGCACCCCCTGAGCGGGCCGCTCCGGAGTCTCGCGTTGATCTCCCTCGCCAGGCATTTCCTGTTCGGGGGTAGGCGTTCCGTAACCCCCGGGTTCGTTGTCTGGGTCTACCCGGTGATCGTCCTGACTCATTGTTCCTCCTTGAAAATCCGGCGAGGGCCCGATAAAGAAATCGAGGAATGCTGACAGTTCCGACCGTAGTCCGGTGCTTGGTCGGCGTCCACAGAAACCACCACGGAGGTGCATAGATGGTTGAGCCGGAGCAGGCTCCCAGAATCGGCAGGAACGAGTCCACCGAGGAACGGATGGACCGCAACTGGATGGAATTGATCCAGGAGTTACGGGTTCTCCAAACGGGGGTGCAAATCCTTGGCGGCTTCCTGCTCACGCTCCCCTTTCAGGAACGATTCGAACTCCTGGACGACTGGCAGCGGAGCCTGTACCTGTTCAACGTGATGGTGGCAGCGCTGACCACCGTCCTGATTGTGCTGCCCGTCAGTGTTCATCGCCGCCTGTTCCGCAGGGGACTCAAGGCCACCTTGGTCTCCAGCGCCGACGTTGTGACCAAGTGGGCGCTGGCCGGCGTGGCCTTGTTGATTGTTGGCTCCGCCACTCTGGTTTTCGACTTTACCGCTGGACGGACCGCCGGGCTTGTTGCAGCCGGATTCATCGTCCTGGTGCTGCTGCTCCTGGTGGTGGGAACGCCGCTGTGGCTGCACCGCCGGGCCGTCCGGAACGGCAGTGGCAACAACGGGACGGCAAAGGAAGAGTGAGTGGGATGCTGCGACCCGCCAAGCACAACCACAGTTCCGGCAACGATACCAAGCCCCCGCGTCACTGGGTCAAGGACCACGGCTTGCTGCTGGTCAATGCAGGCCTGTTCGTCGTCTTCCTCGGAGGAATGATCCTCTCAGGAGCTGCCAATCACAGCGAGGAACAGCAAGCACACGGTGGGCCGGCAACCGGTGTATCGGATTTTCTGACATCAGGCAGCTTCTGGGAAGCGATTTTTGAGAACTGGGAATCGGAGTTCCTTCAGATGGCCATGTATGTGGTCCTGACGGTTTTCCTGTTCCAGCGCGGCTCCTCGGAATCCAAACCTGTGGATAAGGACGCACCCCAGGACGAGGATCCCCGCGATGCCAAAATGTCCGCCAAGACCCCATGGCCGGTCAGGCGGGGCGGTTGGGTTCTGAAGGTCTACGAGCACTCGTTGTCTGGCCTGCTGGGCCTTCTTTTCCTGCTCTCCTTCACCCTGCACGCCGTAGGCGGTGCGGCCGCTTACAACGACGAACAGCTCAGCCATGGTCTCCCGGAGGTCTCCACTTGGGAGTACATCGGTTCCAGCCAATTCTGGTTTGAGTCCTTCCAAAACTGGCAAAGCGAGTTCCTGGCCGTAGCCGTTTTGGTGGGCGCTTCTGTGTACCTTCGAGAGAGGGGCTCGCCGGAATCAAAGCCCGTGGCAGAGCCGCACTACGAGACGGGCACCTAGCCGATAAGGACAAAGGAACCGTACCAGGAAAGAAGAATTCCAGCGGTTGAAAGCCCTCCGAGGAACTTTTCCCCAAACGCTGTTCACACAAGAAGAAAACCAAGTTCATTTCCACGTTGCGGAATCACTAAAGCCAAGAGAAAACAGATGACGACGCCGGTTCAGGCCTTTTTCTTGGCCCGCGCCTTTGGCTTGCTGGCAGTTTTGGCGGCGGCAGCGCCGTCGTCGTCCGCTTTTTCCTTGCCGCGCTTCTTGTCCAGGCTGCGCTTGAGGGCCTCCATGAGGTCGATGACGTCGCCGCCTTCTCCTTCGCCCTCAACAACGCCGAATGTGGCCTCAGTGTCCAGCGCCTCACCCTTGTCCAGCTTGGCCTCGATCAACGTCTTCAACTGCACCTGGTAGTCATCGGTGTACTCATCGGGATCAAAGTCATGAGCCATGGATTCCACCAGGGCGGAAGACATCTCCAGTTCCTTGTCCGAAATCTTGATGTCGCTCTCAAGGGAGGGGAATTTGGCTTCACGGACTTCGTCGCCCCACAGCAATGCCTGCAGCAGCAGCACATCACCCCGAACCCGCAGCGCACCCAAACGGGTCTTCTGCCGCAGCGCGTACTGGACAATGGCAATCCTGTCCGTGTCCTCCAACGTCTGCCTCAGCAACATGTAAGCCTTGGGCGATTTGGAATCCGGCTCCAGGAAATAGCTGCGTTCATACATGATGGGGTCCAGTTGCTCGGCGGGGATGAACTCCACCACCTCAATTTCGCGGCTGTTCTCCTCCGGCAACGACTTCAATTCCGCGGACGTCAGGACAACGGTGCGGCCCTCTTCTTCGTAGGCCTTGTCAATGTCCTCGTACGCCACAACGTCGCCACAAATTTCGCATTTGCGCTGGTACCGAATACGCCCGCCGTCCTTGTTGTGGACTTGGTGCAGGCTAATATCGTGATCCTCCGTGGCACTGTAGAGCTTCACTGGTACGTTGACCAGACCGAACGCGATAGATCCCTTCCAGATGGCCCTCATGCACCCAGTCAACAGCACAACACAGCAGAGGAGAAGAGGTGGCAGGCAAACAACAGGAGCGCGTGAACGTGGAAGGCCACGAACTCACCCTCACCAACCTGGGGAAAATCATCTACCCGGAAACCGGGACCACCAAGGCCGAAGTGCTGGAGTACTACGCCGCCGTCGCTCCTTTCCTCATTCCCGCGGCGGCCAACAGGCCGGTGACCCGGAAGCGGTGGGTCAACGGAGTGGGCACTGCTGAGGATCCCGGGCAGGTGTTCTTCCAGAAAAACCTTGAGGACTCCGCACCCCGGTGGATTCCCCGTGCCGCCATTCAGCATTCGGACCACGCCAACGTTTACCCCATGGTCAACAACCTGGCCACGCTGACGTGGATGGCCCAGATCGCCTCGCTGGAAATCCACGTTCCGCAGTGGCAAGTGGACCCTTCAGGGAAACCGCTCCGCCCCGACCGCTTGGTCCTGGACCTTGACCCCGGTCCCGGGGCGGGACTGCCAGAGTGCGTTGAGGTGGCCAAGCTGGCCCGTTCCATCCTGCAGGACATGGGCATGGACCCTGTCCCCGTCACCAGCGGCAGTAAAGGCATCCACCTCTACACTGGCCTCGATGGGACCCTGAAGTCCGAGCAGGTGTCCGCCTTCGCCAAAGAGCTTGCCCGCGCACTGGAGTCCGACCACCCCGAACTGGTGGTCAGCGACATGAAAAAGTCCCTCCGCCACGGCAAGGTGCTGGTGGACTGGAGCCAGAACAGCGGGAACAAAACCACCATCGTTCCCTACTCACTCCGCGGCAAGGCGCGCCCTACCGTGGCAGCACCGCGTACGTGGCGTGAACTCAACTCCGCGTCGCTGGAGCACTTGGACTTTCTGGCCGTGATGAAGCGTGTCAAGACGGGCAAAGACCACTTCGCGCCGATTTCCAGGCGGCACCTTCCACCCCACGGCGAGGATGAGAAGGACGACGACGGTGCTGCCGCAGGCGGTTCGGGCAGCGGCGCCGCCAGGGAACGCGTGGTGACAGTGGAAAGCCGTCTCGCCAAGTACGTTGGGATGCGCGATCCGGGCAGGACCCCGGAGCCGTTTCCCTCGTCGTCGGCTGCCAACGCCTCCCAGCAAGCCGGCACCTCGTCATCTGACCAGCCAAAACCAGGCGACCCGCCGCCACCCGGCGGTATCTTTGTGATCCAGGAGCACCACGCGCGCCGCTACCATCTGGACCTGCGGTTGGAGCACAACGGCGTCCTGGCGTCGTGGGCCCTGCCCCGCGGCGTGCCGGAAACGCCCGACCGGAACAATCTGGCCGTGCATACGGAAGACCACCCCATGGAGTACGCGACCTTCTCCGGCGTCATCCCCAAGGGCGAGTACGGGGCAGGGACCATGACCATTTGGGACCGCGGCGAGTATACGTGCGAGAAATGGCGTGACGGCAAGGAAGTCATTGCCACACTGACTGGCGAGCCTGGCGGCGGCCTCGGCGGTACCAAACGGTTCGCGCTGATCAACACGGGTCAGAACTGGCTGATTCACCTGATGAAGGAGCAGCCTGGAGCGCGGAAGGGCGTACCGGCCAGCCCTGCGAAGCCCTCACCGGCCCAACCGCCTGCCGGGCCGGCCGCACCCCAACCCGTACCGAACTACGCCCCCATGCTGGCCACCTCGGGGACCACGGACGATCTCCGCGGCGACGGTTGGCTGTATGAGCTGAAATGGGACGGGATCCGCGCCATCATCACGGGCACCGAGGGGGAAATCCGGCTCATGAGCCGGAACGGAAACAACCTCACAGCAACTTACCCGGAGCTCACTGACCGTAGCTGTTGGCCCGACGGAAACTTCGTGGCTGACGGCGAAATCGTGGCGCTCGGCAAAGGGAACAGGCCGGATTTCGGGCGGCTGCAGCAGCGGATGAACCTGGTCAAAACCGCAGACATTGAGCGGGCACGGGCAGCTGTGCCGGTTCAGCTCATGCTGTTCGACCTTCTTTACGACGGCGGCACGGACCTGAGCGGGCTGCCGTTCCGTGATCGCCGCGAGAGGCTTTCGGGGTTTGCGGAGCGCCTGCGCAAAGGCTGCCCGCTGCATTTGTCTGCCGTCCTGGATCACGACGTGGACGACCTCATGGCCAGCGCCGCTGAGCTTGGCCTGGAAGGTGTGATGGCGAAGAAGGCCGACAGCCGCTACGTCATTGGGCGCCGCAGCAGGTCCTGGCTCAAGCTCAAGCTGGAGCAGAGCCAAGAGGTGGTGGTCGGTGGCTGGCGTCCCGGCGCAGGTGCCCGAAGCGGAACGTTCGGTTCCCTCTTGTTGGGCATCCCGGACGGCGACAAGCTGCACTATGTGGGCAGGGTTGGAAGCGGGTTCAAGGATTGGCAGCTGCGGGACATTATGGAGAAGCTGGAGCCCCACGTGGTGAGCGCCTCTCCCTTTGCCGACATCCCCCGTGAGGACGCGGCAGGTGCCACATGGGTCAGCCCTGGGCTGGTGGCTGAGGTGACCTTCGGAGAATGGACGGGACCCGGCCGGCTACGGCACCCCGTGTGGCGCGGCTGGCGCCCGGACAAGTCCCCTTCAGACGTCAGCCAGCCCAACTGAGTCGCAGATAACGCTCTATTGAAGGTTCAGTAGGACGTTTGCTGTTACTCAGTTGGGCTGGCTACGCAGGGGTGGTGCCGTGCGGGTAACGCTAGGAGGAGTGCGGCATTTGCGGGCGGCTGGTCCTGTGGATGGCCGTCACAGCTGCCCCTTGGCCCATGCGGCCGTGGGCTTGGTCGCGCTCCTTCGGGTGGCGGCGTTTACCGTTACCGTCCGGCCACTGCCTGCCCTGGTCACCGCCAAGTGCAACGGCGATGGTGGTCGGCTCGGGCATCGGGGCCATGTCCATGGACTCCACCAAGTGGCTTGCAACCTCAGGATTGATGCGTTCGGAATCGTAGTTCGCAGTCATGGTTCTTCCTTTCCAGTGTGCCTGTCCGCAGGTTTTACCAGCGGACCTTCTTCTCGGTCTTAGCCTGCTTGCCGCTGGCCGAGGTGGGCTTGTGCCCCTTGCCGGTGCTCTGCCAGCCGGCCGGTGCACCGCCCCCGGATTTGCTGGCCAGCATGGCCTTCTGGGCATCGGTCAGCTTGGACTTGATGCCGCCGGATACCGGAGTTTTGGCTGAGCTTCCCGGTGATGGGGTCTCGGGGGTGTTGTTTTCGGAAGGGTTGGCAGTCATTCGTGGACTCCTTAAGTCTGAGTCCTGAAGAGACACGTATCCCATGTCGTTGCGGTTCGGGAAAAAGGCGTCGAGAACGGGAACGGCATGGAGGCAGGGCCTCAACAGGCGTGGATTTTTGTCAGATGAAACGCGGCTGTGCCGTTACGGGCAGAGGCCGGTCTACTCAAAAATCAGTGTTCCCATGCTTCATACCCTAACCAAGTCCCGGCGGATTTGTGAACCCCTCACCTGCAGCGACTTCCAATCCGACGTCCAATCCACCTTCCGGCCCACCAGTCTTCCTCGGCTAGCATGGCAAACGTGACCCGGAGAGCATCCATCGCCACCACACTTCGTGCAGCGGGCTGCGTTTTCGCGGAGGACGAGGCCCGCCTCCTCCTGGAGGCCGCCAACCATCCGGACGAGCTCAACCGCATGGTGGAACAGAGAGTCAGTGGACAGCCTCTTGAGCACATTGTGGGCTGGACAGAGTTTTGCGGGACGCGCATGGCTGTGCAGCCCGGCGTGTTCGTTCCGCGGCGCCGGACGGAGTTCCTGGTGCGCCGGGCGGCCCTGATCGCCAAGCCAGGTGCCGTCGTCGTCGATCTCTGCTGCGGTTCGGGGGCAATAGGTGCGGCCGTGAGCGACCTTCTGGGGAGCTGCGAACTGCACGCGGCGGACATCGACCCCGCTGCAGTCCACTGCGCACGCCGCAACGTTGAGCCCCGTGGCGGAATGGTCCATCAGGGCGATCTTTATGCCGCACTCCCCCGTGAACTACTGGGGCGTGTGGACGTGCTGCTCGCGAACGCGCCGTATGTTCCCACGGACTCCATCAGCATGATGCCGCCGGAGGCGCGGCTTCACGAGCCGCTGGTGGCGCTCGACGGCGGCGCTGACGGTTTGGCTGTCCAGCGTCGGGTTGCCGAGGGGGCGGCTGAGTGGCTGGCGCCGGGTGGGTCGCTGTTGGTGGAAACGTCGGAAACACAGGCGTCCGGGACGGCCGGGATTATGGCGGGGGCCGGCCTGCTTCCCAGGGTGGTTTCAGACGAGGATCTCGACGCTGCGCTGGTCCTCGGATCACCTGATCCATCAGCTTTTAGGCCCGAATCGGGCCCGTTAAGTGGGCTCAGCTAAACAATTTGGTAACAAGGTGCTCCGGAGGGCAAAAACAGGCCGGGATCCGCATGATTACGGGGCAAGAACGGGCAATGAGATGCAACACACCTAGGCAAATTGCACCCTCAAACGGCCCAAAAATCCGATCTCAACTCGGGTTTTCCGCCGAAACCCCGTAAAATTGAAGGCCTGCCCAGAGCGGGGCAGCAGAAGTCGCAAGCAAATGACCTCCCTAGGAGAAGCCCAAATGCCCACAGACCAAAGCAACACCGTCTCTCCGGATGGCGCAAGGAACGCCACCGGGAACCAGGTATTGGCAGGCCCAACCCCGGCCGCCACAGATGCAGTAAAGAACGCAACGAAGAAAACGAAGCTTCGCCCGAAGCGCCGGCTCAAAGAGTCCGACGTCAACGTGGTGAACAAGCCGATGCTGCGCAAAGCACTCGGCGGCACGATCGTCGGCAACACCATGGAATGGTACGACGTCGGCGTGTTCGGCTACCTCATCACCACCATGGGCCCTGTCTTCCTGCCGGAAGCAGACAAGTCCGTCCAAACACTCTTCCTTCTGGGCACCTTCGCCGCAACCTTCATCGCACGCCCCCTCGGTGGCGTGGTGTTCGGTTGGCTTGGCGACAAGGTTGGCCGACAGAAGGTGCTCGCAGCAACACTGATGCTGATGGCGGCAAGTACGTTCGCCGTCGGCCTCCTTCCCGGCTATGCGCAGATCGGCATCTGGGCCGCCGCGTTGCTGGTCATCCTGAAGCTCATCCAGGGCTTCTCCACCGGTGGCGAGTACGCCGGTGCCACCACCTTTGTCAGCGAGTACGCCCCGGACAAGCGCCGCGGCTACTTTGCCAGCTTCCTTGATATGGGCAGCTACATTGGCTTCGCCCTCGGCGCCGCCCTGGTTTCGGTCCTGCAGCTCACGCTGGGACAGGCCGCCATGGAGGAGTGGGGCTGGAGGATTCCGTTCCTGATCGCTGGTCCGCTGGGCCTCATCGCGGTGTACTTCCGTAGCAAGATCGAGGAATCCCCCCAGTTCCAGGCCACCCTGGACGCCCAGGAGGCCTCTGCCAAGGATGCAGCGTCACAGGACGCTGCAGTCGCCAAGGGACCCATCGGAATCGTCAAGGCCTACTGGCGCCAGATCGTGCTGGCCATGATCCTGGCAGCAGCTGCCAACACTGTTGGCTACGCCCTAACCTCCTACATGCCCACGTACCTCACGGATTCCAAGGGCTACGACCCCGTCCACGGCACCCTGCTGACCATCCCTGTCCTGGTGATCATGGCTGTTTGTATTCCACTGACCGGCAAGCTCTCTGACCGCATCGGACGCCGTCCGGTGCTGTGGGTAGGCGCAGGCAGCACCATCGTCTTCTCGGTACCTGCATTCATGCTGATCGGCATTGGCGAGATCTGGTCCACGCTGGCCGGCCTTGCCCTGATCGCTTTCCCTGTGACGTTCTACATCGCCAACCTGGCCTCGGCCCTGCCGGCACTGTTCCCGACGTCCAGCCGCTATGGCGGAATGGGCATCGCGTACAACTTCTCGGTGGCGATCTTCGGCGGAACCACGCCGTTCATCGTCCAGGGCCTGATCGAGGGCACCGGCGATGACATGATGCCGGCGTACTACCTGATGGCCACATCCATCGTGGGCGCCATCGCCATCTACTTCCTCCGTGAATCCGCCCAGCGTCCCCTGCCGGGCTCCATGCCCAGCGTGGACACCCAGGCTGAAGCACGCGAGCTTGTAGCAACCCAGGACACCAACCCGCTCATCAACCTGGACGAGATGCCGTTCGACGGCCAGCCCATTGATGACGCAGTGTTCGGCAAAGGCAACAAGGACCTGACCCCCGCTTAGGAACTCTTTGCCTGCAACTTCTGCGCAGTGACGACTACTGCAAGCGATTCAGATAGTTCGCGGCAGCTTGCCGCCCACCGTAGCCACCACCCCCAAGGCGCTCTCCTTGAGGTTGGTGGCTACGGCTGTTAAGAGGGCACGACGGCGGTGCCCGCCTCAGGATTGCAGCAAGCCTTTGACGGCCTCGCCGATGATCCTGGCACCTTCAGGGAAACCACCCGGGTTGGGGCCGGCGTAGTTGAGCCGAATGTAGGGTCCCTCCGGTTCCGCGGGGAACCACTCCGTGCCGGCGGCAATGAGCACCCCGGATGCCTCACAATCCTTGGTGAGACGTTCGACGTCGAACCCGTCCGGCATTCGCAGCCACAGATTCAAGCCACCCTTGGGCAGGTGGCTGAGGTGCGCTTGCGGGACGTGCTCGCGGAGGCTGGTGACCAAGAGGTCGCGGCGTGACTGCAGCTGGTGGCTGAGTCCGCGAAGGTGCGTTTGCCACCCGGGCTGGGTGACGACGTCGAGCGCTGCCGCCTGAAGCACCCCACTGACGTACATGGATTCGGCGGCCTGCGCGCCCATGATTCGTTCGCGCGCCGGTCCCCGGGCGATGATCGCTGCGACGCGGATGGACGGGGAAACGCTCTTGGTCAGGGAACGGATGTAGACCACGTGGCCGGAGTCGTCCTTGGCAGCGAGCGGGACCGACGGTGCGGTGATGCCGAAGTCGTGCGCCCAGTCATCCTCCACGAGGAAAGCTCCGTGCCGCTGGACGATCCGCAGGACTTCCTCGCCCCGTTCCGCCGACCATTGCGCTCCCGTGGGATTCGCGAAGTTGGGTTGCGCGTAGAACATCCGCGCTCCGGATTCTTCAAAGGCCCTCTCCAGCTCATCCGGGTCAGGCCCCTCCGGGCCGCTGGGGACAGGAATGACATTGACGCCTGCCTGGCCCGCTGCCAGCAGCGCGCCCCAGTAACTGGGCGACTCCACCAGCAGCGGCTGTCCGTGTCCCACCAGTCCCCGGAAAATGGAGCTGAGCCCGCTTTGGCTGCCGGGCAGAATCACGACGTCGCTCGGCTGGGGCGGAGTCACGCCCACCGGGGTTGAGGTACTGAGTTCCTGTGCGAACCAGGTCTGGAGTTCGGGCAAGCCCTGCGCCGGCGGCCGGGACAGGGCGGCATCTCCCCTGGCGGCCCTTGTCAGCGCGGCTCGAACAAGCCTCTCGGGCAACAGTTCGCGGGAAGGGTAACCGGAGTGGAACGCGATGACGTCATTGGTAGCGCTCCGCATCGCGGCAGAGTTCAGGGGCCGCGCGGCCTGGGCTGACCGCAAGGCGGCTGTTTGCCAGCCGTAGTCGGAGGGCCGCGCAGTGCGGTAGGCCCGCACGAAAGTTCCGACCCCGGGACGGCTTTCAATCAGCCCCTGCGCCGTGAGTGTCCGCAGCGCTTTCTGCACTGTAACCGGACTGGCCTGATACTCGGCCACGAGTTGGCGCGTTGATGGCAGTTTGGCCCCCGGGGCAGCGCTTGCGATCCATTCTTTTACTCGCGAGACAATCCGAGAACTGCTATCGTTGTTCATGAGTCCTAATAGTAGCGCTACTACACTTTCGCGGCCAGTGGTATCCACCCGGACTTCGACCGGAATCTGGTGGGGCCTCCTCGGCGTCGTCGCCTTCTCTTTCACCGTTCCGCTCACCCGAGTAGCTGTGGAAGGCATGTCCCCCTTGTTCATCGGAGCGGGCCGGGCCGTGGTTGCCGCCCTTCTTGCCGCACTCGCCCTGGCCTTCACCCGGCAACGGTTTCCGCGCGGCACGCAGTGGATCCGCCTGGCGGTGGTAGCCGGCGGAATTGTGGCGGGGTTCCCCCTGCTGACTACCTTCGCTCTGACCAGTACCTCCGCGAGCCACGGGGCAATCGTCATCGCCCTGCTGCCTGCGGCCACGGCCACCGTGGCGGTACTGCGCGGGCGCGAGCGTCCACGGCTCCTCTTCTGGATCCTCACGGCCGTGGGCGTCGTTGCTGCCCTCGTGTTTGCCTTGGTTCAATCCGGTGGTTTTGGCTCGCTTCATTGGGCCGACCTCCTGCTGCTCGGAGCCGTGGTTGCTGCAGCCATTGGCTATGCGGAAGGTGGATTGCTGGCCCGGGAGCTCGGCTCCTGGCAAACCATCTCGTGGGCGCTGGTGGTGGCTGCTCCCGCCATGATCCTGTTGACCCTCGTTTCCCTGGGCTCCGGCATGCCACAAGCCACACCGCTCCAGTGGTTGTCCTTCGCCTACCTCGGTGTGGTGAGCATGTTCCTCGGCTTCTTCGCCTGGTACCGCGGCCTGGCCATCGGGCCCATGGCGCAGGTCAGCCAGATCCAACTCGTCCAACCCGTGATGACCATCGCGTGGGCCGGCCTTCTCCTGGGCGAACCGCTGACGTGGACCACCGTGGTGGGTGGCCTCGCAGTGATCCTTTGCGCCGGAGCCGCTGTCCGCGTCAGGCTAAGGAAGTAGGAAAACCATGTACACACCAGCACACTTTGCCCCCTCCCCCGACACCGTCGAGTCGCTGCTCCGGCACGCCGGAGCAGCCAACCTCGTGACCATGACAGAGGACGGGTTGCTTGCCACCCTCCTGCCGTTCGTCTACGAACCCTCGATCGGTGAGCACGGTGCACTGCACGCGCACATGGCCCGCAACAACACCCAGTGGTCTTCAGCTGCTGTCGGTGAGGCTCTCATGATCGTGCAAGGCAACGATGCCTACATTTCTCCGTCCTGGTACGCCTCCAAAGCGGCGCACGGACGGGTGGTGCCCACCTGGAACTACTCCACGGCCCACGTCTACGGTGAACTGGTGATCCACGACGACGCCGAATGGTTGGGCCGGCACGTGCGGCGCCTGTCGAACCAGCATGAGGCCGGCATGCCCAAACCCTGGACCGTTGACGAAGCACCCGAACGGTTCATTGCCGGTCAGCTAAAGGCGATTGTCGGCGTCGAACTCGTCATCACCCGGGTGGAAGCGAAGACGAAACTCAGCCAGAACCGTACTCCGGCTGATGTTGACGGAGTCATCGCGGGACTCCGGGCCCGTGGCGACTCGGCGAGCGCAGCCGATGTGGAACGCGCGCGGACCTCGTAGACTCGGCGCATGCGTGAGGTTGCTTCGGAATCCCCAAAACCCAAGGGGTCCATCCACCACCTGGAGATCTGGGTGCCGTTCCTTGAGAGGGCAAGGGAAGAGTGGGGCTGGTTGCTGGGCGAGCTCGGCTACCAGCCCTTCCAGGAGTGGCCCACGGGGTGCAGTTGGAAGCTTGGCGGCACCTACGTTGTGGTGGAGCAGACGGATGCCGCCACTGCAACAACCCACCGCCGCACTGATCCGGGGGTCAATCATGTGGCCTTCCACGCAGGCACACGCGAAAATGTGGACCGGATCAGGGCGCTCGGCGCGGATGCAGGCTGGTACGAAATGTTCGAGTCCAAATACCCGCACGCCGGCGGCCCGGACCACTACGCTGCCTACCTGCTCAACACGGACAGCTATGAGGTGGAGCTGGTAGCGGACTGACGGTGCCGGGGCTACCTGGGCGGGACAGCTGGACGCCACATCGCTACCCGCGGCCAACGGGTCAGGCCCAGCCCAGCCTCGTGCTCCATCAGGCGGGTCAACTGCGGACCCCAGCTGCCGGCGTCGAGCACCTCGAAGCCAAGGCGGCGGTAGTACGGAGCGTTCCATGGCACATCCCGGAAGGTGCTCAGGGTTTGGCGCTGCATTCCATGGCCGCGGGTCCATACGCGGGCGGCATGCAGGAGCTCGCGGCCCAGGCCTTGGTGCGCGTAGTCCGGATGGACGCTGACCTGTTCCACATGCCCGGCCTCGTCAACGACATCAGCCAAGAGGTACGCCACCGGGTAGTCGAGCCCGTCGACGGAAACCCAGGCCCGGCCCGCTGCGGCGTAACCCTGCAGCTCATTGGTGGAGAGTGGCTCGTCGTCCGCGACTGAATCCATTCCCAACGCCCGGAACGCCTGGCCCGCGGCACGCTCGATGTCCTGCAGAATCAGGAGATCGTCCGCATGCGCGAGCCTGATCATTGCCGGGCGTCCAGTGCCGGGGGTGCCTGGGCCACCAGGAATTCGTTGCGCTTCTCGATCAGGTTTTGCATGTAGCGGCCCAGGACCAGCTTCTCCACCAAGCGGCCCAACGGTCCGAAGGGGGCAGCGAATTCGATGGTGTCCACCATGAGCGTCCCGCTGCCGTCCGGCCGAAACTCATGCGTGTGGCGGAGGTACTTGAAGGGGCCCTTCACCTGTTCATCCGAGAACGACGCCGGCGCCTCCATCTGCGTGATGCGGCTGGTCATGCGGAACCGGACTCCGAGGTGCCAGGCCTGCCAGGTGACGGTCTCGCCTTCGGAGATCAAACCAGTGGTGACCCCGTCCACTGCCTTCTCGCGGCTCTTGGTCATCGATCCCACATGGGCATCGATGTTGCGGGAGAGATCGAACAACTCCTGCGGCGGCATGGAGGAGCGGGTGCGGCAGACGAAAGCGACGGGCATACCTTGATCTTCCCAGACCTTCCCGGCTCCGTGTGCCCCATCTCGCTACGGCTTGTGACCGGGCTTATGGCGGCACAGTTGGCCATCCTGATAATTTTCAAGGGAGTCCCTCGATGATTGGTGGTGTTCCCCCGTGCCCGCAATCATCGCCCATGCCCGTGAACTCCATCGGCTGGGCCCGGCCAACAACGATCGCCTCTCCGCCGTCCGTGTTGCCCTGAGCGTCGCAGTCCCGGGACTGTTCCTCATTCTCATCGGCCGCCCGGACCTCATGATGTACGCCGTGTTCGGTGCGCTGACAGGGATGTACGGACGCAACGAAACGCATCAGCTCAGGCTCAAGCACCAAGCCCAGGCCGCCCTGTTCCTGGTGGGTGGGCTGACCATCGGGGTGTTCCTTTCCGTCCACCACATCCACTCGTGGTGGCTGGTGCTGGTGGCCACCCTGTTCGCCGGAGCTGGATCCCTGTATGCGGATGCCGTCCGCCTCAAGCCCATCGGCCCGTTCTTTGGCATCCTCGCGCTGGGCGCCTGCGCTTCGGTGCCAACCAACGTCCCACTCACGACGGCGGTGCTCATCGGGGCTGCGTCCGCCGCCTTGTCGCTGCTGGTTGGCTTCGCCGGGTGGTTCCGGCACCGTGGGTGGGAGTCCGGCGCCGTCCGCGACGTTCCCGTTCTCCGCGGCCCCCTCCGGCAGGGACCATTGGTCCAGGCGGCCATGGTTCATGCTGCGCGGTATGCCCTTGCTGTCAGCGTGGCCGGGGCCATCGGAATCCTCAGCGGCAGCGGCCATCCGCACTGGGCCATGGCCGCCGCGGCCGTACCCCTCGCTGGCGCCGATCTCCCCAGCCGCGTCCACCGGGGCATCCACCGCATCGTGGGGACGTTCCTCGGGTTGGCGGTGGTCGCCGTCGTACTTTTCCCCAGCCCGCTGTCGCCGCTCCAGTACTTCCCGGGCCACACCGCCGTGGTGTTGGCCGTGCTGGTGGTCCTGTGCCAGTTCCCTACCGAGCTCTTCATGGCGCGGCACTACGGGTGGGCCATGGTGTTCTTCACTCCCGTGATCCTGCTGATCGCCCAACTCGCGGCCCCCGTGGATCCGGGCGTACTGGTGATGGAGCGTGCCATCGAGACTTTCGTGGGAGCGGTGGTGGGCATCGCGGTGGCGGTGCTGGTGCGGGCTCCACGGAGTCGCGTGCTGCAGTAGCTGTCAGTTCTGGACGACCAGGTTGAAGTGTCATCCTCACCCGGTCCCCCCGCACTGGAGTCCAGTCAATGTTCCCTAGAAGGTGTTGGAGAATGTGGCCGTCTCAATACCGGTGCCGCTGAATTGGTAATCAAGGGTGGTTGTTTCCCCTTCGTCCTGTTTGGAGACGCCCAGCAAGAATTCCAACGCATCAGGGTCAACAGCATTGCTGCTGCACCGGAATTGCCTGGTGGCAGCGTCATCCGACGAACAGTTCCAGCCTGCCGGTTCGATCAGTTTTCCCGGGATCATGTCCGCGCCGGCAGAAATTGCGAACACAACTTCCGCATTGGAGGGCACCGGCCCGGGCTGAAGTGTGAAGGTGATGGTGATGTTGGTGTCCGAGGCCGTGGTCCCTGGTACAGCACGGAACGTGGCTGTTACAGCGGGCGCCGGTGATGGCGTGGCGGTGGAACTAGGGCTGGGCGTGGCCGTGGAAGTTGGACTTGGCGTGGCCGTGGGCGTTTGTGTCGAAGTTGGGCTTGGGGTCGGGGTTGCGCCCGGGAGCGGAACCAGTGCAGGGAGGGTCGGCGGCCCCGTCGGTGCGAACGTCGGAAACAGTGGGTTCTTCCAGGACGGCGAGGGGGCTGGAAACCCGCTGGGCGCTGGTTTCGTTGGTACGGGAAACGGAAACACGGCAGGCTTCTCTACCGCTCCGCTCGAGGGCGCATTGGGGGCCGGAAATTGAGGCTGATCCTGCTCCCCGGCTCCCGGGGCGGCTGGATCAGGACCGTAAGAAACTTGCCCTCGAGGAGTAGGAGATACCTCCGCCACTGGTACCTCAGCTGTGTTTGACCCTGCGCCACTCAACGCTACGGCTGCGCCCACCGACACTGCTGCCACGGCCATCACTCCAGCGCCTACCTTCAAGAAGAAGGCCATCTCCCTGTGCGGCATGCCATGCACCAAGCCGGCGCCCACCCCTGTTCCGGCGCCCACGGCCGCAAGCGCAGGGAAGACGGAGGTAAACGCTGCTCCTGCTACCAACGGGAAGACCACAGCCCGCATGGCCGATTGCACATCGTTGAGGTCAAGCAGCAAGGCAGTGCACTTGGGACAGCCCTCAAGATGTGCCCGCACCCTGTCCTGGCTGCGCCTCCTCAGCCCATCGCGGGAGTACGCACCCAACTGTGTTGAGTATTCTTCGCAGCTATCTCCAGTGGATGACGTGATGTGGTTCTGCAGGTACACCTGGCGCAGGCGTTCCCTCGCACGGAGCGCCAAGGCGGAAACCCCATTGGGGGTCAAGCCAATCAGCGGCGAAACCGCAGCGGGTTTCAGCCCCTCAATGTCTACATACCAAAGGACTTCCTGCCACCGTTCAGGGAGGGAACGAAACGCTTGGGTAACGGCCCTGGATTCGAAGTGGGCCACGGCAGGATCATCATGGAACACCGCTGAATCCAACACGAACGACTCAGCAGTAGGGCGGGTACGCGACGCCCCCCGATTGGTTTGATAGGCAAAACGCCGCACGGCTGTCAGCAGGTAGGCGCGGAAGAAAGTGTCGGGCCCCTTCCCCGCGGTGATGCTTTGGTAAACGGACGTGAAAGCGTCTGCCACGACGTCGTCAACGTCTGCAAAGTTGTTCACCTGCGCCGCTGCTACCTTCCGCGCCACCCCTTGGTGCCGCTCGAAGAGCACCTCGAACGCAGTCCGATGGCCTGCGCGAACCTGAAGGACCAAATCCATGTCGCTGTCAGCCACGGCACCATTGCCGTCTCCGCCGAAGCCTGTTCCGTGGCGCCCGTTGCTGTCCGCCGGTGCTGTTCCGCCCATGCTGCTGCCCGTTTCGGACACGGCATTCGTACACGGATCAACGAGACCTTCGTAAGGCCCTGTTTGCGGGGCCACGCTGCTGTACCCCCCGTGCGGCAGCCGCGCCCGGTGCCACACTCCAGCCCCAGCCTAAATCCGGAAGCCCCCCAAGTGAACACTTTGGCAGCCTTACGGCTCCAGCGGACGCCGTGGCGGGCCCGACGTCAGTTTTGCCGGCAGGACACGTGCGAAGAAGCTGACCACTTTGTACCTGCGCGTCGGAATGGAAACACCTTTGCCTTTGGCGTTGTCCTCCAGCCCTTCACGCACCACGCGCTCGGCTGTGAGCCACAGGAAACGGGGAGCCACTGACTTGTCCATTCCCATACGGTCATGGAATTCGGTATGCGTGAAACCCGGGCATACGGCAGTGACCTGAACGCCGGACTTGGCGTAGGTGATGTTCGCCCACCGGCTGAATGTCACCTGCCATGCCTTGGCCGCCGAGTAGGTGCCCCTGTTGGCAAACGCCGCCACGCTGGCGACGTTGATGATTCGGCCCTTGCCGCGGGCGAGCATGACTTCCAACGCCGCGTGGCACAGTTCCATGGGCGTCTGGACGTGGAGCCGCAGATGGCGCTTTTCTTCGTCCAGGTCATTCCTTTCGAACGACTTCAACAGCCCGATGCCGGCATTGTTGACCAGGACATCCACGGGCCGCGCAGCATCCCGCAAGCGGTCCGCCACCGCTGTAACTCCGACGTCGGTGGTCAGGTCAGCGGAAAGGACCTCCGCCGAGATACTGAAGTCGCGTTCGAGCGCTTCGGCCGTTTCTTTCAGGCGCTGTTCGTCGCGGGCCACCAGGACCAGGTGGTGTCCGGCTTCAGCAAGTTGTCGGGCGAATTCCGCACCGAGCCCGGCGGTGGCACCTGTCACCAGGGCAGTGAGTTCGTTGGCTCGAGTCGTCATGCGCCTAGACTAGTACCCACACTGGAATTGAAACGATGCAAAGCCGCAGAGGATTCCCATGGTCAACACCGTCCCATCACTGCACGTGCCACTACTCCTCAACAACAACGGCGCTTGGTGCTGGTTCCAGGACGAACGTGCACTGATAGACCCCGCGAACAACACCATGCTGGTGGGTTCGGTCGCCGCTCCGGAAGGTCCAGGGGGTGCCGAACGTGGCGGGAACATCGAGGTGGCGGTCTTGGACCTCGCCACCGGCCGGAGCCGCGTCCATGTGCTCCATGGGCGGCTGGAGTCCGATGACCACAATGCCCCGGCCCTCCTGATCCGGGCGGATGGTCGCTACGTGGCGATGTACGCCAAGCACAAGACGGACAATTACTCACGTTGGCGGATTTCTACACGCCCTCACGACGCCTCTGAATGGGAGCCGGAGCAGCACTTCGATTGGACCGAACTGGCCGACGGCCGTGGCGCCACCTACTCCAACCTGCATCATCTGCGCGAGGAAGACCGGGTCTACAACTTTGTCCGGGCCATCAACGACGATCCCACGCTGATGATCTCGGATGACCACGGCAGCACCTGGACCTTCGGCGGCAAGCTCTTCACCCGCCCCAAGATCGGCTACGTCAACGGGTACACCCGGTATGTCAGCAACGGCACGGACCGGATCGACCTCATCACCACGGACCACCATCCACGCGATTTCAACAACAGCATCTACCACGGCTATCTCCAGAACGACGCTCTCCACGACGCCGCGGGGAACGTGGTCAGCAGGCCGTTGACCGGCTCGGCGGGCATCAACCAGTCAGTCCTCACCACAGTTTTCGAAGCCGGAACAACGCTCGACGGCGACGTCCTCACCCACGGCTGGACTACTGACCTGCGCCGGCAGGGCACGGAACTTGCGGCCATCGTCACCTGCCGGGCCAACGACGTCAACGGTCCGCTGCAGCGGGAGCAAATGCTCGACGTCGACGATCACCGCCTGCTGTACGCGCGCTTCGATGGCGTGCGCTGGGAGCTTCATCCGCTCGCCGTCGCCGGCCCCGGCCTCCTGCCGCACGAGCAGGACTACACCGGGCTGGGCGCCGTGGACCCCCATGACCTGAACCGCGTCTACATCTCCACACCTGTGGATCCGCGGACGGGCGCCACCACTGCGCACTACGAGATCTACCGGGGCGTCACGTCCGATTCAGGTGCCGGCTGGACATGGGAAGCCATCACGGAGGGATCCACGGTGGACAATCTCAGGCCCATGGTGGTCCCGGGCGATCCGTCAGTTCACGCACTGTGCTGGTTCCGGGGATCGATGACGTCCTCGCAGGCTTACCAAACGGAGATCATGGCGCTAATTTCCTCGCCGAGGGGTTAGCTCTCGACTCTCTCAACACTTGAAAGTGCCGAAAGCCAACCCCTCGCGGGACCTGACTAGGCGAACTTCGCCAGCGGGTTCGCCAGGCGGCCTGCCATCTGGAGTCCACCGGAGGGATCAGAGATGTCGAGCATCTGCTGGTTATTGCGGAGCTGCAACCTGTTGAGGCAGGAGAGCTCGAAGTCCGGGGCAAACAGATCATGCATGGCGAACTGGTCTGCAAGTTCCGGGTGACGCTGCTGGTACTCCCGCAGGACGGCGGCGGCAGTCCCCCAGAACTCGTCCTCGCGCAGTGTCCCGTCCTCCACAAGGATTGCTCCGAGGAAACGGAAGATGCAGTCGAACACGTCCGTGAAGATGGCCAGGACCATTTCCTCTGCGGGGATCTCGGCCTTGATGCGCGAGACTTCCTCCGGCAGTTCCAGCCGCTCCCCCATCACCACGATTTCCTCGGCGATGTCCTTCATGATCGCACGGACGGGCACACCGTCCTCGAGGATCAGGATCACATTCTCGCCATGCGGCATGAACGCGAGCTCGTACTCGAAGAGGCAATGGACCAGCGGCACGAGATAAGCCTCAAAGTAGCGGCGAAGCCACTCCGTGGGAGCCAGGCCGGAGCGTTGAATCAGCGATGAAACCACAGATTCCCCTGCGGCATCCACATGCAGCAGGGAAGCCATGGTGGCCAGCTGCTGCCCATCCTTGAGCAACGGCAGCGGACTTTCCCTCCACAGGGCCGAGAGCATCTTCCGGTAGGGCGAACCCTTGGCCGAAGCAGCCTCGTAGTAGTGGTTGTGGTAGCCGATGGCCGCGGTTTCACGGATCATGGCCAGGCCCCGGTTCTGGAGCTCCTGGTCATTGCCGATCAGTTCCTGCAGCCAGTCATTGATGGCCGGCGTCGCCTTCATGTACTGCGGGGATAGTCCCCGCATGAAGCCCATGTTCAACACGGACATGGCCGTCTTCACATAGGCCTTCTCCGGGTAGTCGGTGTTGAAGAACGTACGGATGGACTGCTGGGCCTGGTACGAGTCTTCACCGGTGCCCAGGTTCACGATGTGGCGCTGGGCGATTTCTGCCGCGAACGTCACCGTGAGCTTGTTGTCCCACTGCCACGGGTGGACCGGCATGAGGAGGTAGTCCTCGGGATTCAAGCCGGAAGCGGACAGTTCCGCGTTGAACCACGCAAGCGTCGCGGGCCCGAGTTCGGCCTCAAAATGCGTCCGGTAATCCAACCCTGCGCTGGACGTAAACACAGCTTTGCTGCGATGCACCGCGATCCACTGAAGTTTCACCGTGGCACCCGTTTCCGGCGCGAACGCATGGTAGTCGGTAATCCCGAAGCCTAAACGGCCGTTGTTGGCCACAAAGCACGGGTGGCCCTCAGTCATGCTGTGTTCAATGGCTTGGAAATCCGCGGCCCGGTCAGTGCCGCCGCTGACGCCGGCAGCCAACTGCGCGGCACTGAACGGCTTGCCCTGCTTGTAGGCGTGGCTGGCCAACGTGCTGCTGATCTCCTCCAAGTACACGGGCAGCATTTCCTGGCGGATGGCCAACGCCTCGTGGAATTCGGCAATGAAGTCCAAGGCGTCCACCGGAAGCTCTTCACCGTCCCGCAGCCGCGAGATGGAGTCTCCGGAGACGGACCAGTGCTCCAGTTGGAGCACCCGGGCACGGAAGCGATATTCCGTAGCGTCGTCATCGCTCACTACCTTGTAAAGCCCGACGCCGTTGCCCTCCTCCCGGATCAGCTCCGGAACCAGGATGCGTTCATGCGAGAACTCGGCGATGGCCTTCCGGACCAGGTGCCGGTTGGCAATCGCCCACCGTTCAGGGGTCAGGTGGGATACGGAATCAACCGCAGTGGTCACGGTATCGGCTGTGGTGGTCATAGGGATTCTCCTCTGGTCGCCGCGGCAGGCGCGGCCAGAATCGGGGTGAGGGTGGCGAGGAAATCCTCGCGCGTGCAGAAGCTCAGCAGGCCCTGCTTATGGTCTTCGGCAGGATCGACGGCGGGAAGGGTCACCACACCGTGCGGCCGGAACCCCACCTTCTCGTTGAGAACATGGATCTTGTGGTTGCGGGCGTCAGGTTCGACGACGACCCGCCGGGTTGCGGGGTCCGCGAACAGTTCGGCCATGACGGACTGCATGACGGCGGTGGTGAAACCAGGCTGGGGCTCGCCGGTGGGAGGTGACACCAGGAGGTGCATGCCGACATCGCCTTGACGGACCTCGTAGACGTCCGCCAACGGCGAAGACTCCGGCCGGTACCGTTCCATCAGGAAGGCAGGGGCGCCGTCGTCGAGCCCCAGGAACGCCTGGTGGTGGCCGGACTCAGCGATCTTCGAGTACTCCTCCACCACGTCCTGCTCGGTGGCCGAAACCATGCCCCAGAACCGGGCGTATTCTTTGCTGACCCAGCTGTGGAGGACAGGTGCATCCGTTACCGGATCGACGGGACGGAACGTGAAGCTCATACGGTGGCCCCAGCGGTTTCGGGGACGGCGGCAGGTTCTGCGGCAGCCGCCGGAGCGGGTGCACCGAACTGCTGGAACGCGATGCTGCGCTCGATCGGGTAGACCTCATGGCCGGTGATTTCCCTCAGGATGCACGAGTTGCGGTAGGCGGCCATGCCAAGGTCAGGCGTCACAAATCCGTGCGTATGCAGCTCGGCGTTCTGGACGAAGATCTCGCCGGGTTCCACCCCGGTGCCGTAGTTGCGCTCGACGTCGAACCGGCCTTTGGCGTCGCGGCGGATCCGGTCCTGGATGCCTGCCAGGAAGGTGGGCTCCTTGTAGGTGTAGCCGGTGGCCAGAACCACGGCTTCGGATTCCAACGAGTAGCCCTGGCCGTGTTCCTCGTGGTGCAACTGGAGTGTGTGCGTGCCGGTGGTGGCATCCCACTCTGCGGCAGTGAGCGAGGAATGCGTGTGCAGTTGGGTGTCCACCATGCCGGAGAGGCTCTTGGTATAGAGGAGGTCGTAGATGTCGTCGATCAGGTCCGAGTTGATGCCCTTGTACAGGTTCTTCTGGCTCTTGATCAGCGAATCGCGCTGCTCGCCGGGAAGCGAGTGGAAGTAGTCAACGTACTCCGGCGACGTCATCTCCAGCGTGAGCTTGGTGTACTCCAGCGGGAAGAAACGGCCCGAGCGCGTCACCCAATTGAGCTGGTAGCCATAGACGTCGATTTCCTGAAGCAATTCGTAGTACAACTCCGCAGCGCTCTGGCCACTGCCCACGATGGTGATGCTGCGCTTGGACTGCAGCTCACTCTTCCTCGACAGGTAGTCGGCGTTGTGGAGGACAAGTCCGCCAGCCTCCACTATGCCTGCACAGGAGTCCGGGATATACGGGGATGTGCCCGTGCCCAGAACCAGCTTGCGGGCGCGAAGCACCTCAGCGCCATCCGGACCCTGCACAGAGAGCCGGTACACGCCGTCGTCGTACGTCACATCCAGCACATCCGTGCTAAAACGGACGGAATCCAGCTGCCCGGCCACCCACTGGCAGTACTGGTTGTACTCGGCACGCAGCGGGTAGAAGTTCTCGCGGATATAGAAGCGGTAGAGACGCCCCGTCTGTTTCAGGAAGTTCAGGAACGAGAACGGCGATGTCGGATCAGCCAGCGTTACGAGGTCCGCCATGAACGGCACCTGCAGGTGGGCCGGCTCGAGCATCATGCCCGGGTGCCAGTCGAAGGACTCGCGACGGTCCAGAAAAACACAGTCCAGGTTGTCGACCGGCTCACTCAGCGCGGCCAGGCCCAGGTTGAAAGGCCCGACGCCGATGCCTGCGACGTCGTAGATCTTGCCGTTGTCTTGGGTGCTCACGCTGCAGCCTCCGTGGTGTTCGCCAGCAGGCTGTCGCCCGTCCGGCGGATAAGTTCAATGATTTCCTGGATGTCCCTCAGGCTCGCCTCGGCGTTGAGGAGGGTGAATTTGAGGTAATGGCGGCCAGCAACTTTGGTGCCGGCAACCACGGCCTCGCCTGAAGCGAAGATGGCTGCGCGGATGGCGGGGTTGAGTACATCTGCAGTGTCGTCATCGAGGGGTGCACCATCAACCATTGGGCGGTAGCGGAACACCAAGGTGCTCAACTGCGGTGCGGCAGCGAGCTCGAACTCGGCGTCATCAGCCAGCAGGGTGCCCACCCGGGCGGCGAGGTCGATCGCTTCGTCGAAGAGCGCACCAATGGCGTCGGCACCCATGATGCGGAGGGTCAGCCATAGCTTCAGGGCATCGAAGCGGCGCGTTGTCTGGATGCTCTTGTCCACCTGGTTGGGGATCTCGGCCTTTGCGGCGCTTTCCGGGTTCAGATAGTCCGCGTAGTAGGTCACGTGTCCCATCATGGAGCCGTTGCGAACCAGGACTGCGCTGGAGCTGACGGGCTGGAAGAACGTCTTGTGGAAGTCCACCGTGACGGAATCCGCCAGGTGGATGCCGTCCAGGAGGTGCCGGTGGCGGCCGGACACGATGAGCCCGCCACCGTAGGCGCCGTCCACGTGCAGCCAGGAATCATAGGCGCGAACCAACGCGGCCATTTCGGACAAGGGGTCAACCGAACCGAAGTCGGTGGTCCCGGCAGTGGCCACGACAGCCATCGGCACCAGGCCGGCGTCGTGCGCTTCCGCCAAAGCAGCCGCCAGAGCGGTGGGGTCCATGCGGTGGTCTTCGGTGGTGGGGACCGCGATGACGGCGTCGAAGCCCAGGCCCAGCATGGAAGCGGACTTTTGGATGCTGAAGTGGCTGTCCGCGGACGTAAAGATCCGGAGGCGGTCAAGAAGGTGGGGCAGGCGCGCGCCCCCATTCGTCACGCGCAGTTTGGCGACAGCGTGGTTGCGGGCAATCAGCAGCGCCTGGAAGTTGGACTGGCTGCCGCCGGACGTGAACACGCCATCAGCTTCGGCGCTGAACCCGATGCGCTCGGCGGTCCAGTCAATGAGGCGGCGCTCGATCATGGTGGCTCCCGCGCTCTGGTCCCAGGTGTCCATGGAGGAATTCACGGCCGAAAGCACGGCTTCTCCTACCAGCGCAGGGATAACCACCGGGCAGTTGAGGTGCGCAGCGTAGCGGGAATCATGGAAGTAGATGGCGTCCTTAAGGTAGAGCTCATCGAGCTCTTCCAGGGCCGCAGCCGTGTCCGGCAGCGGACGTTCAAGGTCCACAGCGCCAACCTTGGCTTTCAGTTCAGCGTGCCCGACGCCGGTAAACGGCTGGGTGGTCCGCTGGACCTTGGTGGAGACAGCGTTGACTCCCTGGAGAACCTGCGCGACGTAGCTGGGCGAATTTCGTGCGTTGAACAGCTGGTTGGTGGCAGCGAGGGCCAGTTCCACTTTGGAGCCAAAATCCTGCTCCTGAGCGATCCGCTCTTCGACACTGGGTGACGTCACGTCAGCTTCCTTCCATTGCGTTGGGGCGCTTGTTAGCAAGGTAAGCCTTACTTAGGTAAGCCTTTCCGTCAAACTTTTGTGACCTATTTCGCTCAGAAGGCGCTTTCTCGCCTGTGTACCGCCCAGTTGCGCGTCATTGACTTTCTTTCAGACTGCATTGGGTGCAAAATGTGGCACTCTTTTCGGCCATGGAGTGTCGGCAATGGGCCATGCCTGGGCGTCGCTCTTCCTTGTCGGGCTTCGCGACTACAGGAGTAGAGTGCAAGGACTATCCGCAGTCAACGGTTGGGGGACCTATGAAGGACCACGTCCACGAGCGCATCGGCTTCCGCGAAATCGACGAGCATGGCAACGCTGTGCAGGCCGTCAGCCCCCATGTGCCGGAGCCTGCGGACCGGGAACGCAAGCGGACTCCATTCAACCCGTTCATCATTGCGTTGTGGGTCATGGACGCCGGCTTGGCCTGGCTTGGAGTCTGGGCGCTGGCTACGTCAGTCGGTGCGATAGTGAGCTCTCCGCAATTCGTCCAGCCCGCCGAATCCGCCGAAGCAGCCCAAATGAAGTTCATCCTGCTTTCCAACGCGCCCTACGTACTGCTGGCCGCCTTGCTGATCACTGCGGGCCTGCTGTTCTGGCACGCGGTTCAGTGGCAAAAAAAGCGGCCGACCAGGTAGTGGATACCTGACCGACCGCTTCAGCGTGGTATTTGCTTGAGCTGACTGGTTACAAAACCGTGGCCCCCAGGACGCACTTGATCTCCGTGGCAGGCTTGGTCACCTCTGCGTTGGCTACCCAGTCAAGGGCTTTGCCCGCTGCGGCGTCCTTGAAGGTTTGCTCTCCGCGGGCGAGGACGGCCGAGGTTTTCGGATCCACCCAACTGACGGTGATCTTGACCGTGCCCTTGGTTCCCTCGGGAGGAGTCACGGTCCCCTTTGCCGTCACCTTTCCCTGCGCAGTATCGCAGGACGTCATTTTGGTGGCCTCGATGATGCCGGTGCCCGGGTTGGCAGGTTTTGCCTCACCGGTGGTGGCGGCCTGGGTTGTAGTTGACGACGGCGATGTCCCCGCCTCGTTGCTCGGGGACGATGAACAACCGGCCAGTGCGGCTGCCGAAACCAGCACTCCCGCAATGCACGCAACAGTCTTCTTCATGGTGTGGCTACCTGGTTCTTTCTGGGTTGTACGTTTGTTGAAAATGCGCGGCAACCGGGGTTGGGGCCCCGATTGCCGCGCACTTTTTGTCCTATGCCTCGGAACGCTTGCGGCGTCCAACGAGGAACAGGAACAGCCCCGCGCCAACTACCAGCAGGCTGATGGGCAACACAGTGAGCACAGCTCCCGTGTTGGCCAACGGACCTGAAGGCTGGCTCGGAACTACCGGCGGGAAGGTCACAACAGCACTTGCAGGTGGTGTGGTGACCGGCGGTCCCGTCGGAGGTGTGCCCGTTGCAGTCGCAGTATTAGCGACCTCACCGGCATTGATATCCGCCTGGGTGATCGCATACGTTGCTGTCGCGGTCACGGTCTCACCGGGCAGCAGGGTTCCTGCAACGCCGGGCCAGGTGTAAGCCAGAGCCGAGAGGCCCGGCATCGGATCGTTGATGGAGACGTCCGTCAACGGCACGTTCCCGGTGTTCTTCGCGGTGAACGTGTACGTGATCACGTCACCCACCTGGGTGGGGTCTCCCACGGCCGAGGCATCGGCCGTCTTGGTGAACTCCAAACCTGCCGCTGGGGTCAACGGTGTGTCCGTTTCACCCGGAGGAGGCGTCACCGGAGTACCGATGGGCGGAGTGCCGGTGGTGGTCGCCGAGTTGGCGACGTGACCGGCGTTGATGTCAGCCTGCGTGATGGCGTACGTTGCCGTCGCCGTCACCGTCTGACCGGGCAGCAACTCACCGGGGGTGCCCGGCCAGGTGTACTCGAGGGCGGACAGGCCAGCCAGCGGATCCGTGATGGACACGTCGGTGAGCTTCATGTTGCCGGTGTTCTTGGCCGTGAAGTTGTAGGTGATCACGTCACCCACCTTCGATGGACCATCCGTTGCCGGAGCCACGGCGGTCTTGCTGAAGTCCATGGCCGGAGCCGGAGTCAACGGAGTGTCCGTTTCACCCGGAGGAGGCGTTACCGGCGGACCAACGGGCGGGGTACCCGTGGTGGTTGCCGAGTTCGCCACGTGACCGGCGTCGATATCAGCCTGGGTGATGGCGTACGTTGCCGTCGCCGTCACTGTCTCACCGGGCAGCAGTGTTCCTGCAGCTCCGGGCCAGGCGTATGTCAGTGCCGAGAGGCCAGCCAGCGGATCCGTGATGGACACGTTGGTCAGGGTCACGTTGCCGGTGTTCTTGGCCGTGAAGTTGTAGGTGATCTTGTCCCCTGCAACTGTGGGGTCCTGAACAGCCGAGACGTCCGCGGACTTGGTGAACTCCATTGCCGGAGCCGGGGTCAACGGAGTATCCGTCGTTCCCGGAGGAGGCGTGACAGGAGGACCAACAGGCGGGGTACCGGTAGTGGTCGCCGAGTTGGCGACGTGACCGGCGTCGATATCAGCCACGGTGATGGCGTACGTTGCCGTAGCCGTCACGGTCTGACCGGGCAGCAGCTCGCCGGGGGTGCCCGGCCAGGTGTATGCCAGGGCAGACAGGCCTGCCAGTGGATCGCTGATGGACACGTTCTTCAGCGTCACGTTGCCGGTGTTCTTCGCCGTGAACGTGTAGGTGATCAGGTCACCTGCAACGGACGGATCCTGAACTGCCGAGGCATCAGCCGACTTAGTGAACTCCATCGCCGGCTTCGGGACCAACGGAGTATCCGTGGTTCCTGGAGGAGGCGTGACAGGAGGACCAACAGGCGGGGTGCCGGTGGTCGTGGCGCTGTTCGCGACATGACCGGCGTCGATATCTGCCTGGGTGATGGCATACGTTGCCGTAGCCGTCACCGTCTGACCGGGCAGCAACTCGCCGGGGGTGCCCGGCCAGGTGTACTCAAGGGCAGACAAGCCTGCCAGTGGATCGCTGATGGAAACGTTCTTCAGCGTGACGTTGCCCGTGTTCTTCGCAGCGAAGGTGTACGTGATGACGTCACCGGCCTTGGAAGGATCCTGGACAGCCGAGGCGTCAGCGGACTTACTGAACTCCATCGCCGGAGCCGGGGTCAACGGAGTATCCGTCGTTCCCGGAGGAGGCGTGACAGGAGGACCAACAGGCGGGGTGCCGGTGGTCGTGGCGCTGTTCGCGACATGACCCGCATCGATATCAGCCTGCGTAATGGCGTACGTTGCCGTAGCCGTCACCGTCTGACCCGGAAGCAGCTCACCCGGGGTGCCCGGCCACGTGTACGTCAGAGCCGAAAGACCAGCCAGAGGGTCGGTGATCGTGACGTTCTTCAGCGTGACGTTGCCCGTGTTCTTCGCAGCGAAGGTGTACGTGATGACGTCGCCAACCTTGGAAGGATCCTGTACGGCCGAGTCATCCGCAGACTTGCTGAACTCCATTGCCGGCTTCGGGGTCAACGGGGTGTCCGTGGTTCCCGGAGGAGGCGTTACCGGCGGACCGGTGGGCGGAGTGCCGGTGGTCGTGGCGCTGTTGGCGACATGACCGGCGTCGATGTCAGCCTGGGTGATGGCGTACGTTGCCGTAGCCGTCACCGTCTGGCCCGGAAGCAGCTCACCGGGGGTTCCCGGCCAGGTGTACTCGAGGGCGGACAGGCCAGCCAGCGGATCCGTAATGGACACGTTGGTGAGGTTGACGTTGCCGGTGTTCTTCGCCGTGAACGTGTAGGTGATCTTGTCACCTGCAACGGACGGGTCCTGAACAGCGGAAGCGTCAGCCGTCTTGGTGAACTGCATCGCCGGAGCCGGGGTCAACGGAGTATCCGTCGTTCCCGGAGGAGGCGTGACCGGAGGACCAACGGGCGGAGTGCCCGTAGTGGTCGCCGCGTTCACTACATGGCCTGCATTGATGTCAGCTTGGGTAATCGCATACGTTGCCGTAGCGGTCACCGTCTGGCCCGGAAGCAACTCGCCGGGAGTACCCGGCCAGGTGTATTCCAGTGCCGAGAGACCAGCCAAAGGATCGTCAATAGTGACGTTCTTCAGCGTGACGTTGCCGGAGTTCTTCGCCGTGAAGGTGTAAGTGATCTGGTCACCAACAACTGCAGGTTTCTGAATGGCGGAGGCATCCGAACTCTTGGTGAACTCCATCGCCGGAGCCGGGGTCAACGGAGTATCCGTCGTTCCCGGAGGAGGCGTAACAGGAGGACCAACAGGCGGAGTGCCCGTAGTGGTTGCCGAGTTGGCGACATGACCGGCGTCGATATCTGCCTGTGTAATGCCATACGATGCCGAAGCCGTCACCGTCTGGCCCGGAAGCAACTCGCCCGGAGTACCCGGCCAGGTGTAAGCAAGTGCCGAGAGACCAGCCAAAGGATCGTCAATAGTGACGTTCTTCAGCGTGACGTTGCCGGTGTTCTTGGCCGTGAAGGTGTAGACGATGCGATCGCCCACAACCGATGGGTCCTGAACACCGGAAGCGTCTGCCGTCTTGGTGAACTCCATGGCCGGAGCCGGGGTCAACGGGGTATCCGTCGTTCCCGGAGGAGGCGTCACCGGCGGACCGGTGGGCGGAGTGCCCGTGGTCGTGGCGCTGTTCGCAACATGACCGGCGTCGATATCAGCCTGCGTAATGGCGTATGTTGCCGTAGCCGTCACGGTCTGACCCGGAAGCAGCTCGCCGGGGGTTCCCGGCCAGGTGTAGCTGAGCGCGGAGAGGCCAGCCAGCGGGTCCGTGATGGACACGTTGGTGAGCTTCACGTTGCCCGTGTTCTTCGAGGTAAAGGTGTACGTCATAACGTCACCAACCTGTGAAGGATCCTGGATTGCCGAAGCATCCGCCGACTTGCTGAACTCCATAGCCGGAGCCGGGGTCAACGGAGTATCCGTCGTTCGCGGAGGAGGCGTCACAGGGGGTCCAACAGGCGGGGTGCCGGTAGTGGTTGCCGAGTTGGCGACGTGACCTGCATCGATATCAGCCTGCGTAATGGCGTACGTCGCCGTAGCCGTCACGGTCTGACCCGGAAGCAGCTCGCCGGGGGTACCCGGCCAGACGTACTCAAGGGCAGACAAGCCGGCCAGCGGGTCATTGATGACCACACCAGTGAGCTTCACATTGCCCGTGTTCTTCGAGGTAAAGGTGTACGTCATAACGTCACCCACCTTCGAAGGGTCCTGGACAGCCGAAGCGTCTGCCGTCTTGGTGAACTCCATGGCCGGAGCCGGGGTCAACGGAGTATCCGTTGTTCCCGGAGGAGGCGTCACCGGCGGACCAACAGGCGGGGTGCCGGTGGTCGTGGCGCTGTTCGCAACATGACCGGCGTCGATATCAGCCTGGGTGATCGCATACGTCGCCGTAGCCGTCACGGACTGACCCGGAAGCAACTCGCCCGGGGTACCCGGCCAGGTGTACTCAAGGGCAGACAAGCCGGCGAGCGGATCCGTAATGGATACGTTCTTCAGCGTCACGTTTCCGGTGTTCTTGGACGTGAACGTGTAGGTGATCTGGTCGCCCACATCAGACGGATCCTGGATTGCCGAGGCGTCAGCGGACTTGCTGAACTCCATCGCCGGTGCCGGGGTCAACGGAGTATCCGTTGTTCCCGGAGGAGGCGTCACCGGAGGACCGGTGGGCGGAGTACCAGTGGTCGTGGCGCTGTTCGCGACATGACCGGCGTCGATATCAGCCTGCGTGATGGCGTACGTTGCCGTAGCCGTCACGGTCTGACCCGGAAGCAGCTCGCCGGGGGTTCCCGGCCAGGTGTAGCTGAGCGCGGAGAGGCCAGCCAGCGGGTCATTAATGACCACACCAGTGAGCTTGACGTTGCCCGTGTTCTTCGAGGTGAACGTGTAGGTGATCTGATCGCCCACAACAGACGGATCCTGGATTGCGGAGGCATCAGCGGACTTGCTGAACTCCATCGCCGGAGCCGGGGTCAACGGAGTATCCGTTGTTCCCGGAGGAGGCGTCACCGGCGGACCGGTGGGCGGAGTGCCGGTGGTCGTGGCGCTGTTCGCAACATGACCGGCGTCGATGTCAGCCTGGGTGATGGCGTACGTTGCCGTAGCCGTCACGGACTGGCCCGGAAGCAGTTCGCCGGGGGTACCCGGCCAGACGTACTCAAGGGCAGACAGGCCAGCCAGGGGATCATTGATGACCACACCGGTCAGCTTGACGTTGCCGCTGTTCTTCGCCGTGAACGTGTAGGTGATCAGGTCACCTGCAACGGACGGGTTCTGGATAGCGGAGGCGTCGGCCGACTTGGTGAACTGCATCGCCGGAGCCGGGGTCAACGGAGTATCCGTCGTTCCCGGAGGAGGCGTGACAGGAGGACCAACCGGCGGAGTACCAGTGGTCGTGGCGCTGTTCGCGACATGACCGGCGTCGATATCAGCCTGGGTGATGGCGTACGTTGCCGTAGCCGTCACCGTCTGGCCGGGCAGGAGGGTTCCTGCCGCGCCGGGCCACGTGTACGTCAGAGCCGAGAGGCCAGCCAGCGGATCCGTGATGGAAACGTTGGTCAGGGTCACATTGCCGCTGTTCTTCGCCGTGAACGTGTAGGTGATCACGTCACCTACAACTGCCGGGTTCTGAATAGCGGAGGCATCCGAGGACTTGGTGAACTCCATGGCCGGGCCCGGGGTCAACGGAGTATCCGTCGTTCCCGGAGGAGGCGTGACAGGAGGACCAACCGGCGGAGTACCAGTGGTCGTGGCGCTGTTCGCGACATGACCGGCGTCGATATCAGCCTGGGTGATGGCGTACGTTGCCGTAGCCGTCACCGTCTGGCCGGGCAGGAGGGTTCCTGCCGCGCCGGGCCACGTGTACGTCAGAGCCGAAAGGCCAGCCAGCGGATCCGTAATGGACACGTTGGTCAGCGTGACGTTGCCGCTGTTCTTCGCCGTGAACGTGTAGACGATGCGATCGCCCACAACAGACGGATCCTGGACACCGGAGGCATCAGCCGATTTGCTGAATTCCATGGCCGGAGCCGGGGTCAACGGGGTATCAGTACCGGCCGGAGGAGGCGTTACAGCGGGACCGGTGGGCGGAGTGCCCACGGTGGTTGCCGTGTTCGCGACGTGGCCTGCATTGATGTCAGCCTGGGTGATGGCATACGTTGCCGTTGCAGTCACCGTCTGACCCGGAAGCAACTCGCCCGGAGTACCAGGCCAGGTGTATTCCAGCGCCGAGAGACCCGGCAGCGGGTCATTGATGACCACACCAGTGAGCTTGACGTTGCCCGTGTTCTTCGAGGTGAACGTGTAGGTGATCTGATCGCCCACAACCGACGGATCCTGGATTGCTGAAGCATCAGCCGACTTGGTGAACTCCATGGCCGGAGCCGTAGTCAGCGGAGTATCCGTCGTTCCCGGAGGAGGCGTCACCGGAGGACCAACAGGCGGGGTGCCCGTGGTGGTCGCCGCATTGGCGACATGACCGGCGTCGATATCAGCCTGGGTAATGGCGTACGTTGCCGTAGCCGTCACCGTCTGACCCGGAAGCAACTCGCCCGGAGTACCGGGCCAGGTGTAGTCCAGGGCCGAAAGACCAGCCAGCGGATCCGTGATGGACACGTTGGTGAGCTTCACGTTGCCCGTGTTCTTCGAGGTAAAGGTGTACGTCATAACGTCACCAACCTGTGAAGGATCCTGGATTGCCGAGGCATCCGCCGACTTGCTGAACTCCATTGCCGGAGCCGGGGTCAACGGAGTATCCGTCGTTCCCGGCGGAGGCGTAACAGGGGGTCCAACAGGCGGGGTGCCGGTAGTGGTTGCCGAGTTGGCGACATGACCTGCATCGATATCAGCCTGCGTGATGGCGTACGTCGCCGTAGCGGTCACCGTCTGACCTGGCAGCAACTCGCCCGGGGTACCCGGCCAGGTGTAGGTCAGAGCAGAGAGGCCAGCCAGCGGATCCGTGATGGACACGTTGGTGAGCTTCACATTGCCAGTGTTCTTGGACGTGAACGTGTAATTGATCTGGTCACCCACAACCGACGGATCCTGAATTGCCGAAGCATCAGCGGACTTGCTGAACTCCAAGGCGGGGCCAGGAGTCAGTGGAGTGTCAGTACCAGCCGGAGGCGGCGTTACCGCAGGACCGGTGGGCGGAGTACCCGTAGTGGTCGCAACGTTCGCAACGTGACCGGCGTCGATATCAGCCTGCGTAATGGCATATGTTGCCGTAGCCGTTACAGACTGACCCGGGAGCAGCTCGCCGGGGGTACCCGGCCAGGTGTAGGTAAGAGCCGAAAGACCCGCGAGCGGATCATTGATGACCACACCAGTCAGCTTCACATTGCCTGTGTTGGTGGACGTGAACGTGTAGGTGATCTGGTCACCCACGACCGACGGATCCTGAACGCCGGAAGCATCAGCTGTCTTGGTCAACTCCATGGCCGGACCAGCCGTCAACGGAGTGTCCGTACCAGCCGGAGGCGGCGTCACCGCAGGACCGGTGGGCGGAGTACCCGTAGTGGTCGCAACGTTCGCAACGTGACCGGCGTCGATATCGGCCTGGGTAATGGCGTACGTTGCCGTAGCCGTCACGGTCTGGCCCGGAAGCAGTTCACCAGGAGTGCCCGGCCAGGTGTAAACCAGAGCCGAGAGACCCGCCAGCGGGTCATCAATGACCACGCCGGTGAGCTTCACGTTGCCCGTGTTCTTGGACGTGAACGTGTAGGTGATCTGGTCACCCACGACGGACGGATCCTGGATGTCCGAAGCATCAGCCGACTTGGTGAACTCCATGGCTGGAGCCCTGGTCAGCGGAGTATCTGTGGTTCCCGGAGGAGGGGTTACCGGCGGGCCAACAGGCGGGGTGCCCGTGGTGGTCGCTGCATTGGCGACGTGACCGGCGTCGATATCAGCCTGGGTAATGGCGTACGTTGCCGTAGCCGTCACGGTCTGGCCCGGAAGCAGTTCACCAGGAGTGCCCGGCCAGGTGTAAACCAGAGCCGAGAGACCAACCAAGGGATCGTTGATGGACACGTTTGTCAGCGGAACGTTGCCGGTGTTTTTGGATGTGAACGTGTAGGTGATCTGGTCACCCACAACGGACGGATCCTGAATGGCGGACGCGTCAGCGGACTTGGTGAACTCCATGGCCGGAGTTGACGTCAGCGGAGTGTCTGTGGTGCCCGGAGGAGGAGTCACCGGAGGACCAACAGGCGGGGTGCCCGTCGTGGTTGCCGAGTTTGCCACATGACCGGCCGTGATATCAGCCTGCGTGATGGCGTACGTTGCCGTAGCCGTCACCGTCTGGCCCGGAAGCAGCTCGCCCGGAGTTCCCGGCCACGTGTAAGTCAGGGCAGACAGGCCAGCCAGCGGATCGTTGATGGATACGTTGGTCAGCGGAACGTTGCCGGTGTTCGTGGAAGTGAACGTGTAGGTGATCTGGTCACCAACAACCGACGGATCCTGAATGCCCGAAGCATCCGCGGATTTGCTGAACTCCATGGCCGGAGCCGGAGTCAGCGGGGTATCCGTACCAGCCGGAGGCGGCGTTACCGCAGGACCGGTGGGCGGAGTGCCAGTGGTAGTCGCCGTGTTGGCGACGTGGCCGGCGTTGATGTCGGCCTGCGTAATGGCGTACGTTGCCGTAGCGGTGACCGTCTGGCCGGGCAGGAGCGTTCCTGCAACACCGGGCCAGGTGTAGGTCAGGGCTGACAGGCCAGCCAGCGGATCGTTGATGGACACGTTGGTCAGGGAGACATTGCCCGTGTTCGTGGAAGTGAACGTGTAGGTGATCTGGTCACCCACAACCGACGGATCCTGGATTGCCGAGGCATCAGCGGACTTGCTGAACTCCATGGCCGGAGCCGGAGTCAGCGGGGTATCCGTACCAGCCGGAGGCGGGGTGACAGGAGGACCTGTCGGAGGATTACCCGTGGTGGTGGCAAGGTTGGCCACGTGTCCTGCATCAATGTCAGCCTGGGTGATGGCGTAGGTGGCCATAGCCGTCACAGTTTCACCGGGGAGCAAGGTGCCCGGAGTCCCTGGCCAGGTGTAGGTGAGGGCAGACAAACCATCCAAGGGGTCGTTGATGGTGACACCCGTCAGGGGTACGTTGCCCGTGTTGGTGGACGTGAACGTGTAGGTGATCTGGTCACCCACAACAGACGGATCCTGGATGTCTGAAGAGTCAGCGGACTTGGTGAATTCCAATTCCGGTGCCGGAACGGCCGTGTTGGTGAGAACACAGCTGATATCGGCGCCGGCAACAGGCACCAGGGAGTAAGCAGCATCTACTACCGCTCCGACGGGCAGTCCAGCCTGAAGACCGTTGGCGTCAACACAGGTGATTACCTTGCTGTAGCCGGACAGGTTGGTACCCGACTCCGTCAGGTAGTACGTTGCCCCGGCGTCAGCGATGTATTCGCCAGTGACACCTGTACCCGCAGTGACGGTGGAACCCGTACCGGTGGTGGTGGCGTTGGCAGTGTTGCTGACAACAGGTCCCGTAGCCGAGCCGGTGCGGATCTCAGTGGTGAACTGATCCGAATCCATCAGGCGAGTGGCATCCAGTGCCTTGCTCAGTTCGAGGCGAGGGGCCTTGACTACCAAGGTTGCGTCAGCCGGCGGGTTCAGGTTGGTGGCAATGTTGGCCGGACCGTTGACATAGGTGCCCTCGGCTGCTGCCGTGACGTCCACTTCGATGGTGCAGGAGGTCATGCCCAGGGCGAGGTCCCCGCCGGTCACCGCGATGGTGTTGCTGCCGGCAACGGCCGTGCGCACCAGGGGATTGGTTCCGGCGGCTTGTACACAGGTGCCACCAATATTGGGGGTACCGGCAACAACTACGCCGGCAGGGAGGGTATCCGTGATGAACCAGTCATTCTTGGCCATCAAATCGTCTGTGTTGGTCACCGTCAAGGTAACTTTGGACGTTCCGCCGGGGCCGATGAGGGACGGGGTGAAGGACTTATCCACCTGGGGGGTAACGTCCACGATCTGCGGAAGGTCAAAAGCGACATCGTTACCGGCACCGCTGGTGGCTTCGTTCCTCAGCTCAAGACCGAGTGAAGGGGAGGTGCCCATCGGCACCTGGTAGGCAGCAGACTGGAGCTTCTGGATCTCTATGGCGGCGCCGTTGGTGGTGTTTGATCCACAAGGATCAAGCCCGGTGCTGAGGACCTGGCGCGTGCCGTTGATCAGCAGGCTGAAGGTCTCCTTTGCGTGGGTCGAGTGGCAGTTCACCTGTGCGAAGTAGGCCGATACTGCGTAGTAGTGGCCCTCGGTCGCAGGAATAGTGTTGTCTTCAGTCCGGAACTGGACTCCGGGTGTGATGCGCCCGGTGGGGCTGTTCGTGTATTCGGACAGCACCTGGTTGGTGGAGGATTCCGCAGCTGTCTGGCCTTGGGCCAATCCAAGGGCGGCAGCCATTTGCCGGATTTGGTTCCAACCATCAGGCTGGTTGTTGGTACACCCGGCGTCAGAGGTTGGCAACGGCGTGGAGGAATTCAGTATCCAGCCATCGCACTGTCCGCCGGCCGGAGTGTAAGGGGTGTCTGCAAAGTATGTTTCATTGGCAGCCTCGGCGCCGCCGGTGTAGTTGAGGATGCTGATGGCACCGCTGGTGGCATTTTGGTTGGAGAAGTCCTCGGTGTAGACCGGCGTTCCTGGTTGGGCAACACCCGGGGACCCCGGGACTGTCGCCAAGGCCGGTGGCGCTAAGGCGCCACCCACCCCCAGCGACATGATCGCTGTGGCGACGACGGCCGCCAACAGCTTTTGTGGACGTGTGTGTTTCACGGTTCTCTCTCGCTTTTCGTTGTCACGCACGAGGCCGACCCACAGAAGCGAATCGGCGTCGAGCTAGGCTACTCGCCAGTACTCCAGTGGATGGAGGCATCTCTTCGTGACGCGAAAAAAGGTAGAGAATCCAGAAATTTTTAAAGGCCCCGGAAAGACAGGGCAAAGAAGGCAGCCGGCGCGCCGAAAGACAGAGCCGCCCGGGCTAGCCCTGGCTGCAGGCCATGGGGCTGGGTCCGAGTGCCTAGCTGAACGTATTGGTGAAGTTCTTGGTGATGACACCCTGCGCGGCAAACCGGTAATCCAACGTTCCAGACACGGCGGCAGCTGGCAGGGCAACTCCCACGGTGAATGCGAGGTCGGTACCATCCACGGAGTCGGTGCTGCACCGGATCTGGCGTTCTCCCCCAGAGACACCGACGCAGGTCCACCCCGCGGGAGCGACAGTTCTTCCAGCCAGGAACGTTGCCCCATCCGGCAGGGTGAAGTCCACTTGGCCGGCAGTCGGGCTGCCTTGTCCCTGAAGCGAGAAGTCCACTTTGAGGGTCCGTTCCGTCGGGTTCGCCCCTTGCGTAGCCGCGAACTTGGCGTCAACCGTTTGGGTAGCGGGTGCCGCAGGAGGCACACCGCCGGGTGCCGGCGTCGACGTCACCGTACCGGAGTCCACTACAACAGCCTTCCGCTGCGGGGCCGGGGCTGGTGGAATCACGACGGCGGGTGGTTCCGGCAGCAGTGCCACCGGACTGTCGGGAGAGGGATTTGCCCGTGGAGCCTCGACGGCCGGAGGTTCCACCACTTCGGGCAAGGACGCGGCCGGGAGTGGGGTCGCCGTGGCCAACGAAGTCTCCTGGGCTGGCGGGAGGTTGGAGACGGCCTCGGACGCAGTGGACTGCGACGCCGGGCTGGGCTGAAGGAACCACATGAGGGTCCCTGCCAATGCCATGACGCCCACTATCACGGTGGCCGTCAACTTCCACACGTTGCTGAGGCCACGGATACCCTGGGCAGCGACATTTCCGGGTGCAGCGGTACTCCCGGCAACACCGTTGGCCGCACCCGTAGACGTGCCACCGAAGCCGATCGCCCCTGCTGCCGCCGGAGTGAAGGTGATCCCTGTCAGCAGGGGGAAGAGGATGGAGCGCATGCCGCCCTGGATGTCATTGAGTTCAATCAGCAAGGCCGTACATTTCGCGCAGCCTTCCAGATGTGCGCCTACCTTCTCGGCGGAAGTGCGCTTCAACGCATTGCGGGCGTACTTACCCAGCTGGCTGGCATATTCGTCACAGGCCTGATCCACTGTCCGGCTGATGTGCTGCTGAAGATAAGCCTGGCGCAGACCTTCCCTGGCCCTGAGCGCCAGCGCCGAGACACCATTGGGGGTCAGGCCCACGAAGGGAGCGGCTGCTGCAGGCTTCAGACCCTCGATATCAAGGTGCCACAGAACAGCCTGCCAGCGCTCCGGCAGGGACTTGAAAGCCTTGGCCATCATGCTCGACTCAAGTTCGCTGACTACTTGATCGTTGTCCAGGACCGGAGCATCGAGGATGGCGTCATTCTCCGCCGTGGGCATCCGGCGGGCTTTGCGGTTTCTATCGTGTGCGGTACGCCTCACCACGGTGAGGAGGTAGGACCGGAAAAACTCCTTAGGTCCCTTGCCCTCCGTCAGCAGCTGAAAAATCGTGGCGAAAGACTCGGCCACCACGTCATCCGCGTCGCTCGGGTTGTCCGTTTGGGACCGGGCAACGAACTGTGCCACTTTCATGTGCCGCTGATAGAGAACGTCGAAGGCCTCCGTGGCGCCTTCACGCACCAAAGCAATGATCTGCGGATCGCTGGCAGAGGCCGTCACCGAAAGTGGTGACGCCCCATCGGCGCCGACCGCAACTACTTGATCCATAAACAATAGTGTGACACCAGAAACCGTGTGACTTGAACCGGGCGTCGCGGGCCTGTAGAGAACTCCAACTTTCGCGTCACGATCCCAACCTTGGCCGCACTAATAAACATGACCCTCCTGAACCCTGGCGCGAATCGAGGAACCATGGACGCCCGCCGCCCCCGCCCCTTCCTGAAACTGATGCGTGCTCTCCATAAGGACGGAACGCAGCAACCGAGCGCCATTGTCCGTGGATTGCCGCCGCACAGATCAGGTCCACTCACCCGCAAGAAGAATGCGGGCCGCGCCACCCTGGTCTACGGAGCGGACCGGCCGGTGGCCATTCCAGGAGATACCGTCATCTTTACGGCATGGATCATCAACCGCTCCGCAAGCCATTTGCGGGACGTGACGCTGGTACCCCGGTCCTTCACCAACGAGGGCATGGAGGTGCTGCGCTATACCTCGGAACCGGTTGAGCGCGACCTCCGGATCCGGCTGCTGGCCCCTGGGGAGTCCGTGATGCGGAGTTTTACCTATTTAGTGACCGACGCCGACCATATCCACGGGGGCAGCCTGGTCAGCGCCATGCAGGTCCATGCCAGCTGCCGCGGCCAAGTCGTTTTCGATGAAAATGACGCAATCGTCTCCCTCAGCGGCGCACGGAAAGACTGGCCCTTCCCTGCGGACAGGGCAGGCCTGCCACTGAAGAGAAGGAAGAACTCAGAGCAGCCAGTGCCCGCTTAGGCCTTATTCGTTGCCCGGTTCGCCCACGGGCTTCTCGGCGGGCCAGTCAACATCCTGCTCATAGCCTTCGTGCTTTTTCAGGTACGCGGCGATATACGGGCAATGCGGGATGATGCGCTTGCCGGACGCCACAACATCGTCCAGAGCAAAGTGCGCCAGGACTTTAGCCAGGCCCTGGCCGTTGAACCCGGGCTTGGTTTCCGTATGGATGAAATCAATGTGACCGGGCCGATCAAGGAACTGGGAAATCACGGCCAAATCGCCGTCTACGTACAGCTCATAGCGGTGGAATTTGTCGTTGCGCACCGTAGTGACGCCAGGGCGGAACGACTCTGCCAGTGAATCCGTGTACTCGGTCATGGTTCGAGATTGGCACTTAAACCCGGCTCCCGCAACGTGGGGACCTGATAGCCGCGCCGCTCATGGATCCCAACGTCGGGCGATAGCGGCAGCACCGGCGTCGGAACCCTGCCCAGCAACAGGACTGAAAGGGCAAAGCACGCCGCTCCCCCACCCAACAAGGCAAGCGTCAGGCCGTTTAACGCGGCGTCCGCAAGCGGAATCAAAACGACGACGGCGGCCGTCACCACAGCGGTACGCGAAGGACCCCGCGCGTGGCTTGCCGCCGTCGGACGGTCCTCCAACCAGCCACAAAGCCACACCACCGGCACCAGCAAGGCGACCACGGCAAGGAAAACAGGGATCCGGGCCCACCACCATTCGGGCGTGCCACCTGCGGGCTTGGGCACGTCGGTGAGCAACAACAAACCTGACATGCCCACCAGCAGCGGAAGATGCCACAGATAAACCGTCATGGACCTGCGGCCGGCTACGGCAATGACTGCCTGGATCCAGCGGACTCCCGCGAGCCATTCAATTCCGTTGCGGAGGAGCTGAAGCGTTGCGGCCTGTGAGATGCCCAACAGCAGCAAGCACAGGTTGGGCGGGTTGATATTGACCACCATGTTGCCCGGATAAACAGCCACTCCTGTGACCAGCCCCAACAACAGGTTGCTGGAGACAATGACACCCACCAACCAGGTACGGCTGCGCTGTTCCAAGAATCCATCCGCTATGAGGAAACCCAACTGCTGGACCGCACACCACACAAAGATCAGATTGGTGAACGCGAGCACGGGAAGCGCTCCTCGAAGGGAGTCAACCGTGATGATCAGCGCCACCAACATGGCGAGGGTCAGCAGTGGTGCGCGTTCGTGGAACCTGGCCAGGAGTGGAACGCTGAGCTGCGCCGTGAGATAGGCGGCCAGGAACCACAGCGGCATGGCGGCGCCGGTGGCCATGAGCTGGATGACCTGGGGGTGAACACCCAGCAGCAGCGCGACCCACAGCCCTCCCCACATGACGGCGAGCAATGCCATGGCGGGGCGGACCAGTCGGAGGAGCCGGAGATGGGCGAAGTCGAGTCCGGTACCGCCGCGGGCTCTCAGGCGCCGCCACGACTGCAAGCCCGTCACACCACCCAGCACGAAGAACAGTGGAACGATCATGAGGGCCCAGGCCACAGGTGTGAACCAGCTTTGCTCCATGAGTACGTTCTCCGTGGTGACCGTCCCGTCCTTCTGCAGAACAGGGTTGGCCATCATGCAATGCGCAGCAACCACCAGGAGCAGGCAGGTGAACCGGACAAGGTCGATCGCCGGATCCCTCTGCGCCACCGCGTCCCGGCCTGCGCGGTGGTTCGCTTCCGATTCCCGCTCCATGGCTCTCCCTTGGAACCCACGCACCTGCGTGTTGACTCCATTGTCCGCCCGTCGAAGGGGCGGAGCCAGCAGGCTGGATATGGCTGGGTATCGGCGGGTCATCCACCACTGGTTTTTGGGGTCTGGACGGGACGGCGAAACACCGGCAGGATCGAAGCCATGACTACGTCCATATTCGTGAACCTCCCCGTCAGCGACCTCGAGGCGTCCAAGGCCTTCTATACGGCCCTTGGCTACTCCATCAATCCAAACTTCACCGATGAAACCGCCGCTTGCGTGGTCTTCAGCGACACCATTTTCGCCATGCTCCTGACCCACGCCAAGTTTGCCGAGTTCACCAAGCAGCCCATCGCGGACACCCAAAACTCGACGGCGGCAATAGTCGCCATTTCGGCCGACAGCCGTGAAGAGGTGGACGCCTTGGCCACCAAGGCCCTTGACGCCGGAGGTTCCGAAACCTACGACCCCATGGACATGGGATTCATGTACAGCCGGGCGTTCCGTGACTTGGATGGGCACCACTGGGAAGTGGTCTGGATGGACGAAGCCGCAGCCCAGGACGGACCGCCGGAGTCCTAGCCGGGAGCCTGGGTCCTAGCCAAGAGTCAGCGCCAGGACACCAAGCACGACGGCGAGCAGCGGCGTGGTTCCTTGGAGGGTCGCTGCGCGGAGGTACTTCTTGCCGCTTGCGGCGAGGACCAAAGCTGCCAGAAGCATGGAACCGCAACTGCTGAAGACGAGGGTCCAGCCCACCTGCGGGGCGCCCATGGCCACTGCGACGATTCCGATCAAGGCTCCGATAGCCAGGAAGAGATTGTAGAAGCCCTGGTTGTAGGCGAGCGGTTTGGTGGTTTCCGCGTCAGCCTGGGAGGTGATGCTGAACGTTTTCCAGGTCTTGGGCTTGGTCCAGGTAATGGACTCCATGGTGAAGATGTAAACGTGGAGCAGGGCAGCTATCGACGCAAAAATCAGGGAGGCCAGGATCATGGTTTGATCCTAGCCTCCCTGTCATGCCGGTATCGGGGTGCCGCGCTGCCCGTCAGGCGCTGAGCAACTCCAGTGTGGCACCGGCGAAGGTCGCCGCAGAGACGTTCCACTTGGACAGCAGGCCTTGCAGATTCTCGCCATCGGCCCTGTGCGCTGCGGTTTCAGATTCCAGCGTGGACAGGATTCCGGTGCGCAGTTCAGTGTTGAAGTTCACCTTGCCAACCCGCAACGAAGGGGCTTTCGCGAGCTCATCGGCGGGGATGCCGGAAGCACCGTGGAGCACCAGCGGAACGTCTGTCCGTGCTGCGACGTCCTGCAGCACGTCCCAGCGGATGGTGGGCTCGCCCTTGTACTTGCCGTGCACGTTGCCCACTGCAACGGCCAGGAGCTGCGCCCCTGTTCGTTCAACGAAGTCAGCCACCTGCGCCGGGTCAGTGAGCCCCGCAACTGACGTTGCGGCGTCGTGCGCTGAATCGTCAGTACCGAACGCCCTGTCCTCGTCGCCGGCAAGGCCGCCGAGTTCTGCTTCGATCACGACGTCGGCAGCACCTAGCGCGTCCAGCGCGGCTCGGACTTCGCAGACCAGGGCGATGTTGTCCTCGTAGGGCAAGGACGAACCGTCGGCGAGCACCGCGTCAGCACCGGCGGCCACGGAATCACGAATGACCTGTAGATCCGACGCGTGGTCAAGCTGGACAGAGACGGGAACACTCGCGGAGTCAGCCAGGCCACGCAGGGCCGTGATGAGCCTCAGGCCGTTGGCAGTGGACGCAGTCTTCGGAGCGACCAGCAGGATCACGCCAAGACGGGCATCCTCAGCGGCCGCAACCACGGCAAGGGCTGTAGTGAAGTCGTAGCAGGTGAATGCCGGAACTGCGGAGCCATCGGCCAGCGCAGAGGTGACCAGGTCATCGAGTGTGGTGCGCATCAGTGGGCCAAGCCCCCTACCAGGATCCAGGCGACGTACGTCAGCGCGAAGCCGGCCAGGCCAAGGATCGTGGTGAGGACGGTCCAGGTCTTGAGGCCGTCGGACACGGTGAGGCCGTAGTAACGGACCACGGTCCAGAAGCCTGCGTCGGTGACGTGTGAGAGGCCGAGCGAGCCAAATCCGATGGCGATCACGATCACGGCGATCTGCGCGGGGGTGTAGCCGCCTTCCATCACGGCGGAGGTCAGCAAGCCGGTGGTGGTCACGATGGCGACGGTTGCAGAACCCTGCGCGGCGCGGAGGGCGAGCGAGATGATGAAGCCAAGCACGATGACCGGCAGGCCAAGGCTGTCCAGGGTATGCGACAGGGCTGCGCCGATGCCGGATGTGCGGAGCACTTCACCGAACACGCCTCCGGCTGCGACCACCATGAGGATGGAAGCAATGGGAGGGAGTGCGCCTTCGAAGATCTCGCCGGTTTCCTTGAGGGACCAATGACGGCGGACAGCGAGCAGGAAGAAGGACAGCGCAACGGCGACGAGCAGGGCGAAGAACGGGTTGCCAATGAACGCGGCCACGCCGTACCAGTAGTTGTCCTTGGGGATGGTCAGCGTGCCGACCGTGCCAAGGAGGATCTGGGCGATCGGAGCGGCGATCAGGAACATGATCAGGCCGGGACGCGGAGGAGCGATGGCGCGGGCACCCGGACCGTCGTGGCCGACGTGGACCAGGGATTCAGAACCGAACTCGTCCACCTGCTGCTTGACGCCCGGGAGCAGCTCGTACTCCTTGCGGTTCATGATGCTCGCAACCCAGTAGGACAGGAAACCGAGTGGAACACAGATGATCAGGGAGATGAGGGTAATCAGCCCAATGTCGGCGCCGAAGACACCGGCGCCGGCGACGATGCCCGGGTGCGGCGGTACGGCGACGTGGATGGACAGCATGATGCCCGCCATGGGCAGGCCGAACTTGATGGGGTGGACGTTCGCGATTTTGGCGAAGGCATAGACGATCGGGACCAGGACGATCACGCCCACCTCGAAGAACACGGGGATCGCCACAAGGAAACCCACGGCGGTCAATGCGATAGCGACGCGTTTCGCGCCAAGCTTCTCAGTGAAGTGGGTAGCCAGGGACTGCACGCCCCCGGAAACCTCGATCATGCGGCCGAGGATGGCGCCGAGGGCAATCAACAAGGCGACCTTGCCCATGGTGCTGCCAACGCCCGTGGTCACCACGGTGAAGATGTCCTTGAGCGGAATCTGGGCGGCAACACCCACCACGATGCTGACTGCCAGCAGCGCAACGAAAGCCTGGATCTTGAAGCGGATGATCAGCACCAGCAGCAAAGCGATTCCGGCTGCGGCGATGGTCAGCAGAAGGGGTGTTCCCAGTTCCACTGCGGGTTTGATGGCGGGGGCGTCGGCCGCCTGAACCATCAACGAGTTAACGAGGGGATTCATGGGGGGTGTCTCCTTTGACATACCAGTCTAGGCAAGACCGGCGGGAGGTAGCGGCGACGGCGAAGGGGGGATCGCCGTCGTCGCGGGTTCTTATGGGGGTGGTTAGGCGGTGCGCTTTGCGGGCGCGACAACCTTGATGACGGCGGAGTCGTCGGCAGCGGCGAGGCCTTGGGCCTGGCCGAGAAGGTAAAGCTGTTCAGCTGCGGCGGCAACGGGTGCTGCGAGGCCGGCGGCGCGCGTCGCTTTACCCACGATGCCCATGTCCTTGACGAAGATATCGAGGCGGCTGAGGACTTCGGCGCCGTCTTCGGAGTAGGCCTCGAGGATGCGCGGACCACGGTTGGACAGCATGAAGGAACCGGCGGCTCCGGCTTCGAGGGCGGCAAGGGTCTTCGCCTGGTCCAGGCCGAGGGCGTCGGCAAGGGCCATGGCCTCTGCAGCGGCGGCGATGTGGACGCCGCAGAGGAGCTGGTTGACGGTCTTGAGGGCTTGGCCGTCGCCGGGCTTGTCGCCCACGATGCTCAGGGTGGAGGCCAGCAGCTCGAGTGCGGGGCGCGCCTTTTCAAGGGCCTCCGGCTCGGCACCGACGACGATCAGCAGGTCGCCTTCACCGGCACGCTTCGGACCGCCGGACAGCGGAGCATCCACCAGTGCGACGCCGTACTCAGCGAGTTTGGCGACCGTGGCGGGGATGGCTTCGGTGCCAACGGTGCTGCCGAGGATCACGACGGCGCCCGGCTTCAATACCGAGGCAACTCCATTCTCACCGAACAGGACATCGTTGAGCTGCTCGCCGTTGCGCACGGCCAGGAGCAACGCGTCCGCGTCCTGGGAAGCCTCGCGGGCTGAGGCGAAGGTCTTGATGCCGGCTTCTGCGGCGAGTTCAAGGCGCGGCTCGGCAATGTCGAAGCCGTGAACCGTGAGCTCGGATGCGAGGCGGGTAGCCATGGGCAGGCCCATGGCCCCGAGACCCAGGACGGTGATGGTGTAGTTGCTGCTGGTCATGGTGTTCTCCATTGAAGTTCGGGATTCTAGAATGTGTTGCTGAGCTTGCGGGTGACCTGGGTCAGGGACTGGTCGTCTCCGACGTTGCCGGCAAACACGACGTACGGGATGCCCTTTGCGGGACCGTCTACCGGCTCCCACAGCGAGACGATGCCTGGCAGCATGGGCCCGCGGACGATCGCGTGGCGGATTTCCAGACCATGCGCTGCCACATCGGAGGAGGTGATACCGCCCTTGGCGATGACGAAGCGCGGCGGGAAGGTCTTCAGGGTCCGGTTGACCACAGCGACGACGGCGGCAGAGACGGTGCGGGCGATCTTCAGGCTCGCGGCGGCGTCGTCGGTCTTGATGAGCAGGCGGCTGGTGTGGACGATGACGTCACCGGAGTGGAGAGCGTCCACGACGTCGGACACCACGGTTCCGATGTAGGCGTCGGCCTCTGCTTCACCCGCGGTTTCGGTACCGGCGATGAGTTTCTCGACGTCGATCTCAATAGTCTTGGCCGAGCTGTGCTCGGCTGTGAGGTCGTTGAGCTGGCGGGTCGTGACACCAACGTGGGAGCCGACCACGATCAAGCCGCCGGCTGCAGAGGGAGTATTGCCCGCGAACGCCTCTTCGGAGGTCAGAGCGGTACGGATTTCCTGGCCGATCCGGCCGCGGACAAACGGCGGGCCCACGCGGTAAAGGAGTCTCTTGCCGCGCCGTTCGGCTTCTTCGAGGCCCAGGGCAAGGGCGCGGAAGTCGTTCTCGGTGACGATATCGGCCACGATCGGAGTGGAGTTGGTGGCGGACTCCAGAGCGTCGGCGATGGCCTTGGCGGAGATGGTGGGGTCCTGGGCAGACGCGCCGGCGCGGATGATGTTCAGGTCAAGGACGATCACGTCGCTGGCAGGGAAGCGGCCCTGCGACTTCTCCTCCACATATTTGGCCATCTCAGAGTTCTTGAAGCCGAAGCTCGCATCCTTGGCGAATTCCGTCTCGGCCACAGGGGTAAGTGTGCCGAGGTTTTCTCCCGTGCCGCGCATGAAGTGGACACCGCCGATAGTGACGCGGCCGGCGTCGGGGAACGCCGGAACGATCACGACGCCGTCGGTGGGTTCGCCGGTTTCCGCGGCGACGGTAGCGGCGATGACGTCCGGCTCCAGGGGGTAGTGACCACGGAGGGTGGAGTCGCTGCGGCTGACGAAGCCGAGGCGCAGCCGAGGACCACCACCGTTGCCCGACGCCGCAGCGAGGGCGTTGCGGACAATCTCCTCGTTGCGGGCAGCGGCTTCGGCGGGGTCCAGGCTGCGGGTGTTGGTGAGGACGTAAACGGCGGCCTGGGTCTGGTTCTCACGGATGTGGGTGAAGGCCCAGGTGAAGTCCTCAACCTCCCAGCGGGTGAGCACGGCGAGATCCGCAACGGACTGCGTGCCTGTGGGGTCGTCGTCGAGGACAACCAAAACGCGCGGGGTGGTGGCGGCGGACGCGGCAACGGCGTCAGCTACCAGCTGAGCGGGAATCCGGACTTCCGGCGGGAAAGCGGCCAGAACGTCTGCTTCAAGGGTCACTGTGCACTCCATCGTGGGAAATCTGTGTAGCGGTTTGGTGAATGTAAGATGTCAGACATCTAACATTTGAATTAGTGTGACACACGGCTCCTCACCGCGCAAGATGCTCCACGTCACTAGGCTGGGGTCATGGCTGACAGCGTGGTTCCGCTCCCGCACGTGAACGTCCTCACCCCTGCCATTCCCGCAGGTCAGCCGTTGCCCGCAGTGCTGATCCACGGCTGGGCATCCGGCTCGGTGTACTGGGAGCCTCTCGCCAGGAAGCTGCTCGACGCCGGCCGCGAAGTCTGGATTCTCGACCTCCCCGGCTACCATTCGGGAGATTTCCTGCCGTCGGATTTCGAATGGAACCTGGACTCGGCAGCGGCTTCGGTGGGGGCAATGCTTGAAGCACGGGCCCAAGGTCCCGTGCACATCGTGGGGCATTCGATGGGTGGCAGTGTTTCACTGACGCTGGCGGCGGCCCGCCCGGAGCTGGTGGCTTCACTGACCCTGGTGGGCATGGCGCCGGTGCCGCAAAATCAGGGGTTCAAGGATGTGCTCAGGTCACAGCTGGACCAAGGGTTCTTCGATTCCGGAACCATCGCGAAGCTCATGAACGCCTGGTACGGGGTGTTGCCGGCAGCAGACATGGTGCGGCTCAGCACCGGATTCAATGTCCCCTTCCCTGTTCTGTCCGCCAGCGCCTTGGCGGCCATGACCGGCGTCGAACCTTCAGTACCCGGGCGCGTCCACGCGCCGTTGCTGGTGCTCGCCGGAACTGAAGACCGGGTTCGGCCCATAGAGCACCTGCGCGCGTTCGTGGCCGAAAGCCCCCAGCGTCGACTGAAGGCCATTCCCGGCGCGGGCCACAGTGTCCACTGGGAGAAGCCGCAGGAATGTGCCGAGGCGCTGCATGAATTTTGGGAAACAAGCTGGCCACCGCCAGCGTAAGATGTCTGACAACCATCCCACCCCGGGAAGACGCGGGACAAAGGGTGGTCGGAGTACAGGAAATGGGGATACATGGCACGCAAGTCGCTGGTCGGCGTCGTCGCTGATGAGTTGCTGGACCGCATCATCGCGGGTGAATTTCCGCCCGGAACGGTGGTCCCCGGTGAGCTTGAGCTCAGCGCCAAGCACGAGGTGAGCCGCATGACCGTGCGTGAGGCCATGAAGACCCTCGAAGCGCAACGGATTCTCAGCGTAGAGCGCGGCCGCGGCACGTTCGTCAACCCCCTGAATCAGTGGGCATCGCTGGAAGCCGTGCTGCGGGCGGCATCTGAGGGCACCAAGGACGCGGCCGCCGCGATCCAGCTCATTGAGCTCCGCCGCATGCTGGAAACCGGCGCCTGCGAACTCGCCGCCGAACGTATCTCCGACGAGGAACTCACGGCACTCAGCGAACACGTCGACAAGATGCAGGCCGCCCACGAAGTCAACGATCTGGCGGCCTTCGTGGAAGCCGACCTCGCCTTCCACGACGTGATTCTTCACGCCTCCGGCAACGTGTTTGTGGCTGTGCTCTTTGAGCCGCTGCACCGGGTCCTCGAAGCGCGCCGCACCGAAACATCGGCTTTCCCGGAGATTCAGGAACACGCCATTGGCCACCATCGGAAGATTGCCTCGGCGCTGGAATCCCGCAACCCCAACGAGGCCCGACTCGCGATGGACGCGCACATGCAGCAGACGCTGGACGACCTGAAGACGTACGTGCTGGAGGCGTAACTGGCACAGGCGCCTTAATTGTTGGACTCGGATAATTTAATTCCTGCACGGGCCGGGTCTAGCGAAATCACTGATTTCTAGGGAATAATCCGGCCATGCTCTTAATTGTTGGAAACCTCTCTGGAACATTCTCCCCGTGAACCCACTCGATTTTCCCGAGTTCCCCTTTAGCTCTCCACTGGCGAAAGCCATCATCGACCTTGAACGGGTTCGCGCAGATTTAGGTGAAGGAACCACCGCTCCCGAGGTCTTCACACAGTTGCGAACCAGCTCCAAGAAGCAACGGCTTTCGTCGACTCCGCCGTCGGCCGGGGGACGATACTGACGCACGGGTTTGTCCGGGAGCTGCACCGCATCTCCGTGGCCGGTTTGGAACGTGAAGGGGACCACACACCTGGTGCCTACAGGCTCGCCGATGTCACCATCAGCGGCTCATCGCACCGACCACCCTCGCCAGGGAGCGTGCACGGAGACATGACGGCACTCCTCGACTTCATCAATGCGGACGTAGATCAAAACTACGAGCTCCTCAAGATTGCGCTCGCCCACCATCGGTTCGTCTGGATTCATCCTTTCGGCAATGGCAATGGTCGTGTCGGGAGACTCATGACTTACGCCGCCATGCGGCGGCAAGGGTTCTCCGACACCGCCGGATACTGGGCGCTGAACCCAACGGCCGTATTTGGGGAGAACCGCGCCCTCTACTACGAACGACTCGAAGACGCCGATTCCCTCGAACCCGAGTCCCTGATTCGCTGGTCGACGTATGTCCTCGAAGGACTACTGACAGACCTCAGAAGGTTGGCGAAACTCGGTGACAAGGACTTCGTTACGGAAGGCCTGTTGGTTGCCGCAATCGCGCGAGGCCTCGCCTCGTCGCGCTTCACGGCGGACGAAGCCCTGGCTTTGACCATCATCGCGCGGAAAGTTGACGTGAAGGCCGCAGACCTTAGTTCAGCATTCACAGGTTCAGCTGCGACACGAAGTCAAGACATTCGAAAGCTCCTGGACCGCGGCGTCATTGAACCGATCGCCAAGGGGAAGAGATCCTACCGGCTTCGGCTGGCCCCGAGTGAACTAACGCCACTTCTGGTTCGGGAATTGGATCAATTGGGATTCCTGCCCCGCATTCTGCGCGATTCAGAAGTCTCCGCCTCCTGCCTAGCGGCGCAAGCTCTCGCTTGGTAATTCGCCGAAGGCCTTCACGTAGAGCGCAGAGAAGCGCCCTTGGTGAGTGAAACCACACAACTCCGCCACCGCCGTGACACTCTGCTCCCGCGGGCTCGCTTCCAGCAGCATCTCCCGGGCCCGGTCCAGCCGGATACTGCGCAGCAACTCCGACGGCGTCGCGCCCGTTTCCGCCCTGAGCGCGGTCTGTAGGGTCCGGACCGAAACTCCCAGGCACTCGGCGATGTCAGGGACAGTGAGTTCTTCGGCCGCGTGACGCTCCAACAACTCGCGGCATTCGCGGACCAGCCGGCCCTCCGAGGCCGCGTCCCGGGCCTCCACGCCTGGCGGCTCCATCGCCATCAGCAAGCGCGAGATCATGCTGTCCGCCAACAACCCCTGAACAAAGGCGGGAGCCGCGGACTGCGGCTGGCTGATCATGTCGTCATGAAGTTCGACGACGGCCCTCAAGAACGCGCGCCCGGCGCCACCTGAAAGGTCCATGCCGTAGCCCAGCCCACCAAGTGCCGCGCCGTTGAGATGCCACGCCACCCGCTCCAGCGCTGCCCGCCGCACGTACACAATGAGGTGCGGGCTGCCGCTGTCCCAGCTCATGGAGAAGGGCCTGTCGAGCGGGGGAACGGTGGCCATCGCCGGACTCGATTCCACAGTGCTCGCGCCCACCTTCATGGATGCGTGCCCCGCCAACGGGATCTGCACTAAATGGAAGTCCTGGAGACCCTCCGGCTCAATCCGAACGTCCGCGCCGTAGTCCAGGAACTCGATTCCCACATCGCCGCGGTGGAGGGAACGCAACTTCATGTCCACCGAGGACTGGCGCGTCCGCGGCGACAGCTCGTGACTGCAAAAAAGCTCAGCAATTTTGGCGTGCGCTTGGTCCACGTCGGTGGTGGCCAAGGTGGGCCGCCCCCGCAGAACGTCACGAGGAAGAATCCTCACCATCCGCCACCTACTTCACCGTTTTCCACTACACAGGGTCTTTTCGCTTTTCGGATGATCCCCGCGCCGAGCGGATATTCCGGAGTGCAGCTACTGCCTAGAGTCGCTTTTAGGACAAGTATGACGCAGCTCACAGAACCACAACAGTGACGGAAGCGAGGTGAGCACAAGTGAAGAACATCAAGGCTGTTCATGACCGCCGGGACGAATGGGACCGGAGTCACTTCGAACTCTGGACGGCAGAGCTTCGGGCCGGGGAACCCCGCCTCATTTCCGCGGCTTGGGTCGGCTGGCATGAAGAAGAGGAAGACCCTGCGTAATTCGGATAATCCTCGCGCCACGTGGATATTCCGGACGACGGCGGCTGCCTAGAGTCGCTTACAGGACAAATATGACGCACGTCATATTTGCGTAACATCATCATCGCGGGAAAGGGTTCGGCACATGTCAGCACTCACGGGCAGGACAGCGATCGTCACCGGTGGAGCCACCAAGGTGGGCCAGGGCGTGGTCATGGCTTTGCGGGACGCCGGGGCCACAGTGGTGGTGGCCGATATAGCTCCCGACGGCGACACGCTCACCAAAGCACTCGGGGAAGGGGTCCACTTTTCCCACTCGGACATCACCGACGACGCCGCAGTCAGCGAACTCGTTGAGGAAACCGTGGCCCTCTACGGCGGGCTCGACATCTTGGTGAACCTTGCCTGTACCTACAAGGACGACGGCGCGGCTTCCGGTCGTGCCGACTGGCTCGAGGCGCTCAACGTCAACCTCGTGAGCGCCGTCGTGGCAAGCAACGCGGCCCGCCCGTACCTCAAGGCTTCGGGGCGCGGCGCCATCATCAACTTCACCTCCATTTCCAGCTCCGTTGCCCAGACAGGCCGATGGTTGTACCCCGCCAGCAAGGCTGCTTTGGTGCAGGTGACCCGCAGCATGGCAGTGGACTTCGCATCGGATGGGATCCGGGTCAACTCGGTCAGCCCGGGCTGGGTGTGGAGCAACATCATGGACTCCCTCAGCAACGGGAACCTGGAGAAGACGGACTCCGTGGCGGCACCGTTCCACGCACTCAAGCGCGTCGGCCGCCCGCACGAGGTGGGTGACGTCGTCGCGTTCCTCGCCAGCGACCAAGCCAGCTTCGTGACCGGCGCCGATTGGGCTGTCGACGGCGGCTACTCCGCTTTGGGCCCGGAGCGGGCCGAAGAAACCATTCCCTTGCTCGCCGCCAACTGACACGGCCTCACAGCAACTCGACAGACAAGGACAAACACCATGACGCAACGCCACATCACCATCGTCGGAGCAGGACAGTCCGGGCTGCAGCTCGGCATCGGGCTTTTGGACGCGGGCTTCCATGTGACCACCATTTCCAACCGCACCCCGCAGGAAATCCAGGAAGGCAAAGTGGCCTCAAGCCAGTGCATCTTCCATAACGCGCTGGAGCACGAACGCGCATTAGGGCTGGACTTCTGGCCCGACGCCCCCACGGTGGACGGCATCTCCTTCACCATCCCCCACCCTGAACTGCCAGGTCAGAAGGCCATCAGCTGGGCATCCCGCCTGGATAACCACGCCAAGTCCATCGATCAGCGGGTGAAATTTCCGCGGTTCATGGAGGAGTTTGTTGCGCGCGGTGGTGAGCTGATCTTTGACGACGCCGGGATGGACCAGCTGGAGAAATACACGCAGAACTCGGACTTGGTGATCGTGGCGGCTGGTAAAGGCGAGATCGCTCAACTCTTCACCCGCGACGCCGAACGCAGCACCTACGACGCCCCGCAGCGCGCCCTTGCCTTGACCTACGTGAAGGGCCTGAAGCCCCGCGAAGAGTACTCGGCGGTCTCGTTCAACCTCATCCCCGGAGTTGGCGAGTACTTCGTCTTCCCAGCCCTCACCACCACCGGCCCCTGCGAAATCATGGTCTTCGAAGGAGTGCCGGGCGGGCCTATGGACACCTGGAAGGGCCTCACACCGGAGGAACATCTGGAGAACTCCAAGAACATCCTGCGCACCTTCCTGCCGTGGGAAGCAGAGCGGGCCACGGACGTCGAGCTGACCGATCCCAACGGCGTCCTCCAAGGCCGGTTCGCGCCCACCGTCCGCCACCCCATCGCCACGTTGCCCAGCGGCAGGCAGGTACTGGGGCTGGCCGACGTCGTGGTCTTGAACGATCCCATCACCGGCCAGGGGTCCAACAACGCAAGCAAGTGCGCGGCGTCGTATCTGGCCAGCATTATTGAACACGAGGCGCAGCCGTTTGACGCTCCGTTCATGCAGGCCACCTTCGAGCGCTATTGGGATTACGCCCAGCACGTTGCACACTGGACAAATGCCCTCCTGGCCCCACCGCCGCCCCACGTCCTTGAACTCCTGGGCGCCGCGAACAACGAGCCGGCCATTGCCCACCGCTTCGCCAACGGCTTCAACCACCCTCCGGAATTCCAGGACTGGTTCATGTACCCGGACAAAGCTGCCGACTACCTGGCCGGCCTCTCCGCCGCCAAGGTTTAATAGCACACCCGTGCCAGCAAGGACTTAACCATGCGAAAAATTGCAATCGTCGGGGCCGGGGAATCCGGTGCCCAACTGGCTTTGGGCCTGCAGCGGGATGGCTACGCCGTGACGCTCCTGTCCGACCGCTCCGCGGCCCAGATCCGCACCGGCAAAGTCATGTCCAGCCAGTGCATGTTCTCCACCGCGCTCGACGCCGAAGCCCAGATGGGTACAGCGCTCACGGAGTTCTACGAGTCAGGCTCCGTCCCGGGCATCACCTCCATCCGGTTGCGCGTGGAAGCTGATGACCCCGTCGAATGGGAGGCCCCCTTGGATGGGCCGGCCCGCTCCATCGACCAACGGATCAAGAGCGCACTCTGGGTCGAGACGTTCGTGGCCGCCGGGGGCGACTTCCGCATTGAGAAGGTCACTCCGCGCATGCTCGAAGAGCTCGCCCGCGAGTACGAGCTGGTGATTGTCAGCACCGGCAAGGGCGAGATCGGCCAGATTTTCCCGCGCGACAAGGCAAAGTCGCCCTTCGACCGGCCGCAGCGGGTCCTGGCGCTCACCTACGTCACGGCCGGCAGCTGTGCTGTCGCGGGCGACGCGTCACCGGACAGCACCTCCAGCAGCGGCGCGGCCATCCGCATGTCCATGGTCCCCGGCGTCGGCGAGTTCTTTACGTTCCCGGGCCTGACCGTCTCCGGGCCGTGCCGCATGATGGTGTTCGAAGGCGTGGTGGGCGGCCCCATGGACCGGTGGACCGACGTCGGGACCCCGCAAGAGCACCTTGCGCGATCGCTGGAGATCCTGAGGGAGCACTTTCCGCACGAGGCAGAGAACTTTGCCACCGCGGAACTGACCGACAGCGGCGCCACCCTTCTGGGGCGCATCACGCCAACGGTGAGGTCCGCCGTCGGGGAGTTGGCCAACGGCAAGCTGGTGTTCGGCTTGGGTGACGCAGTGGTCCTCAACGATCCCCTCACCGGGCAGGGCTCAAACAATGCGACGCTGGCAGCCAAGTACTACCTCGATGCGATAGTTCGCAGGGGCCGGCAGCCGTTCGACCGCCACTGGATGGAGCGGACGTTCGATGAGTTCTGGCGTGGATGGGGCCAGTGGGCGGTTGAATGGACCAACGACCTCCTTAAGCCCCGCAGGGACCACCAGAAAACCCTCCTCAGCGAAGCCGCTGAACACCCGGCCCTGGCAGCGGGCATCGTGGCCGGGTTCGATGATCCCCGGACGTCCTACCCGTGGTGGTTCGATCCCACTGCCGCAGCCGATTTCATGCAGGCGCGCAAAGAGGAAGACTCCTCGGTTTTTGATATCCGGGATTTCAGGGGCGCGTTGGGGCAATTCGCCACAGGCGTTACCGTGGTGACCACTGTTGCTGCCGACGGCCGGAAGGTGGGGATGACCGCGAATTCATTCACGTCAGTTTCCATGGAACCGCCTTTGGTGCTGTGGTGTCCCAGCAAACGGTCGCCCAGCCTGGGTGACTTTGAGAACGCCACGCATTTCGCCATCAATATCCTGGCCAGCGACCAGCATGTCCTGTCCCGCCAGTTCGCAACCCCCGCCATCGACAAGTTCGCCGGCACGGACACCACCGAGGGCATCGCCGGTGTTCCGCTGCTGGACGGCGCGGTGGCCTCCTTCCAATGCCGTACGGTCTCACGGCACGACGCCGGCGACCATGTCATCTATGTGGGGGAAGTGGAGAGATACGACTACGACGGCGGCGCTCCCCTGGTGTTCCATGGCGGCAAATACCACGCAACCGCCAGCCACCCGGACTTCTAGCCACATTCTGAGCACTTCTGAAAGGAGCGGAGATGGTCGATTCCGTTGACGTCGCGATCATTGGCTCGGGTATCAATTCCTTGGTCGCGGCAGCTGAGCTCGCCATGGACGGGAAGCGCGTCTGCATCATCGAGCGTTCGGACCGGCTGGGAGGTTTCATTCATTCCTCCGAGCGGACCCTGCCGGGCTTCGTGCACGACTCCTTCTCTTCCTGGCACCCGTTGTTCGTGTCAGGTGGTGCGTACGCGGCTTTGGGCAAGGAACTGCACGCCAGGGGTCTGGAGTACTGCAACACCAACGGCCCGGTGACCGCGAGCGTCGCCGCAGATCCGGCCACGGGAGCTCACCGGGTGGTCATTGCGCAGCGGGATCCGGGCGACACGGCTGCCGCTTTCAAGGTCACCGGCGACCAGTCCGCCTACCTGGCCATGTTGAATGACCTTGAGCGGAATGCCGGCACGGTTTTTGGGGCGTTCGGGGCGGAGCTTCGATCATTCAGGGAGGTTGCGAAGATTGCCTTCGGAGCCGTCCGGCGTGGACGTTTCTCCGGCACAGAGTCGTTCGTCCGGGACGCGGTGATGAGCGGCCGGAACTACACCCGCAGCCGCTTTGATGGGTGGGAAACGGACCAGCTGTGGTCTCCGTGGCTCCTGCACGCGGGGCTTGGCCCGGACCAGGCAACAGGTGGGGTGATGTTGCCGGTGATGGCCATGACCATGCACGGTTTTGGGCTCCCGGTGGTGAAAGGCGGGGCGTCGAGGTTCGTGGCGGCGTTTGAGTCGTTGCTGCGGGACAACGGGGTTCAGATCATGCTGGGCGCTGAGGCGGAAGAGATCCTGGTGGACAGCGGTTCAGGCAGAGTCACCGGTGTTCGCACTGCGCAGGGCGTGGTCGCTGCAAGCACCGTGTTGGCCAACGTCTCGCCGCAAGCACTGTATACCCGGCTGCTCAGCCAGCCACCGGCCGCGACCGCGGCGGCGGCCGAACGCTACCAGAACGGCCGCGGCGCCCTGCAGATCCACCTCGCCCTGGACAAACCCGTGGAGTGGCTCGATCCGCGACTCAACGAAGTTCCGCTGGTGCACATCAGCAACGGCTCGGACAGCACGGGAATCGCCTGCGCCCAGGCCGAAGCCGGCCTGCTGCCCAGCGAACCCACGGTGGTGGTCGGGCAGCAGTGCGTGCTGGATCCGTCCCGCGCTCCAGAGGGCAAAGCCACGCTGTGGCTGCAACTGCAGGAGGTTCCGTTCTCTCCCGTAGATGATGCGGCCGGCGAACTGTCAGTGGAGGAAGGCTGGACCGAGGAGCTGAAACAGGGCTATCTGGAGCGGGCCCTTGCCCGGCTGGAGCAGTTCGCACCGGGAACCCAGGCCACGGTTCTCGCTTCAGACATCATCGCCCCCACGGACCTGGCCGGCGCTAATCCCAATGCCGTCAACGGCGACCCCTATGGAGGGTCCGCTGAGCTCTTTCAAAACTTGCTCTGGCGGCCGTTCCCCGAGGCGGCAGGCCACCAAACCGCCGTCGAAGGCCTGTGGCATATCGGCGCGTCAACCCACCCTGGTCCCGGCCTCTCCGGCGGCTCGGGACATTTGGTAGCCCAAAAACTGACGACCAAAACTTCACGATTTTCGCGTCTTCAAGCAGCACTTAAACCAAGAAAGCGATAGGAGAACAATGTCTGTTCTGGCCGGGCTCACTGCAGCCCTTTCGAATGGCTCGGTGGAGATCATCGACCTCACGACGCCCCTCAGCTCCGAAACCCCCATCCTGAACCTGCCGCAGCCCTTTGCGAACACGGTGGGATTGTCCGTCTCGCCGGTGAGCAATTTCGACGACGCCGGACCGGCTTGGGCGTGGAACGACGTCACCGTGGGTGAGCACGCCGGGACGCACCTGGACGCGCCCGTCCACTGGATCACCGGCAAGGATGGCAAATCCGTGGACCAGATCGAACCCCACCGCCTGGTGGGGCCCATCGCGGTGATCGACAAGACCGCAGAGGTCTCCGCGGACCCTGACTTCCTGCTGGAACCTGAGCACTTTGAGCAATGGCAGGAACAGCACGGCGCTTTTCCGGAGAACTGCTGGATCATCTTCCGGACCGGTTGGGCGGCGCGTGGCGCTGACGCTGCGGCTTTCGTCAACGCGGACGACGCCGGACCCCACACTCCCGGTGTCTCTGCGGCAGGTGCCAAGTGGCTTGCCGGTAACACTTCGATCAGCGGTTTCGGTGTTGAAACCGTGGGGATCGATGCCGGGCAGGCCGGCGGGCTGGATCCGATGTTCCCCGTGCATTCGTTCCTCCTCGGTGCGGATAAATATGGCGTCACCTCGCTGCGGAACGTGGACCGGCTCCCCGTTACGGGCGCCACCTTGGTGGTTGCTCCGTTGCCCATTGTGGGCGGCACCGGCAGCCCGAGCCGGGTCTACGCGCTGGTGGAAAAGGGCGCGGTGGAGCAGGCATGAGTGAGCAGGTACGGGTTTCCACCCTGGTGGGCAGGACACTGGCGAAGCTCGGCGTCGGGCATGTTTTCGGAGTGGTGGGCAGCGGCAACTTCGATGTCACCGGCACCCTCATGGCCGAAGGAATCTCTTTCACCGCCACCCGGCACGAAGGCGGTGCTGCGACCATGGCCGACGCCTACTCGCGGATGTCCGGCAAGGTGGGAGTGGTCACCACGCACCAGGGCTGCGGGCTCAGCAATGCCATTACGGGAATCGGTGAAGCCGCGAAGAGCCGCACTCCCATGATCGTGCTGACCGCCGACACCCAGGCTGCAGCGATCCGGTCCAACTTCAAGATCGACCAAGACGCGTTGGCCCGAAGCGTCGGCGCCGTGGCCGAACGGATCCACTCCCCCGCCACAGCTGTGGCAGACACTGTCCGGGCCTTCCGGACCGCGGTGAACGAGCGCCGAACGGTGGTCCTGAGCTTGCCGTTGGACGTCCAAAGTGCCAGCGCCGCGGATGAGGTGAGTGCCGTCGTCGTGCCTGAGCCGCTAAAGACCCGCCCGGACGCTGCCGCAGTGGAGCAGTTGGTGGCCCTGATTTCCGCCGCGGAACGGCCCGTGTTCGTCGCGGGACGCGGCGGACGGGGCGCCCGGGACGAGATCCTGGAATTGGCACGGCATGCCGGTGCGCTGGTGGCAACGTCGGCAGTGGCGAGCGGACTGTTCAACGGCGACTCGCACAACCTGGGCATCTCGGGTGGTTTTTCGTCGCCCACCACTGCGGAACTCATCAGCGGTGCGGACCTGATTGTGGGGTGGGGTTGCGCGCTGAACATGTGGACCATGCGGCACGGACGACTCATCTCCACCGGCACCAACGTGGTGCAGATCGACGTCGAAGACTCCGCGCTCGGCGCCAACCGACCCATCACCCTGGGGCTGCTGGGTGATTCTGCGCTGACTGCTGTGGACACCCTGACGGCGCTGCGGACCGTGCAATCCGAGCCCGCTGGGAAGTACCGCACCGAAACCAACGCCCTGGCCATCAAGCGGGGCTCGCGGTGGCGGGACGTTTCCACGGCGGATCTGTCCACGGCGACCTCCATCGATCCCCGCGTCCTCACCCGGGAACTCGATTCGATGCTCCCATCCGAGCGGATCGTGGCCGTGGATTCCGGCAACTTCATGGGCTACCCCAGCCAGTACCTCGCTGTTCCGGATGAGTTCGGGTTCTGCTTCACGCAGGCATTTCAGGCGATCGGGCTGGGGCTTTACACGGCTATTGGCGCCGCGCTTGCCCAGCCTCAGCGCCTGCCGGTGCTGGGCGCGGGCGACGGTGGGTTCCTCATGGGCATCAGCGAGTTGGAGACCGCCGCGAGGCTGAAACTGCCCATGGTGTGCATCGTTTACAACGACGCCGCGTATGGGGCGGAGGTCCACCACTTCGCGTCGGAGCACTCGGAGGCCGAGCTCTCCAGCGTCGTGTTCCCGGAAACGGACATCGCCGCCATAGCCCGTGGGTTCGGTGCCGAAGGTGTGACCGTGCGGACCATCGCGGACCTGGAAGCTGCGCGCCCGTGGATCGCGGCCTATGAAGCCGGGACACAAGACCGGCCCCTGGTGATCGACGCCAAGATCGCGTCCGACGGTGGTTCGTGGTGGCTGGCGGAAGCGTTCCAGGGACACTAAGCGCCGGGGCGCCCAACTGGGTAACAGCAAACGTCGCTATGAGCGGTCATAGCGACGTTTGCTGTTACTTACTTGGGTGGTTACGCGTCGACGTCCGTGTTGACGATGTACACGTCGCACGGCGCACCGTGGGCAACGCTGTTGGCGATGCTGCCCAGGACGCGGCCCAGGCCCTTCATGCGCTTGTTGCCGACCACGATCAGCGAGGCGTTGTTGGTTTCGGCGTAATTGATGAGGGCGTTGGCCGGAGTACCGCGCGCCGCGAAGTACTTGATGTTTCCGGCAGGAACGTCCAGTTCTTCGGAGACCTTGCGGGCAACGTATTCCGCTGAGTCGGCGGAGGAGACGGTGATGCGGTCGCTGCCGCTGCCGAATTCTTCGATGCGGTCATCGGAGAAGCCGCTGATCACGTGCAGTTCGGCGCCGAGAGCGGTGGCGAACTTCGCTGCTGCCACTGCTGCGCGCTTGGCGGTCTCACTGTTGTCGACGCCGACCACAATAACTTCTGACATGAGGACTCCTGGTTGTGGGGATCACTGGGTGCTGCTGCAAGAAAATCTACACTCCATCATCATCTGCCGGGATGACCCTTTGCGCCGGGAGTGTTTATGCCCAGTATCACTGGGTAGGGGTACATCTATCGAAATGATCACCCGAGCGAAAGGCAGGACCATGAGCGACGCATCATTTTCCCCGCAGACAGCCATTGTCACGGGGTCGGATTCAGGCATCGGACGGGCCACGGCGGTGGCTCTGGCCAAGGCGGGCATGGACGTGGGCATCACCTGGCACACGGACCAGAAGGGCGCCGAGGAAACCGCGGAAGAAGTCCGTGGCCTCGGCCGTAAAGCCGTAGTCCATCAACTCGACACCACAGACGTCCAAGGCACGGTGGACGCAATCGACAAACTCGCTGAGGAACTCGGTGGCGTGGACGTCTTCGTCAACAACTCCGGAACCGGCGACGGCACCAAGTTCCTGGACCTCGACTACCAAACCTGGATGTCCACCTTGGACACCAACCTCAACGGTGCGTTCGTAGCCATGCAAACAGCGGCCAAGCGCATGGTGAGGGCAGGCCGCGGCGGGCGCATCATCGCCGTCACCAGCGTGCACGAATTCCAGCCGCGGGTAGGGGCCTCCGCCTACGATGCTTCCAAACACGGATTGGGCGGCCTCATCAAAACCATGGCCTTGGAACTCGCCGAGTACGGAATCACCGCCAACAACGTGGCACCGGGCGAGATTGCGACGCCCATGACCGGCCAGGAAGACGAGGATCCCACGCAGAAGGAAAGGCCCGGGGTTCCGTTGGGACGCCCCGGTGACGCACGGGAAATCGCCGCCGTCATCGCCTTCCTCGCATCCCCGGCGTCGAGCTACGTCAATGGAGCGTCCTGGCCCGTGGACGGCGGAATGCTGCAGATGGGACCGCAGGCCGGTTCGCACATCACCAGCAATGATTGGCGCGAAAGCTAAGCCAGCGCAGGCTCTGGCCGCACGGAGATCCGTGGGCTAGTCTGCTTGGACGGCCTGCCTGGCGGGTCGGATTTTCCAGAGATTCGTAAGACGTTGATGAGGAGCACCATGGCTGGCCACACATATAGCGTTTCCGAAATTGTAGGAACTTCCACCGAAGGCGTTGACGACGCGATCAAAAACGGCATCGCAACAGCCTCCCAGACGCTGCGGAACCTGGACTGGTTTGAGGTCAAGGAAATCCGCGGCCACCTCGAGGACGGCGCAGTGGCCGACTGGCAGGTCACCATCAAGCTCGGTTTCCGCCTGGAGCGCTGACTCCCCCTCTACCCACACGAGATGGCAGTTGATGACAGTTCCGGAGCTCCGGATTGTCATTAACTGCCTTCTCGGCGGGCGGGTTCGGGTGTCGAGACTTCAGCTTGGGCGCCCATGTCGCCAAAGTTCAAGAGCGTCAGAGCGTCAGACGACGGCGAACCTGCCTTCGCCGAATAGACCCGCAGGAGCTGGTCGGGGTCGTCCGGGAGACTCAGGGTTTCAAAGTTCAGTTCCAGGTCGCCTACAACCGGGTGGTGCAACCGGACCGTTCCCGCGGAGCGCGTGGCAACCCTGTGGCCGGCCCACCACTGACGGAAATGCTCGCTGTGGACAGCAAGTTCGCCCACCAAATGGTTGGTTTGGGGATCGTTGGGGTGCCGGCCCACGTCCATGCGCAGCGCCCCGACAGCCTCAGCGGCCACGGTCTTCCAATCCCTGAACAACGCTCCGGCCGCTGGATCCAGGATGATCCAGCGCGTCAGGTTCCGCTCGGCTGCAGGCAAAGCCGCGAAATCGGCGAACAGCAGGTGGGCCAGCCGGTTTCCGGCCAGCACATCCGCGCGCCTGCCCAGCACCAGGGCGGGAACATCTCCGACGGCGTCCAGCAGCTGCCGAAGGGCCGGCCGCACCTTTTGCACGGGGCCGGGACTTCCTGCAGAGCTGGCACAGTGCTCCAGCAGGTCCATCATGTGTGCCTGCTCCCCCGCGTCCAGGCGGAGTGCGCGGGCCACGGAATCGAGGACCGCCTTGGAGGGGTGGATGTTCCGGCCCTGTTCCAGGCGTGTGTAGTAGTCAGTGCTCACACCGGAAAGGCGTGCAACCTCCTCGCGGCGGAGTCCGGGCACGCGTCTGGCACCGCCGGACTCCTGCGCCCCGGCGTCGTCGGGTGAGAGGCGGGCACGCATGACTTTGAGGAATTTACCGAACTCGGCGCTTTGACCCATCCGTCCATTCTGCCGTTGCGGACGTGTGAAACACCACCATTGTGGGTAGGACTGACAGACCTAGGAAAAACAGGATCAGGTTGGACTGCTGACTCTGCCGGCAAAACTGCATAGGCTCAGTACAGAGCCTCCGAAAACGCTTTCTGGAACCCGGGAAATTACGGACCCAGAATGCCGGAGCGTCACCGCCATAACCATCCGTCGAAGGAGACCGTCATGCCAGAGCTGACATTGAATAACGGCGTCACCATCCCCCAGCTCGGATTTGGTGTCTTCCAAGTACCTGCCGACGAAACCCAGAAGGTCGTGGAAGATGCCCTGGACGCCGGCTACCGTCACATCGACACCGCAGCCGCCTACCGCAATGAAGCCGGCGTTGGTGCCGCTGTCGCTGCATCGGGAATCCCCCGGGAAGAACTTTTCATCACCACCAAGCTTCGCAATGGCGAGCAGGGCGAGGCTTATGACGCCTTCCAGCGAAGCCGCGATGCCCTGGGCCTGGAAGTCATCGATCTCTACTTGATCCACTGGCCAGTCCCATCGCAGGGCCTCTTCACGCAGGCGTGGAAGGACATGGAAAAGCTGTACCAAGACAAGCAGATCCGGGCCATCGGCATTTCCAACTTCCTCTCCGACCACGTGGACACACTGCTCAAGGAAGCAGAAGTGGTTCCGGCCGTGAACCAGATCGAAGTCCACCCGACGTTCCAGCAGGGCGAACTGGCCAACAAGTGCCGCGACCTGGGCATTGCCGTTGAGGCCTACAGCCCGCTGGGCCAGGGCAAGGACCTGAACGCCGAGCAGGTGGCCCTCGTCGCAGCAGCACACGGCACTACTCCTGCACAGGTAATCCTGGCCTGGCACCTGGCGCAGGGAACCATCGTCATCCCCAAGTCAGCGGACTCCACCAGAATGCGGGAGAACTTCGGAGCAGCCGACCTCTCCCTCACTGAATCCGAGCTGGCAGCCATTACGGCACTGGAGGCGGGCGCACGCATCGGCTCCGATCCCGCCGTCGCAGCTTTCACCCAGCTCTAAGCCCTGACTGTACAAAGCAAAGGACCTCACCAACCATGCAGTACACCCACCTTGGCCGCTCCGGCCTGAAAGTCTCCCGCCTCTGCCTGGGCACCATGAACTTCGGTCCCCAGACCGACGAAGCAACGGCCCACTCGATCATGGACTCCGCACTGGATTCCGGCATCAACTTCTTTGACACCGCCAACGTATACGGCGGAGCCGGGCACCGCGGCTGGACCGAGGAAATCATTGGCCGCTGGTTCGCGAAGGGCGGCGAGCGCCGCGAACGGACCGTTCTGGCCACCAAGCTGTACGGCACCATGACGGACCGGCCCAACGAGTCCAAGTTGTCGGCACTGAACATCCGGCGGGCCCTGGACGCGAGCCTAAAGCGTTTGCAGACGGACTACATCGATATCTACCAGTTCCACCACATTGACCGCGATACTCCCTGGGACGAGATCTGGCAGGCCATTGACGTCGCCGTTCAGCAGGGCAAGATCATCTACTCGGGCAGCAGCAACTTTGCGGGTTGGCACATTGCCCAGGCGCAGGAAGCGGCCAGGAGGCGGAACTACACCGGCTTGGTCAGCGAGCAGTCCATTTACAACCTCTTCCGGCGCGAGCTGGAGCTTGAGGTCATTCCGGCGGCCCAACAGTACGGCCTGGGCCTGATTCCGTGGTCGCCGCTGCAGGGCGGGCTGCTGGGTGGCGTTCTCAAGAAGGAGGAGCAGGGAGTTCGCCGCGCTGAGGGCCGGGCCTTGGAAACCCTCAAGCAGCACGAGGACCAGATCCGCCAGTACGAGGATTTCGCGGACGAGCTGGGCCACGCGCCCGGCGACGTAGCCTTGGCTTGGCTGCTTCACCAACCGGCCGTCACAGCACCGATCGTGGGTCCACGCACGCAGGAACAACTGGATGCAGCCATTCGGGCGCTGGACGTCACACTGAACGAAGACGCCCTTAAGCGGCTGGATGACATCTTCCCGGGCCATCGCCCTGCCCCCGAAGACTACGCCTGGTGAGCAGCCTCCGCGCCCACGGCTTCCCCGACGTCCTCGGAGCGGCGGCGGACACCGTTTCGCCGCGGAACATCCTGTTCATCGGCGGAACCGGCGTCATCAGCGCGGCGGCGGCTGAACGCGCCGTCGCACTGGGCCACCGGCTGACCATCCTCAACAGGGGACGGTCAGCCGGGCGACCGGTTCCCGACGGTGCGGAGGTCCTCCATGCGGACATCCGCGACCCGCTCGCTGTGCAGGAAGTACTGGGGAGAAGAGAGTTCGACGCCGTTGCGGACTTCATCTCCTTCACCCCGGACCAGGCGCTGGCCGGGATCGAATTGTTCCGTGGGCGGACGGGTCAGTACGTGTTCATCAGTTCTGCTTCGGCGTACCAAAAACCGCCAACAACACTGCCTATCCGGGAATCCACCCCGCTGAAGAACCCGTTCTGGCAGTACTCCCGGGACAAAATCGCCTGTGAGGAACTGCTGTTCGAGGCCTACCGCGAACAGGACTTTCCGGTGACGGTGGTGCGGCCATCCCACACCTACGACCGCACCAAGATCGCCATGGTGGGCGGGTGGACCGACATTCACCGCATGCGCGCGGGGATGCCCATCCTGGTTCACGGAGATGGAACCTCGCTCTGGACTTTGACCCACAGCAGGGATTTCGCCAAGGCCTTCGTCGGGCTGCTGGGCAGGCCGCAGGCCATTGGCGAGAGCTACACCATTACCTCGGACGAGTTCCTGCCGTGGAACCAGGTCTATCGTCTTTTCGCAAGGGCAGCCGGCGTCGCGGAACCCGAACTATTCCACGTTTCCTCAGAAACCATCGCCGCCCACAGCCCGGAGCTGGGCCCCAACTTGCTGGGCGACCGCTCGCACTCGGTGGTCTTCGATAATTCGAAGATCAAGGCGCTGGTTCCTGATTACCGGGCCACTATTCCGTTCGCGGACGGCGCCCGGGAGATCGTGGAGTGGCACGATGCCCACCCGGAGCTGCAGGTTGTGAAGGAAGATTTCATGGAGTTGAGCGACCGGCTCCATGACTGGTCACGACGATCACTGTTGCCAAGCAGCCAGCGGCCAGCGTAGAAACAGAGAAACCCAGAGGAGACCCAGCCCATGGCACTTGCCCCACTGATCGAACTGAACGACGGTTTCAAGATCCCGCAGCTGGGACTCGGGACGTGGCCTTTGAATGATGCCCAGGTTGCCGACGCCGTAGTGGAGGCGGTGTCACATGGCTACCGGCATGTGGACACGGCAAAGAAGTACGGGAACGAGACGGGTGTGGGCAAGGGCATTCGCGCCTGCGGAGTGGGTCGTGAAGAACTGTTCATCACCACCAAGCTGGATGGCGAATTCCAAGGCTCCGGCAAGGCCCTCGACGGGCTTGAGGGATCGTTGGATCGCCTCGGCCTCGAGTATGTCGACCTGCTCCTGATCCACTGGCCGCTCCCCCGTCGTGGAGAGTTCGTCTCCACGTGGAAGACCTTCGAGGAACTGCAGGCCTCCGGCAAGGTCCGTTCCATCGGCGTCTCCAACTTCAAGCCAGCGCACCTTGACCAGTTATTCCGGGAAACGGAGGTGGTACCGGCGGTCAACCAGATCCAGGTCAGCCCTTCCATTCCCCGTCCGGCCGCCCGGGCCTACAACGATCGGCATGGCATCATCACCGAGTCCTACAGCCCGTTGGGTGCCAGCAGCGACCTGCTCAACGCCCCGGTGCTGGCCGCCATTGGTGGAAAGTACGCGAAGACTCCGGGCCAGGTGGTGCTGCGCTGGCATGTCCAGCAAGGGCTGGTTGCCATTCCCAAGACCGCCAATCCGGAACGCATGCAGGAGAACCTGGACGTGTTCGATTTCGAACTGGACCAGGAGGACCTTTCCAAACTGCAAACCCTCGACGCCGGACCTGACGCAGGCGTCGACTCGGACGTACAGGGGCACTAAGAATGGAACCGAAAAGCACTGAAACGCTGATCTGGGTAGGGTCCTACACGGCAGACCGGAGCGGCAACGGCAAGGGCATCTCCGTGCTCTCGGCAGACGACCACGGGCACCTAACGTTCACTGGCCTGGCGGTCGCCGCCAATTCGCCGTCGTTCCTTGCGCTGCACCCCACGCTTCCGCTGGTTTACGCAGTCGCCGAGGAAGGTAGAACGGTCCGGGCCTACCGCCGGACGGGCGCGGCAGAGCTGGAAGCTTTCGGTGAGCCGTGGCCGGCCGGAGACGCCACCTGCCACGTTGCGGTGGATCCCCACGGCCGTTTCATAGTGGCCACCTGTTGGGGCGATGGCCAGGTCATCCTTTACGAACTGGACCACGACGGCGCCATCACCTCGCGCACCAGCGCGGCAGCCGCCGTCGATCCACACTTCGCGGCAGCCAGTGCCGGCGGACGTCCCAGTCGCGCGCATTCGAGCCTGATGCTCCCCGACGGCCGGGTGATGACCACCGATCTTGGGCATGACCTGGTCCGCGTGTGGACGTACGCTCCTGGCGAAGGCCTGCAGCCCGATCACGAGGTGGTGCTGCCCAAGGGCTCGGGGCCGCGGCATATGGCACGGCATCACAGTGGATCCGTGTTCGTGGACACCGAGTATTCGGTGGAGGTGGCCATTGTCAGGATGGAACCGGACGGCACGTACGAGCTCACCGGAGTTGTTCCGGCCAGCATCAACAAGCCATTCGACGGCGACTCCGGGGCAGAGATCGCGCTGTCACCGGATGGCCGGTTCGCGTATGTGGGTGTTCGGGGATCCAACCGTATCTGCGTCCTGAAGGTAACCCACGACGGCAAAGAACTTGAGCCCCTCGCCGACGTTCCCTGTGGCGGCGACTGGCCCCGCCATCATTTGGTCCGCGAAGGCTGGCTGTACGTCGCCAACGAAGGCTCGGATGACGTCGTGAGTTTCAGGCTGGACCCAGCCACCGGTTTGCCGGACGGCCCCGTCAGCCGCGTGGAGACCGGCTCACCCAGCATGCTGATATCCGCCGTCTAACTACCGCCGAGGTGGCACCCAATACGTATGATCCGCTCAGACATTGGTATTAAATGCCACCTCGGCGAGTCTTTCTAGACGGACCAGACCTGGACGTCGTCCGTGCCGCAGAGCAGCTTGCGGCCCGTCGGCTCAAGTACCACCCAGAGCAGTTCCTGGTGCTTGGAGACATCGTCAACGCGGCCCGTACCGGCGCCCCATGCGACGTCGTAAATCCACACAGGATCGCCGGAACTAAGCTCGGACCACTCCGCGGCAGGAACGTGCCGGTAGCCTGCGGGCCGGTTCAGGATGGAGCTGGTCACGCTGACACTTCAGCAGCAGTGCGGCGCCGCCAGACAGTCGCCACTCCGTTGTGGGCAGGAAGCACGTGGCCCTCGGGGAACACCTGGACGGCGTCCGGATCGGAGTCCGGGCTCCACAGGCCCGACGCCGGGCAATGGGAACCGGTAGGCATGGTGCGGGTGGCTCGTTCGCGCAGGAGGGCGATGCTCTTCATCGTTGAAACTCATCCTTGGGGATAGATCGGGGCACTGCGTAGTGTGAAGCAGATCTCTTCAACCCTATGCAAGTCACACGTGCTCCGTTATGGCCAAATGCATAGCATTCCAGCCCACGCTGATGCAGGTGCACAGTGCCGATTCTGCGAAGATCAAGCTATACCGGCTGCAAACGCTTCCATAAATTGGCGCAACCCACTTTTCTTCACATCCCGTAACTCTGAAATTCTCTGGATTAAGGGTAAGCAAGCGCTTACAGTTGTGACGTGTCCCACAGCACTGTCGCTTAGCGGAAGGTTCCATCACTTGTTAGCTCGCAGCCATAGACCCGACCTCCCCCAACAACGCCGCCCCTTGGGCCGCCTCGCCGCCGTCGTCCTGACGACGGCGGCCCTCACTGCCACAGCTGTCCTCCCCGCGGGCGCCGCTCCGGTCACTAAGACACCGGATCCCTCAGCCCAGCACTCCATCCGGGGAGGAGTCAGCGATCAGAATTTCTACTTCGTCATGGCGGACCGCTTCAACAACGGCACCAAGGCCAACGACGACGGCGGGCTCGGTGCCGATCCGATGGCGTCCGGCTATGACCCCACCCGCAAGGGGTTCTTCAACGGCGGGGACTTGAAGGGTCTCCAAGACCAGCTGGACTACATCCAAGGGTTGGGAACCAACGCCCTCTGGCTCACGCCGAGCTTTAAGAACAAAGCAGTCCAGGGTGACGGAACCCTGGCGAACAGTTCCGCCGGATACCACGGTTACTGGGTCACGGACTTCACGCAGATCGACCCCCACTTAGGCACCAATGCCGAGTTGAAGACCCTCATCGATGCCGCCCACGCGCGGGGCATGAAGGTGTACTTCGACATCATTACCAACCACACGGCGGATGTCATCCAGTACCAGGAGACGCAGTCCGCGCCCTATATCTCCAAGGAAACCGAGCCCTACCGGACAGCTGCGGGCGAGGTTTTCGACGACCGCGATTACGCCGGAACGCAGGACTTCCCGGCCTTGGACCCGGCGACGTCGTTCCCGTACACGCCCGTGGTGCCGGCCGCCGAGAAGGACGTCAAGGTTCCGTCCTGGCTGAACGACCCCACGCTCTATCACAACCGCGGCAACACCAACTTTGCCGGTGAGGACTCCCTGTACGGCGACTTCTTCGGACTGGATGACCTCTTCACCGAAAACCCCACGGTGGTCAACGGGATGATGGACGTTTACAAAACCTGGATCCGCGACTTCGGCATCGACGGATTCCGCATCGACACCATGAAACACGTCAACGACGAATTCTGGCAGCAGTTCGGACCCCGAGTTCTGAGCTATGCCAAGGAACAGGGCAAGGACGAGTTCTTCATGTTCGGGGAGGTCTTCGACACCTCAAAGAGCATCACCTCCACGTTCACCACCAGGAACAAGATGCAGGCTGTGCTGGACTTCGGCTTCCAGGGCGCGGCCCGCAGCTTCGCATCCCAGGGCAGCAAGGCCACCGGACTGGCCGACTTCTTCAACGGGGACGACTGGTACACGGACGCCGACTCCAACGTCTACCAACTGCCCACCTTCCTGGGAAATCACGACATGGGCCGCATCGGCACCTTCATCGCCCAGGACAACGCAGGAGCGTCCGACGCCGAACTGCTGGAACGCGACGAGCTCGCCCATGAGCTGATGTACTTCTCGCGCGGCAACCCAGTGATCTACTACGGAGACGAACAAGGCTTCACGGGGGCAGGCGGGGATCAGGATTCACGGCAGACACTGTTCGCGAGCAAGGTCCAGGAGTACCTGGATGACGACCTCTTGGGCACCAACTCCACCCACGCCACGGACAACTTTGACACCGGCCACCCGCTGTACCGGAAGATCAGCGAACTCGCCGGGCTCACCGCTGAGCACCCCACGCTCCGCACCGGGGCCCAGCAAAACCGTTACGCCGCCGATGGTGCCGGGATCTACGCCTTCTCACGTATCGACGCCAAGGACCAGCGCGAATACGTCGTGGCAGTGAACAACAGTGAGACTGCCCAAACAGCCGCAATTCCCACGTATGAAGCCAAGCAACCGTTCAAGCTGGTCTACGGTGACGCCGAAGCGGACGTGAAAACCGATCCGCAGGCAAAGCTGAACGTCACCGTGCCGCCGCTTTCCGCCGTGGTGTACGAAGCAGCGGGGCGACTCGCGAAGTCCAAGGCGGCTCCCGGCGTCGTGCTTAAGAAGCCAGTCACCGCGGCCGGTGACGCGTCCCGTGTGAAGGTAACGGCCGACGTCGACGGCAGCTCATTCTATGAGGTCACCTTCCAGTCGCGTACGGCTGGCGGCGAGTGGCAAGCGATCGGCACCGACGACAACGCGCCGTACCAGGTGTTCCATGACGTGTCCTCGCTGGAGGCGGGAACGTCGGTGGAGTACCGCGCGGTGGTGCTGGACAACCGGGGGCAGACATCGGCCAGTGAGCCGCGCAGCGGTGTGGTGGGTGAACCGACCCAGCCCGAGTCCGTTACCGTGGCCGGCAGCCTCAACACCGAACTGGGCTGCGCCGAGGACTGGCAGCCGTCCTGTGAACAGGCACTGATGACCTATGAGCCGACCCATCGGCTGTGGCAACTCAACGTCCCCAACCTCCCGGCCGGAAGCTATGAATTCAAGGCCGCGCTCAATGGCACCTGGGACGAAAACTACGGTGCCGGCGGAGAGTTGGACGGCGCCAACGTGGTCTTCCAGCATTCAGGCGGAGCCGTCACTTTTCTGTACGACCACGCAACCAACGTGATCAGCGCAGCGGTTGCCGGCCAGCAACCCGCCGCCGTGTCGGTGCCGGGAAGCCTGAATTCCGAGCTCGGTTGCGCCGGCGATTGGATGCCGGATTGCGCCCAGGCCCAGCTGTCCCTGGACACCGTTGATGGGCTCTGGAAGCTCTCCGTGCCCAACCTCGCCGCCGGGAGCTACGAGTTCAAGGCCGCCATCAACAACTCCTGGGCTGAGAATTATGGCCTCGGCGGAGCCCCCAACGGCAGCAACATCGCGGTGAAACACGACGGCGGACCGGTCACCTTCCGGTACGACCCCGCCAGCCACCTGGTCACCACCCGCTAGCCCAACTAGGTAACAGCAAACGTCGCTCTGGACTGTCAGAGCGACGTTTGCTGTTACTCAGATGGGTTACTTGTAGCTCAGGCTGAGGAGCATGGACTTCAGCTGGGCGTACTGCGTGGTGGCCATATAGGCCTTGGCAGCTTCAGGGGTTGCGAAGGTTGGCTGCTTGTCGAAGTCGAACAGCACGTAGGCGTTCATGAATCCGTTGGGCATCCTGATCAGGTTGGTTCCCGAGTCCGTCTCCCCGGCCTGGAGCTCCGAGGCCAGGCGAACGTCCATGAAATAGTTCATATCCCCCAGGACTTTGGCGCTGCCCTCCGGCGCTCCGTACGGAACGTACCTGGACTGGTTGGCCGCGAAACCAAACTCCACAGGATTGCCGGCAATATCCCTAAGCCCTGGGACGGCAGCCCGGTCATAGACAGTCCGGGTTACCTCGCCCGCAGTGCCGTCTCCGTAGAACCCGCTGGCCACCATTGCTACCTTGGTGCCTGCACTGTCCAGGATGGTGGCCCCTTGGGATGCAGCCTTCGTTTCCTCGGAAAGATACGGCCCCTGCTCTGTATATGCGCTCCAACCAACCGGAAGCGTGAAGGAGAGGTGCCCGTCGGGGAAGGTAAAGGTCTGCGAAAGGGAAGCGTGCGGCAATGTCGTGGTGGAAACGGGGGTAGGTGCCACCACGGGAACGGTTGGAGCCGGCGGAGAAGCGGGCGGGGTGGTTACCGGTGCAGCCGCCGTGGGCGTCGCCGAGGGCGTGGCCGTGGGTGTCGGTGTTGCTGACGCCGATGCGCTCGGTGACGGGCTCGCTTCTGTCGTCGTGACCGTGACGGCAGGCGCCGGCGCGGTGTTCACGGAGCCTAGGTTCGCGGCTACCAGCACTCCCGCCGTGACGGCCGCAGCTGCGAGCAACAGCCCGCCCGCAATTTGTGCCTTACGTCGCCTGCGCCGTTCCAGGGACGCCACAGCCGCAACCGGGTGGCCGTCGCTGAACACCGTAGAGCCCGAGAGTATCCTGTGCAGCGCTTCTTCTCCGTTGGGCTCCGCAACTGGATCGACAGTGAGCGGGTCAATCGCTGAAATCTGGTTCTTGATCGGATCCATTGTCTTCAGACCCCCATCTTGTGTGTGGTGGTTTCGGCCCCTGCAGGCATCTGTTTCCGGAACGCCGTTCGGGCCCGGTGGAGACGGACTTTGGCCGCAGATTCACTGCACTGCAGCACCCCTGCTATTTCTGCGGCGCTCAAGCCGTCCCAGTAGGCCAGCTGCAGGATGTCCCGGTCCTGTTCACGCAGCCGCATCATGGCATCCTGTACCGCGACGTTTTCGGACTCATCGCCATACCGCTCCACCGCCGTCGTCCGCAGCTTTTCCTGGAGTGCCAGCCGCCGGTCACGGCTCCTGTACGCGTTCCCCACCAGGTTCCGCGCAACCGTCAATAGATACGGGAGCTCGGGGCGTGAGTCGTCGGTCCACTTTTGCCAGACGACGCGGAACACGTCTGCTGCGATCTCTTCCGCGGCCTCGGCGGATTCAACACGTCGGCAGACGAATTTGAAGACGAATGGGTAGCTGTCTTTGTGAATGGCGATGAACGCCAATTCGCGCTCGGAAAGCACGATTGTTTCCCCCTGATATAGAGCCCTGAACTGCAGGATACTTGTATAGTTTCCGGCCGGGCAGCCACGGTTACAGGCGCTGGCAAATTTCTTCAGCCACCCGCGATAGATTCGACTCACAGACCCCCAACGAGAGCGTGGAACAACCATGGTGGACACAGGACCCTCCGCAGACTGGGCCCGCAAGCAGGTAGACCTTGGCCGAGTGCCGGTTGCTGTGCTGGGGATCGCATCCAGCCACGGCATCGAGGACGTTGTGGCGTTCGGTGCCGATGGCGGCAGGCAGGCCGCGGCCGACGACCACTTTGCACTGTTCTCTGTTTCCAAACCCATCAGCGCCTTGACCGTGATGCGCCAGGTGGAGCAGGGCAAGTTGTCGCTGGGCTCCACCCTTGACGCGGCCGTGCCCGAATCGGTGCCCGGCGCACGGACAAGGTGACCTTGGAGCAGCTGCTGAGTCACCGTTCCGGTATTGCGGACCCGGCGCTCGACGGCGGCACTCCCCTTCGTGAGGACCTCACCTCCGCGGAGCAGGCCTTCTATGCGGGTTCACTGGTCCAGTACTGCAACATCGCTTTCGAAGGGGCCGCCGCGATGGCAGAGTGGGCTGACGGGCGCCCGTTCGAGGAACAGCTCCTGACCCTGGCAGCGGACACAGGAGCTCAAGGCCTCACCTTCGACACCACCTGCAATCCGCACACGGTCCACGGCACCGAGGGACCAGGTCTTGACGTGGAGGGAATGTATCGGAAAAAGCATCCCGGCGCCGGACTGTTCGGCACAGCCACGGACCTGCTCAACCTGGGCTCGGAATTGCTGAGGGATTCCGGTACGGCTGTGCAACCGGCAACCCTTGCTGCCATGCGTCGACCCCGCACCACCGAGGTTTCCCACATCACCACCCGGCCAAAGCCCCTGCGCCATACCGGACTTGGGTTCCAGCTGCCCGCCAACCAGTCTGAGCTGCTGGCGCAGGGAATCTATGGCCACCCTGGCTGGGCGGGGACAGAATGGTGGATGCTCCCCGAACAGGACCGCTGCGTAGTGTTCCTGACCAACGTCCTGGACACTCCGGACCTCGGCGTGGACACTACCGAGCTGTTCAACGCGGTGGCAGCTTCCTGACCCAAGTAGGTCGCGCAGTTGAGGACACGGCCCACACCAGCACGAACAGGCCCACCAGGATCAGGCCTGCGTCGCCAAGGTCTACCTCACCAAGCCAGGTTGTCAACGGGTCCTCCAACCCGAAGGCGGCGTTGATGAATCCGCCGAGCGTGATCACGGCGATGAACAATGCCGAGACGGCCGAGATGCCAGTGATCACGGCGTTGAAGCCGAGCTTGCGCTGCGGGTTGTGGATGGCCGACTTGTACATCTTCATCATGGCCACGCCATTGACTGAATCGCACAGGGTCATAGCGGCGGTGAACGCGAGCGGGAGCGCCATTAAGGCGAGCGGCGAGACCCCGGCGAGCGACGCCGTCGTGGTGATCACCAGCAGCCCGATGGTGGTGGCGGTGTCGAACCCGAGCCCGAACAGGAAACCGATGACATAGATGTTCCGTGGCCGCTCCACCTTGGACAGGGGCTTGGCGAGGAGGCGGGCCACAAAACCCTTGGCCTCAAGGTCGTCGGGCCGCACCTCGCCGCCGGCCTGAACGTTCCGGTAAACCTGCGTTGCGCGGACGAATGCGGAACCGTTGAACAGGCCCATCGCCAACAGGAACAGCCCGGAAACGCCGCTGCCGATCAGGCCCAGCACTTTGTTACCCGTAGTGCCGTCCTGCATGAACTGCCCGATGAGTGTCGCACCGGCCACCACCAGCAAGCCCGCCAGGATCACCACGGAGCTGTGGCCCAGGCTGAACGCAAACCCCACGCTCACTGGATCCTTGTGCTGCGCCACGAATTTGCGCGTGGAGTTGTCGATCGCGGCGATGTGGTCCCAGTCGTAGCTGTGCTTGATGCCGGCCACATACGCGGTGACCACCAGTCCCAGCGCCAGCGGCTGCGCACCTCCTGCCGTACCCGCTAGCAACAGCACGACGGCGGCAACGTGCAACGCGGCGACGGCACCAAACGTGAACAGCAGCCTGGTCCGCAGGGACAACGTCTCCCGCTCCCGGTACATGGTGGCGAACTCGGTCAGCGCAGTCATTAATACTTCCTCAGGTTCAAGGGTCCCTGCCCGTACCAACGTTCCCGCAGGACGCCGGAGCAAACACCCAGCAATGTGTTGAGTTCCTCAGTGCTGTTGGACAACGATCGCAGCACAAGCCCAGTAGTCCCGGCAATAGTCGCCGTCAAGGAAACGCCCGTGTACGCCTCAAAATCACGGGATAGGCGGTCCAGGTCATCAGCAAGCACCTGATCAACCCGCGGGTCCACCACCACCAACGATCCCAGATGGCTGAAGCCCTCCATGAACCCCATCCCCGTCACGTCCCCCAACGGTGGCCTGATCAGCAGGTTATCGAGGGCCAACAGCTTCGACCCCTTTCCGTCTTCGATCCAGATCTCATTCCGCAGTCGGACCTCTTCGTATCTGAAGGATTCGCCGTCGGGCGACCACCCCGGCGTGATGACCTCTGCCATGACAAGGCTCGACGTCGGGTGGAGACTGAGGTGCGAATTCTGCCGATAGCTTGCCTCCCGGTAAGCAATCAACTGATCGGGCATCAGCTCCAACCGCGAGCTTTCCCCCAGCCGGACAGTCATCCGTTGCTCAGCAAACGACCCCGGAGTGCGATAGATCTTCGTGGCAGACTGTGTGGTCAGCAATAGCTCCGCCCCCGCATCAACCTCCACTTCAACAACAAACAGATCGGCCCCCAGGTACGCCCCGCCAGGATTGACCATGACATAACAAACCTGCCCGGACCTATCGAGATAATGCGGCCTAAGCACCCTCAAAGCGCCCTCATGAAACTGCCGCGAAGCAACAGACCGCCCACCCCGCACACTGATGCCCAACTCCAACCGCCCCCGCACCGGGCGCTCCGGGAAAGCCAACCCAGCGTGCGGCCCCAGCTTTCCCGTAGGGCTCGGTGCGGCCTGCAACGTCCGCTGCTCGCTGCCGCGACGTGAGCCGACCGCTGCGGCGGCGGAGCCGGATTTTTGGGCCGCGGCGTGGTGGGCATCGTGGGGGGCCCACTGCCGCGAGGGACCCGACTCGAGCTTGCGAGAGTTGGGAGCGGCTGGGGACGGGCGCGGCCCAAAATCCGGCGTAGCCGCCGCAGCCCCGCCGATCACGATGCCAGATCAAGCATCAGGACGTCGCGGCGAATCCAGTTGAGGACCTCCTCCAGCCCTTCATCGGTCTTGAGATTGGTGAAGCAGAACGGCTTGTTGCCCCGGAATTCCTTGGAATCCCTCTCCATGATGGCCAGGTCGGCTCCGACATGGGGTGCCAGGTCCGTTTTGTTGATGATGAAGAGGTCGGACTTGATCATGCCTTGCCCGGCTTTGCGGGGGATTTTTTCGCCTTGGGCGACGTCGATGATGTAGATGGAGAAGTCGACGAGTTCGGGGCTGAAGGTGGCAGAGAGGTTGTCGCCGCCGGATTCGACAAAGATGACCTGCAGGTCGGGGTGCCGGGCCTTAAGTTCTTCGATGGCTGCGGTGTTCATTGAGGTGTCTTCACGGATGGCAGTGTGGGGGCAGCCGCCGGTTTCGACGCCGATGATGCGGTCCTCGGGAAGGATGCCGTTGGCGGCGAGGATTTTGGCGTCTTCGATGGTGTAGATGTCGTTGGTGATGGCAGCCATGGAGATGTCGCCGCTCATGTGCCGGGTGATGCGTTCCACGAGCTGGGTTTTGCCTGCTCCGACGGGTCCGCCGACACCGATTTTGATGGGTTCTGTCATGTTTTTTCTGTCCTTTGCAATAGCTAGCTCATGAACATGCGGGCGCGTTGCCGTTCGTGCCGCATTTGTGAAATTTCAAGTCCGGGGCTGACGGCCCCAAAGTCGTCCCAGCACAGCTGTGCTACATCCTTGACGGCGGCAGCAACGGCGTCGTGCGCGTGGCGGAGCACCCGCTGCCCCGCGTTCTGTCCGAGCGGTATGGCGCGCACGGCATTCTGCGTCAGCGAAGTCACCGTGGCAAACAGATAGGCAGAGAGCGCCGCCTCAAAAGGAACACCCAATGACCGCGCGATGACACCAAAAGCCAAGGGCTGATGCCCCCCGGCCCCACCCCCACGAACCAACTCCCGATACGCTTCCAACTCCTCCGACGGGAACACCTCCCCACCGATCTCCAACAGCCGTCCCCCCATCTTCAAAGACGCCTCCCTCACTTCCCGAGCCAACAACTGCCCGGAAAGAACAGAATCCAACAAGCCAACATCCACCCCCTCATAAAGGAACCGCAGAGCCAACCCATCCGAATAGGTCAGTTGCTGCCCCACAAAAGCGCTCAACCAACACCCAAAAGACCCCTCATCGCCCACGAGCCCACGGTGTATGTAGCTCTCAAACCCCAAAGAATGAGCAAACGCCCCCGTAGGCAAAGCGGAGTCAGTTAACTGTTGAAGAGCCAGCTGATAGATAGCACTCACAGCCCGTCGCCCGAGGTGTGGACGGCGCGCTTGAGCGGAGCTGGGAAGGGGGCCGCGGCGTGGCGGGCATCGCGAAGCGGGCACGGCCCCCTTCCCAGCGGAGCGCAAGCGTGCGCACCCAACCTGACCCGGCGCACAGCTTTAGTGCGAGTGCTCAGCATGGCGGAACGGCACCGGCATGACCCGCTCTTGCCTGTCGTAGGGGACGCCGACGCTCTTCAGAAAGTCTTCGACCGTGTGGTCATACTGACAAACCATGACCTCGGCCCCGTACTCAGACGCAGAGTCGAAGAATTGTGCCTGCAGATGCCGGTTGCCGAGCGAGTGCGCCACCACCCCCATTTCGTGGATGCTTCGGGGCCCGATCACCAGGACGTCGGTGGGCAGTACGGAGATGACGATGAGGTTGGCGTCGCTGATGGCGAGGATGTCGCCGTCGCGGAGGTCGCCGGTTCCGGTGGGGAGGCGGATGCCGAGTTCTTTGCCGTGGTCGGTGGTGACGCGTTGGATGCGTTTAACCAGCAGTGCGCTGGGGAGGACTACCTTTTCTTTGTGATGCCCGGCGTAGGCGTTGGGCTGTTCGTGGAGGTTGCCCAGGATTTTTTCGATGATCATGTGGTTTCCTAAACGGCTTAGAAGAGGAAGTAGCGCTGCGCCATGGGCAGCACGTCGGAGGGCTGGGAGGTGACTTCGACGCCGTCGACGCTCACTTTGTAGGTTTCGGGGTCGACGGCGATGTCCGGGGTTTCGCCGTTGTATTTGAGATCCGCTTTGGTGAGGTTGCGGATGCCGGTGACGGGTTTGATGATGCGTTCAAGGCCGAGTTCGGCGGGGACCCCGGCGTCGATCGCTGCTTTGGACAGGAAGGTGATGGACGTCTGCTGCAATGCCTTGCCGTACGTTGCGAACATGGGCCGCATGGTGCGGGGTTGGGGCGTGGGGATGGAGGCGTTGGCGTCGCCCATGAGTGCGTAGGCGATCTGGCCCCCTTTGATGACGAGCTCGGGTTTCACGCCAAAGAAGGCGGGGTCCCAGAGGACGAGGTCCGCGAATTTGCCTTCTTCCACGGAGCCGATCACATCTGCCATTCCCTGCGCGATGGCCGCGTTGATGGTGTATTTGGCGACGTAGCGCTTGAGTCGGAAATTGTCCGCGTCGGCAGAACCGTGAGCTGTCCCGGACGGGTCCTTCAGCACGCCGCGCTGCCGTTTCATGGCGTCCGCTACCTGCCACGTCCGAGTGACCACTTCGCCAACGCGTCCCATCGCCTGGGAGTCCGACGACGTGATCGCGAAGATGCCGAGGTCGTGCAGGACATCCTCAGCGGCGATGGTTTCGGCCCGGATACGGGAGTCTGCAAAGGCCACGTCTTCCGGGATGTCCGGGTTGAGGTGGTGGCAGACCATGAGCATGTCCAGGTGCTCTTCGATGGTGTTTCGCGTGTACGGCAGCGTGGGGTTGGTGGAGGCCGGGAGCACGTTGGGAAGTCCGGCGATCTTAATGATGTCCGGGGCGTGCCCACCGCCGGCTCCTTCGGTGTGGAAGGTGTGGATCACGCGGCCGTCGATTGCCCGGATGGTGTCTTCCACGAAGCCGCACTCGTTGAGGGTGTCGGTGTGGATGGCCACTTGGACGTCGTATTCGTCGGCAACGCGCAGGGACATGTCGATGGACGAGGTGGTTGAGCCCCAGTCCTCGTGCACTTTAAGCCCGACCGCACCGGCGCGGATCTGCTCAGCGAGTGGCTCGACGGCGGATGCGTGGCCCTTCCCGAACAGGCCGATGTTAACGGGGAGTCCCTCGGCGGCCTGCAGCATTCGCGAGATGTGCCAGGCGCCGGGCGTGATGGTGGTGGCTTTGGTGCCTTCAGCCGGTCCTGTGCCGCCGCCCACCATGGTGGTGATGCCGTTGCACAGGGCTGCCGGAACCTGTTCGGGGGAGATGAAGTGGATGTGGGTGTCGATGCCGCCGGCGGTGAGGATCTTCCGCTCGCCGGCGATGATCTCCGTGCTGGCCCCGATCACGATGTCCACGCCGTCGGCAATCTGCGGGTTGCCGGCTTTGCCGATTTTGAAGATGTGCCCGTCCTTGAGGGCAACGTCCGCCTTGTAGATACCGGTGTAGTCCAGCACGATCACATTGGTGATCACTGTGTCAGGGATGTCCTCCGAGCGGGTCAACTGGCCGTTCTGGCCCATGCCGTCGCGGATCACTTTTCCGCCGCCGAACACTACTTCCTCGCCGTAAACCGTGTAGTCCTTCTCGATCTCCAGGAACAGTTCGGTGTCGGCCAGGCGGATGGCGTCGCCCGTCGTCGGGCCGTACAGCTCGGAGTATTGCTTGCGGGAAATCTCGAAGCTCACTTGGCGACTCCTTCTGGATCCGACGCACTCAAGCGGGGGCCGCCGTCGAGCGTTCCGTTCACAGCGTTACTGAGCCCATAAACCTCACGCGCCCCGGCAATCTCGATCAACTGGATGGTTTTCCGATCACCGGGTTCGAAGCGGGCAGCCGTTCCGGCCGGGATATCCAGGCGGCGGCCGTAGGCAACGTCGCGGTCGAACTCCAGGGCGCCGTTCGCCTCGGCAAAGTGGTAGTGCGAACCGATCTGGACGGGGCGGTCGCCGCGGTTCACCACCTCGACAGCGATTGCCTCACGGCCACTGTTGCACGCGATGGAACCGGGCTGGAGTCTGTATTCACCGGGAATCATGGGGGGCTCCTAGCGGATGGGGTGGTGGACTGTGACGAGCTTGGTGCCGTCAGGGAAGGTGGCTTCGATCTGGACGTCGTGGATCATCTCCGGCACGCCTTCCAACACATCTTCGCGGCGGAGCAGGGTGGTTCCATAGCTCATGAGATCAGCAACGGTCCTGCCGTCACGGGCACCTTCGATGAGTTCGTAGCTGATGATTGCCACAGCCTCGGGGTAGTTCAATTTCAGCCCCCGCGCTTGGCGGCGGCGCGCCAGGTCGGCAGCCACCACGATCATGAGTTTCTCCTGCTCGCGGGGCAAAAGATGCATCGAATCTCCTTGTACGTGGGCACGACCGTGACAGTTGTGACCAGCGTAGGGACCGGAAGTTTCAGCTACGTTTCCAAATCGTCTCAACGGGGGGTCGAATTTTTCCCGAATTGACCTCAACTTAAGTTGAGGTCATAGCATCGTTCAGGTGCGCTTCCGCAAAGCGGCGCCAACCCCTCCCAGTCCCACGAAGGTTCATGAATGTCCCATCACACCCCCTTGCCGGCAGAGCCGGTCGGCGAGCTCTTCAAGTCCGCCTTCCGCTCTCATCCAGCAGGAGTTGCCATCATCACCGCGTCAGGACCGGAAGGAGCCGTAGGGCTCACGGCGTCCTCGGTGGCATCGGTGGCGGTGGATCCGCCGACGCTGGCATTCTCCGTCACAGGCGGCCGATCAGCTTCGCATATCGCTGCCGCGCAAACGATCGTCGTGCACCTTTTGGGCGCGGACCAAGTGGACCTCGTTCGCACTTTCGCGGACCCACTAGCCCCGCGCTTCACCAGCGACATGGACTGGGAACTGCTGCCCACAGGCGAGCCCCTGCTCAGGGAAGCTCCATGGGCGCTGCGGTGCGAAATCGTTCATCGGGCACCACTGGGTGGCTCCGTGCTGTTGGCCGCAACCGTTGTGGATATCCGATTCAGCCCCGCCGATTCGGCCCCGCTGGTCTACCACAACCGGGAGTTCCACACCCTTTTCCGCAGCGAGCAGGCGGTTGGCTGACCGCGCCCTTGGGCTGGCGGGTCACAAGGTGCCGGGAAATCTTGGCGGCGGAATCCCGCAATTCGATGGCACCCGCGGCAACTCCGACCACAAGCTCAAAGCCCTCGTCGGAGGTGAAGTCATGCCGGTATCCGTTGACCCACAGCAACAGCACCATGAGCGTCCACGCAGTCCGCAAGTTCCCGTCAATGAGTGGATGGAACCGGGCCACGGACTCCAGCAAAGCGGCTGCCTTCAGTGCCAGGTCAGGATATGCTTCTGCACCCTTGACGGTTGTAGCTGGCCTGGCCAACGCCGAAGCCAGCAAGCTGACATCCCGGATGTGGAATCCATACCGATCAACCACTTGAAGGGCATCTTCGATGTCCAGGTACGCCGTCACGCGTCCTCAAGGCGCGTCAGCAGCTCCGCATCATGACTCGTCACGAAATCCAGTCCCTCGCTGATTTCACGTCGTCGCGCATGACGCTGCAGAACCAACTCTGCGCCCTGCAACAGGAGCGCGGACTTTGAGGCGTGCTCCTCTGCAGCCAATTTCTCCAGTCGTCGATCAAGGTCCTCAGGGACGCGCAGATTCATAGCCATGTCTCGGTGGTACCAAAACGGTACCTAGTTGTTCCGGCCCCTGGCGGCCACGGCCCACTGCTCCACCACAGCCCCATCCCGCACCACAGTAACTTCGTCCACCAGATTCATGGTCAGGCACACGTGGTTGGGGATCACCCGGAGCCGGGTGCCAAGCGCCGGAAGTTCGGACGAGTCCGGCCAGACAACCGTGGCGTGGTGCTCAGACAGCGCAGTGACCCTTGCTTCGGGGTATTCGGGAAGCCGTGCGTATCCGGTGGCCCAATCCGGGCGGTCGCTGCCCAGGATCTTACTGCCAGCGTCCACCACCACCCGGCGCACGTTTCCGCCTGCGGCTTCGTGCCTGCTGACAACGGTGGCAGCGACAGTCAGTGCAATGTCGTCCCACGTGCACCGTTCAAGCTCCAGTTGCTGGGCATCGCCGAACACGTAGACTCCCGGACGGAGCTCCGTGGCCACCGTTTCGCCGTCAAGCAAGGCGGTAGGCGTGGACCCTCCGCTGATGGTGGTCACCTCGAAGCCGGCCTCGGACAGTGACGTCGCCGCCAAGCCAAGTGCCTCATTCTCGTTGCTTGCCGCACCAGTCGGCATGCCGGGCTTGTAGCTGTGACCGGGGAACGTGAAGACGCCCTGCACGCTCAGTCCTGCAGCAGCCGCCGCGTCGGCAACGGCCACCACTTCATCCGGCAGCACGCCGCTGCGATGGTGTCCGCTGTCCACTTCGATCAGCACCTCAACGCTGGCTGCCTCGGCTCCGAGTTGGCGACCCATCGCCGTCGCGCTGTCCGCCGAATCGACGCCAACAGCCAGGCGGCACGTTGCTGTCAAAGCCCGCAGGCGATCAGCGTGCGTGGCTTCAACCCAGAGTGGGTACGCGATGAAGATGTCCTTCACGCCGTCCGCCGCGAAGACTTCGGCCTCGCCGATCGTGGCAACGGTGATCCCTACGGCCCCGGCTGACAGCTGCTTTCGCGCGATCTCCAGGGTCTTGTGCGTCTTGACGTGCGGCCGGAGCTTGAGTCCCCTGCTGAGCATGCTTGCCGCCATGCGTTCGATGTTTCGGTCAAGGACATCGAGGTCGATCATGACAGCAGGGGTAACAACTTCAGCGGGGATCACGTTCATTCCACAAACACTAACGGCCTACGGCGCCGACTGCCTGACCCGCAATTCGAACTTCGCTTCCGGCTGCTGGACAGTGGGCGCCGCGTTCTTGGCTTCAATCCGCTCGATGAGAAGTTCGACGGCGCGCTCCGCAATTTCCGTACGCCCCGGCGCCACTGTGGTCAAAGACGGCGACGCGAACCGCGCCTCGTCAATATCATCAAAACCAGCAACGGCGATCTCCTCCGGGACTCTCCTGCCACGGACCAGAAGCTCATGCAGCGCCCCCAAAGCGAGGGCATCGTTGAGTCCGAAGACAGCGTCGAATTCCACTCCGCTGTCCAGGAGCCTGGCCGTGGCGGCAGCGCCGCCATCCCGCCGCCAATCGCACGGCACCACCAAGGCAGGATCGTAAGGCACCCCGGCGTCAGCGAGCGCAGCCTTGTACCCCTCAAGGCGCAGGCCGTTACTGCCGGTTGTGTCGCCGTCGCGCGCGCCCAGAACAGCTATACGACGGCGGCCGCCAGCCAGCAGGTGCGTGGTGACCGCAGCGGCGGCTTGATGATTTTGAATGAGGACCATGTCCAGCCGCGGATCCTGCACGAATTCACCCAGCAGGACCAACGGCTTCTTGCCCGCGGCAGCGATGATCTGTTCAGCGTCCAGGGCGAGTGGAATAAAGAGGAGGCCATCAGTGAGAGTGCGGAACTGGCCCTGGAGCGCCGCCTTTTCGTGCTCAGGCTCATTTCCGGACTGCTCCACGAGGACACGGTAGCCCCGCGCCCAGGCCGCCTTCATGATGTCCGACGCCAACTCGGCGTAATACGGGATGGAAAGGTCGGCGAGGACCAATCCGAGCATGCTGGTCTTGCCCGAGCGGAGGCTGCGGGCCGTCAGGTTGGTCTCGTAACCCAGCTCATCGATCGCGTCCAGGACGCGCTGTTTGGTGGCGGGGCGGATGAACTCGTAGTTGTTGATCACGTTGGAAACCGTCTTCAACGAGACCCCGGCAACGCGCGCAACGTCGTTCATGGTGACAGCCATCAAAGTGCTCCTTTTGTACTGTTGGCATACATCGTTGCAGATCAGGCCTTGATGGAGTCAGTCCATGACTGCAGCGACGGCCTCGATCTCCACCAACTGATGGTCGTAGCCAAGGACGGTGACGCCCATGAGGGTGCTCGGGACGTCATGGTCGGCAAAGGCGGCACGGACCACGTTCCAAGCGGTGACGAGATCGGCCTGCTGGGTCGAGGCAACCAGGACCCGGGTGGAAATGACGTCCCCGATTCCCGCTCCGGCGGCGTCCAAAGCCAGCAGCATGTTTTCGACCGACTTTTCCGCTTGGGCTTTGTAGTCCCCAATACCTGCCGTGGTCCCGTCCTCGTTCAGCGGGCAGGATCCCGCCAGGAAGACAAGCCGGGCTTCAGCCGGGGCGGTCGCCGCATACGCGTACTGAGCTGCTGACGTGAGCCGGTCGGAGCGAATGAGGGTGACTGCATTAGGCATGGGATTCCTTCGTTTGTCGGGTTGGTTCCATGTGAGTCCATCCCATCACGGTCCTTTGCCCTGTCATGTTGATGGGCAACGGCGTAGTCTCACAAGTAAGAGATTTCGGGTGCTGACGGGACCGGGGTTGATATTCGGGCTTTGCGCGATTACGAGCGCTCTGCCGCCCAGTTGGAGTTGCTTTGACTCCGGCATTGCATGAAGCGAGGCCCCATGGCCCAGCACAATACAGCCCCATCAGCACAAAAACAGGCCGATGGGGACCTGACAGATTTTCTGGTGCGACTTCAGGATCTTTTGGTGGATAACGCGGATATGCGCGCGTTTCTTGAAGACTTCGCTTGCATGACCGCAACCAAGCTGACCAAAAACGGGAATACCATAGCTTGCGGCGTAACGGTCATTCGGCAGAAAAAGCCGGTGGCCGTGGCGGAAAGCGATACCCTCGCCCGGAGACTTGACCAAATTCAGAATAGTTTTGACGATGGACCGTGCCTCACGGCCCTCCGGACCCGGACCATTGCCCATGTCCCGGACGTTCATAGTGAGCAGCGTTGGCCGGATTACATGACAGCGGCCGCCGCAACCAACGTCGGCTCGATTTTGGCCCTGCCCATGGAACTGAACAGGACTGCGGAGGCCGTGGTGAACCTCTACTCCACACGCCAGCACGGCTTCTCGGAAGAAGACATCATGGCCGCTGAGCGGGTTACGGCTACTGGGGCCAAGGCGCTTCACCTCGCAGTGAAAATGGCACAACTGCGGGACGCACGCGACAACCTTACGGCCGCGTTGGAGTCCCGCGCGACCATCGATACCGCCGTCGGTATCATCATGGCCCAGAACAGGTGTTGCCGCGACGCAGCTTTCCAAATCCTCGCCAAGGCCTCGAGCCATCGGAACGTCAAGCTCAGGACCGTGGCAGCCGGCATCATCGCCAAAGTTGGCGGGGACCAAAGGATCACAGCGAACTTCGAAGAATGACCTTTTAGTTTCTCCCATTGAGCCGTCACACATCGCTCATCCCCTTGCAACGCGCCCGCAACAAACATGCGGAATGCTGGGGTCACATGGACGGCGAAGAGTGAGGGGAGCAGACATGAGCATTGCAAACAGGGATCTTTTCCAAGCCCTTAAGACGCAGGCCAGCCTCGCGCAGGCGTTTGGCAGCATGCCGGGCAGCAAGGAAGAACCGCATCCGCTGAGCCCTGGCGACTACATCGAGGCCTGGCATAACGGCCGACTCTATCACCGGGGCACCGTGGTCAAAACCGTTGCGGGCACCGACCTTTTCTGGCTAACGGACGATACCGGAAGCCGCCGGCTCCTGGACATGGAGTCCATGGAAATCGTCACCGTTGACGAGCCGGCTCCGGCACCCGCATCGCAGGCGCCGGACCCAACTCCGTCAGCTACGGTCACGCCGATCTCCGCGTACCCCATGTTCCACGACGGCACGCAGCAGATCGCCTAGCTTTCAGTTGACCTGGTCCTCCAGCGACAGCCGGATCATGGTCCAGCTCACGGCCGGAAGCGCGGCGGTGAGGCGACCGCCGTCGAGCTTCACACTGACGTTCTCGGACGGCAGGACCGACGTCGAATCGTCGGCAGTGGCCTGCCAGTACGGGTCCTTATTCGAGTAGGTGACGGCCTCAATGACTTTGCTTGCGTTGAGGCTTCCGACGGCGGCATCCAGCGTCAGCGCGTCCGTCGCCGAGCGGTTTACTGCGAACACCACGGCCTCCTTGGCTTCTGCATCAAAGGTCGCCACGGCTGACAGGGCGGTGAAGCCCGACGTCTCTTCGGTCTCCAGCAGCGGGGATTCGACGGCGAGGTTCAACACCGTGCCCGAGGCATTCTGCGAAGTGAGCGCAAACGGGTGGAACGTGGTCTGCCTCCAGGCCCGGCCGCCCGGCTCAGTCATGATGGGTGCGATCACGTTGACCAGCTGAGCCAGGCTCGCGGAGTGGACGCGGTCCGTGTTGCGCAGCAGCGTGATGAGAAGGTCTCCCACCACCACGGCGTCGGCAACCGTGTACCGGTCCTCGAGGAGCACTGGCGCCACGGGCCAGTCGTCTCCGGTGGGCACCTTGGACTCGTCGCGGGACATGTGCCAGACGTTCCACTCATCGAACGAAATATTGACCTGCTTCCCGGACTTGTTGGCCGACTTCACATGGTCGATGTGCGAGACCAGGTCCTTGATGAACGCCTCCATCCGGTGTCCGGCTGACAGGTGCTCCTGCAGATCGCCGAAGTCCTCAAAGTACTGGTGCGCCGAGATCAGGTCCACCAACTCGTACGTCTCATTGAGGACCACGCGCTCCCATTCGCCGAACGTGGGCATGGTTGGTCCCGAACTTCCACAAGCCACCAGTTCCAGGTCCGGGTTGACCATGCGCATCGCCCGCGCCGTCTCGGCGGCAACCCGCGCGTACTCGTCCGCCTTCTTGTGGCCGATCTGCCAGAAGCCGTCCATCTCGTTCCCGAGGCACCACATCGTGATGTTGTGAGGCTCGACGGCGCCATTCGCCTTGCGCTGTTCGGACAAGGCCGTTCCACCCTTGATGTTGGAGTACTCCAGCAGGTCCAGGGCTTCCTGCGGGCCCCTGGTACCCAGGTTGACCGCCATCATGGGTTCCACGCCGGCCTTCTCCGACCACTTTGCGAACTCGTCCACGCCCACCAGGTTGGGATCGCTGGAGTGCCAGGCGAGGTCCAGCCTTGTTGGGCGGTCTTCTTTGGGCCCCACTCCGTCTTCCCAGCGGTACCCCGAGACGAAGTTTCCGCCCGGGTACCTGACCGTGGAGACGCCGAGTTCCTTGGTGAGGTCGAGGACATCGGTGCGGAAACCGTCGTCGTCGGCTTTCGGGTGCTCAGGCTCGAAAATGCCCGTGTAGACGCAGCGGCCGAGGTGCTCAACGAAGGCGCCGAATGTCTTCCTCCTGACGGGGCCTACGACGAACGCGGGGTCGATGGTGATTTTGGCCGTGGGGTTTTCTGGGTTTCCCAAAGGGTGGGTCCTTGTCTGCTGGTTTTGCTGGTTCTGCTTGCCGATTTACAACGTTATAGAAACTATGCTGACGTGGCCTTGGTGTGGGAGTCAAGAGATTTCTTGCCGGGCGTTCCGGCTCTTAGGCTGAGTTCCATGACGTCGGGAGTTGTGAGAGCCGCCTATTCGGCCCGTGCAGCCGAGTACACCTCGTTGTTCGGAGCCATCAGCAGTACCCATCCGGCCGACAGGGAGCTCGTGTTGTCATGGGCCCAGGGATTGTCCGGGAAAGTCCTCGATGCCGGCTGCGGGCCTGGGCAATGGACAGCCTTTCTGCACTCCGACGGGGTGGACGTCCAAGGCGTGGACTTGGTACCGGAGTTTATTGAGACAGCCAAGCAATTCAGCCCGGATGCTCAGTTCTCTGTCGGGTCACTTGAACGGCTGCCCAGCCCGGATCACTCATTGGCGGGCATATTCGCCTGGTACTCACTGATTCACACTCCCCCGGCTGGGATCACCCGGGTTCTGAACGAGTTTGCCCGGTGCCTCAAACCTGGCGGGAGCCTCCTGCTCGGCTTCTTCGCTGGCCCGGCGGGCGAGTCATTCCCGCATGCAGTGACTCCCGCCTATTTCTGGTCTCTGGAGGAGATGTCGGGACGGTTGCAGGAAGCCGGTTTCAGCGTGATTGGCACACACTCCCGCGCCGACCCCGGAGTGCGTCCCCACGGGGCCATCGTCGCGCAACGGCTGCTCACTCCCGGTCGCGTTGGCTGAATGCACCTACGCGCATTGATAACTGTGCACCAGCCCAGAGTCAACAAGGGGCCGAGGCTCTTCAGCTCTACTTCGTGATTGGTGAGGGGCTGTCGCTTGCTTCCTGCCTGTCCAGCTCCTTGTAGATTGCGGTCTGGTCTCCGGCGACGCAGACAGTATCCATTTCCAGGCCGGAGCCTTTGACCTTCGCGGTGAAGGATATGAGGTTTCCGCCGTTCTGATTGGCGTAGAGGCGGACGAGGCCAGGGTCCAACGGGTTGGTTTCGACGCGGGTGTTATAACCCTTCGATTCCCAGAACGTTTTGACCACGTCCGTTGAAGCTTCCAAGTCGAGGGTTTCCATGGTTTGGCTCATGACGCTGTAGTTCACGCCCTCCCTTCCATCACCTGCATTGCAGGCGCTGTTTCGGGTGCCTTTATCGACCCATTTCTGGGGTCCGATGGCTTGTTGGGTTTCGACTTTGAAGGCGTGGAGGTCCGCGAGGGCTTGTTTGAGTTGTTCGACCTGGGCTTTGACGGTTGCGGGGTCGCTGGGGTCGCTTGAGCCGGTCGTGGGGATCTCCGTGGTGGGTCTTACCACCGAATGGAGTGGAGTTTACGGAAGGCCTCGGGGTCGCTCACCGCTGTTACTCCCGCATAATTCCCAGCCCAGTAGTTGAGCGAGTTTGTCTTGTCGAAACACCCGAATGTAAGTTCAACGACTTCGGCGTCTACGTCAGATGCGCGGGCTGAGGCGCTGGCTATCGCTTCCCATTTCGCTTCTGTCTCCTGAAATCGGGCAAGGTCCCCCATGGGCATTTGAGCCGGCCGATGGGAGCCCAGGTCTCTTCGCCTTCTTCCTCGATCGCTACGAAGGCGATGTAGGCGCGATGGGGATGCTTGATTCCCAGTTTGACTACGCGCACTTCTTGAAGGCTGTCGTTCTTACGGGCTCGGTATGCCCAGTGGGAGTTGATCGTTAGTTCTGAGGCTTGCTTGACCATTGGTGGAACTTATCAGCAGGAAACGTTCGCGAGATAGAGTCCATTGCCTCGGAAGGGAGGTCATCGGCTAGCTTCAAGTGCCTATGGTCGTAATGCCGGCAGAAGGAGCGTGCTGTAACGGCTCTACTTTGTGGTCGGCGAGGGGCTGGGGCTCGCTTCCTGCCTGTCCAATTCCTTGTAGATTGCGGCTTGGTCTCCGGCGATGCAGACGGTGTCCATCTCCAGACTGGAGCCTTTGATGTTTGCGTAGTAGGACAGAAGGTGTCCGCCGTTCTCGTCAGCGTAGAGGCGGATGAGACCTGGGTCCCGGGGGTTGGTTTCGGTTCGGGTCGTGAAGCCCTTGGATTCCCAGAACGTTCTGACGACGCTTACTGACGCTTCCAGATCGACGGGGTCGGAAGTTTGGCTCAGGATACTGTAGTTCACTCCGTCTTGCCGGTCGGATGTGCTGCAGGCGCTGTTGACAGGGTTGTCTGTATCCGCCCATTTCTGGGTTCCGATGACTTTTTGGGTTTCGGTTTTGAAGGCGTGGAGATCCTTGAGGGCTTGTTTTAGTTCTTCTACCTGGGCTTTGACGGTTGCGGGGTCGCTGGGATTGCTTGAGCCGGTCATGGGGTTCTCCGTGGCAGGGGGCGTGCAGGCGGTCAGTGCAAGAGTCGCGCAGAACAATCCGGCGAGTATGCGGCGGGCCTTGAGCCGGGCCTCGGGTTCATGGGGCATGTGGTTCACTCTTCACAAATTCGCGCAGCTTTCCAGGATCAGCCGAGCTGGTAGCGCCCCCCCCCGATCCACCGGCTAACCGGACCCGGGCCCTCGCCGAGAACACCGCTGAAATCGTCGGAGCAGCGACCGGCCATTCCGCTGGCATCGGATCGCTCGCCACGCTCTGGAAAGTCTGAAAGTGTTGTTCACGGAAGTCGGCGCGTTGCTGCCAGGCAGCAAGTTCCTTCAGCCGGGACTTCTCTTCCCGTGCCTTGAGCTTTGCTTGCCTGACGTCCTCCGCCAACACCGCGAGGACACCGGCAAGCCGGCCCCGGTCATCGGCCCGGACAGCCAAAGCGTGGTTGAACAAGGTCGCATAGCCGCCCTTAAAGTCTTCCATCGCATAACCCGTGGCGACACCCAGGAAGCTACCTTCGGAGCGCAGGGTCTGATCCGCGGAATCAGCAGCGCTGATCAAAGCGTCGGCGGCGCCATCGTCGAACGCAATCTCCACCGCCGTATCAAAGATCCGCACGCCGAGCCCCCTCACTTGAATAATTAATCCATCGAATAGCATAACTTAAGGAACCAGAGTGTGGGACGTGACCGGGAAATAAAAAACAGGCCGGAGACTTAAGGTCTCCGGCCTGTCTTGGAGGGTGGGCCCTGTGGGGATCGAACCCACGACCCACGGATTAGGCGGCGGCCTATCTCATCGTTTTCGGTTGATGAGTTCCACCCCCGTCCGGCCGCGCCATTCCAGGCTCGCAGCCCAACCATGGCACTCGTCATGTTTGGTTGGATTTCGTCGTTTTCGTTGGGTAAACGTTGGGTCACTCTTGACGGAAGTCACGGAGGGCGGCCAGAGGGGCGGCCGTTAGTAGAATGGTTAGGCAGCCTTGACGGACCTCGATTGAGATAGCCGAGACAGTGGCGCAGATTGGGGTCCGGTGTTTGATTGGGTAGCGCAGGAGCATTGCAACGCCACGGAAGGATCTCAGGTGTTTTCGGCGCTGTGCCCGGGTCAGTCCAGTGCGGAATGCTTAGTGGATCTCTCGAGGAGTGGCTGGGTAGGCCCCGGGATGATGGCATCCCTGGCCGCATTCGTTGATGCCAATGCGTCCGCTGGAACGCCCATAAGATTCATTCCTCCAGACAATCGGGACGTGCGCTACTACTTATCCCGGATGGGGATGGGTAAGGTCCTCGACGCTGCAGGCGTCTCTCATGGCCTCCCCCGAGTGAATGCAAACATCTCCCTGTCGGAACGAGCGCTTGTTGAAGTAGGCGCGTTCTCATCGGAGGAAGAGGTCGCGGGCCTCGTGTCGATCGTCAATTATCAAACGGTAGCCGCCGACCTGCAACGATCGGTTTCACAGGCCCTTTTGGAAGCTGGGTGCAACGTGCCAGAGCATGCCAGAGTTACCCGAGGGTTCATGGCCGCTCAGGTGCTCAACAATGGCAGCCAGCTCCGCTTGGCGGTGGCTGATGCTGGCGTGGGCATTTACACGACCCTCCAAGCATCGGGCGCCACAAGCGAAAAGCAGTCCTTGCTGATGGCCGTCATGGGAACCTCGGAATTTGCGGATGAGGACCGGGGAAGGGGCCTCACTTCCATCCACAATTCGATCAAGCAGCACGGCGGAAGAGGCATGCTGATTTCCGGGCAGTCCTTGGTCCACATGAGCCCCACCCGGCTTCACGCATGGACCGGAAACTCGGGATCGTATGCCGGAACAATCTTGGACGTGGTTCTTCCCATCACGTAACGATTTGCCGCGGCAACCATCCAAAAGATCCCCAAACCTACGTAAACGTATACACTTACAGCACAGGCGAAAGGGGGAATCTCAATTGAAAATTATCAATGTTCCTAGCGTCGCTGGATCTCGGGCGCTTGCCGATAAGCTAGTCCACTCCGCCGATCTGGCTCCTAACGAGCCTGTACTTATCGATAGCCGACACTTGGACGTCAACACGGAGAGCTTCGTATCTCAGTTGGTGAAGCTTGTAGCCGAGGCCGGCCTGAAGGATGTAGAAGTGATCGGTGGCGGCAAGGATTGGATCTCTGACGTCGAGCGCGAGGGCTTGAAGCGCGGTCTGCACGTCACGGTCCACAACCTCGCCAGCGCATAGCGCGGCTAGTCGATCTTCACGGCCTTCTTACCGCATTCATCAATCGCTACCTTCCATCGAGCGCGCTCTTCATGGATGTCGTGCTCCTCGGATCCATGGAAGTACAGCCGGGACCAGTCACGCCAGCTGTTCAGCTTGTCTTTGAGGTCTTCGTCTCCGATACGGCTCACAACTTTCTCGAAGGCGGCCAGTAGATCTTGCTCTACGTGTTGCGGCATGGGACTTTTGCCGTCTTCGCCCTCGTCCCTCCATGACTTGAGATTGGTCCAGCTCGTCCTAAGCGCCTGTGCCGCATCCTGGGCGCCGTACAGCGCCTCACGCTGACTTTTGTTATGGCGTTCCTTCCGACTCGCGAGCATGGACCCCCTAGTGCTCAAGAATGCCGTTACGGCGGCCGCCACAACCGCGATTATGGACGTCACGACGGGTAGTGTCTTGAGTCCATCAATGCGTCCTGACAACTGAACGCAAAGGCTTACAAGGTCGCTGCTGCTGAGGGTCAGGCATTGGTCCATGCCTCGATCGTATATGCGCCGCCATGGAGGGGCGTCCTGTGAGACACGCTTTGGATTGTCCTTCTTGCCAAGACCTCGACCCGTCCAGGCGTGATTATGCAAACGGGTCTCGCTCGGTCTCTGGTTCACTCCACCACTTATCGGCTTTGTACTGCCGTTCAACGACCCAAGCGAGGAGCTTCTCGACGTCCTGCCGAGAGAGCATGATGCGGTTCTGACTGAGTCGGGTGTGAATCCCAGACTCTCGGCAGTAGCGGCGTAGCTCCGTCCCCGTCATGCCAAGCTCCGGGGCGACATCCTCGGGCTTCCGGAAGCACGGCTTTGTGACAAGTTCAGTAGTGTTGAGGTCATTGCCAAGGGTATCGGCAACAGCGACCCCCTTTTCATCAGCTTCCAGCGTGCTTACCGGGCCTTGGCTGGCCTTGTGCTCTGTAGGCAGATGATCCAACCACTGGGCCAGGTCTTCCACGCGGATAACTCCCTTAGAATTCGCGTAGCGGGCCATAAGGTTGCCGACGGCTACCTGGTACTGCAGCGTGCGGACACTGTATCCGCAAGCCTCGGCCGCTTGCTCGAACGTTAGGGCAAGTTTTGGAATCGTCATGCCATTGATCCTAGATACTCGCTGGCTGAGTAGGATACGACCCATGGCTGAAGAACGCTCATACGCGACCACGCAAGAGATGGCCGCAAGGTACAAGCTCAGTGATCACACGGTGCGGCGCAAGGTGATGGATGGCGCGTGGCCCTGTGATCGTATCGGCCGGCTCTACCGCTTCTCACCATCCCAGCAAGATGAGATAGCCCAGATCATCGCAGGCAAAAAGCCGGCTGCCTATGACAAGGACCGGATCAATGAGGCGCTACGGATGCTCAGCGAACCCACGCGTCGTGATCATTGATCTAACTCGGGGCAGCGGCCCGAAGGCCTGGACCCAAGAGGCGGCGCAAAAGGGGCATGGGCCTTGGCAACCGGCCGCGAGACCCTAGTTCTTGGACGACGGCCATACTTCGTGGCGAGGGTCCCACCAGAGGATGTGAAAGATGTGCTCCCGGAGGAACCCATACAGCCGGGGAGCCCCGCCGCACCGGAGGCGAACGATTTCCGTTTCGTCGTCTCTTTCAATGTCCTGCAGGCGACGCTGTGAAGGAGCCGGCATTTTGGAAACCTCATACGACTTTCCATGTTCGCTGCCGGGCGCAAAGATCTCACCAATCGTCATCGTTTCAAAACTCGCCATCTTGTCGAACAGGTTCCCGAGTTCGGAAGAGGCTATATTTGTGGGCGACCACTGTCCCTCGCGATCGATCTGGTTGAAGCGCCAGACTAGCTTGCGTTCCAACACTGCGTTCTGGTCAACGTCGAGAACGACCGCCCGTTTGCTACCAACGTCGTCTATCGCTTGGGGTGTGGCATGCTTGCCAGCCGCGGCCTGCCATCCTCCCTCGGGGATGGCAACCTTTTTGCGAGGTGATTTAGGCATGCTTACGCTCTAGTTGGAGAGCCCATGGTAGTACTCGTGCAGAGACGCCTGAGTGATGTGAGCGGCGCTCCGGGCACCCTCTGGCAGATTCCTGCGTGCATCCCGCCAAGGATCTTCTCGGTGGGTCATTTCACTGAGCTCATGAGCGGTGTAGGCCCCGTAAGCGTCTAGGACGGCGTCGATGGTTTCCTTTTCGGACCCGTCAAGATTATTGGAGTTGCCCCACTGCCAGTCGGAGACCTGAAAGGAGCCGCGGTGCTTGTCATAGAGTGCGTAAATGACTGGGCCGTTGGCCCAAGCCTGTATGCCCTCTTCGTATAGCGGCCGCTCATCCCACACTAGATTCCAAGCCTGCGAGTAGTAGGCAAGCTTCTGCAGCTTCATGGCAGTCATACGGCCTTGTTTTTCCAGAATGTATGCCGCAACATCGTGCACGCTTGCCATCAAATTCACCCGCTTCCCCATGGGTGCTCAAGGGCTACCCCAGATATTCCAAGAGTGGAAGTTCACAGCTGAATCCACAGGAATTTGCCTGTTATCCACATGTTTTCCACAGTTTCTACTGCGTCCAAGTCTACATGCTGAGGCGTTGAGGGCGCTCCTCTCCATCAAATAGCGACGGCGGCGCCAAAAGCCCTATGGGGTGACGGACCATGGGCAGCGGCGGCGTGAGAAGCTACTGCCTATGACCGAACAGCTATGGGCAATGGGTGGAGTCGTGGCCGGGATACTCGCCACTGGTGGAACGAATGTCGTGGTTGAGCGCGTAAAAGTCCGACAGAATGCGGCGGAGGCCAAGCGCGCCACAAACCGGGAACGTTGCGAGATTTTCCTGGCAGCCATCGAAGCTGAGGAGCGTGCGGCTTTGGACTTCTACGAGCAACGGGGCGTGCTGCCTGGCAATGCGGGCCACGAAGAGACGAGCGCCCAAGCCCGTTTGCAACTAACGGAACTTGAGCTCCATTGCCCCGTGAAGCTACACAAGGCTGCTACAGACCTAGTGGACCTACTCGAAGGCTGGGCTTTCGGGGACAAGCCCATCAGCGAGTACCGGGCCGCCCGGAAGAAGTTCGTTAGTGTTTTCCACCAACAACTCTAGCCAAGCCGTCCCAACCCCTACATTATGCCTTTCATGTCTTGCGCCATCTCTTGGTAGGACTTGAGACGCGGAACAGGGTAGTTCGTCAGTCCGTGGAGTCGGCGAATACTGGCCGCATCGCGGGTATGCCCGTGGGCGTGCAGCACTCCTGAGGCCTTTGAGATGATGGAGCTGAGTCGGATGATTTCTGACCGCAAGGCTTGTATCTCATTCCATTCTTGAACTGCGTCCGCACCTATCCAGTCTTCGATGAGGGCCGCCGCTTCGGTGAGATCTTCTATGCGTGGGCGCGTGGATGAACCGCTTGTCGTCCACCTCTTGTCTCCCAACCTGAGTAGGGAGGCCAGTTCAAGGTGCTCTTCCCGGGCCTCATCCAGCACCTTCGCGAGCTCCAACTGAACTTTCGACGGATCATTCATAGCCAGCCTTCGAGCCAGTTCCATGGACGCCTCCAACGACAGGACCAACTCGCCGTCGTCCTCGAAGCACAAACTATCTAGGAACTCTTCCCACCGAATGGAGTGGATTTTCTGGAAAGCCTCGGGGTCACTCACCGCTGTGACTCCGGCATAATTCCCAGCCCAGTAGTTGACCGAGTTCGTCTTGTCGAAGCACCCGAATATCAGTTCAGCGACTTCTGCATCCACGTCAGATGCGTGGGCTGAAGCGCAGGCTACAGCCTCCCATTTCGCCTCCGTCTCCTGGAACCGGGCAAGGTCCTCCCAGCGGCATTTGAGTCTGCCGATAGGAACCCATGCCTCGTCGCCTTCTTCTTCGATGTCCACGAAGGCGATGTAGGCACGTTTCGGATGCTTCACGCCAAGCTTCAACACTCGGACCTCCTGTAACTCGGCATCCTTTTTTGCCCTGTAGGCCCAGTGGGAGTTGAGCGTCAATTCGGTAGGTTGCTTGACCATTGTCTGGAATCTACCAGTATTCGGCTATTCGCAGGGTTAGTGCAGGGACCGCAACGCAAGCCTAAGACCGCTGGTAGCGTTATCCATTTTTGGTGCCACTGTCATGTGCTCCTGCGCTTGGCAAGCACGTCAAAGAGTCCTGAAAGCAGATTCACCCCAATGCTGGTCACAGCACCGAGAATCACCCCGATAAGCAGGATGTAGTTGCGCTCCCGCTCCTGTATCTCGGCGCTGGAGAATGTTGCAGATACCGTGGCGGCCGTAGCAACCCTGAAGCCGCCAGAAACGTCGTACGAATTCAACGTCTGCACGACAGAAGTCGATGAACCAGATTGGTCAGGCTCGGCTGATCCTCTGAGCAAGAAGAACCGGTCGTCCGTTTTCAATCCAATAGACGGTCGCATCATGATTTGACCCTCCGACACATAAAGAGCTCCGGCCGCCGTTGCTGGTGCGGATATCCTATGGCCGTTGGACGTTTGTCCCCACAAATCCGCCATGTTCAAGCCGCAGGACAGAGAGCCTTCAGCTGCGACAAGCGACGAGTCCGTCCTAGTACCTCCTAATCGCGGGGTGACCGGAATTGTGATCACTGTGTATCCAGCACCTTCCGCCGCCCGCTTACCAGCTTCGATGGAAGACATACTTCCCGGAGAACTCTGATCGGGGTTACCTGCACTGCGCTGAACTAAAGATGTCACAGTGATCCGGCCGCCGGATTGGAGATCATCGAACCGAACGCCCCGCTTGATCTCGGCCAGTTGTGATTCGCAGGCCGTAAGCGCTTCCGCGTAATGGCCTGACAGTAAGAAAACAACTTGCGACGGGTCGGATGATGTTCCAGACAGCCTGTAGGAGAAGCGTACTTCGTCCGATTCCTGGTCTCGGCCGGGGCGGCCAGGCTTGAGTTCGACCCAGTAGTATGCCGTCTTTGCTGGGGAATATGAGTAGGCGGCAATGACTCCAGGGGCGATGCTCCCCGCAGTTGGTGCAGACGTTGTCGCATTCCAAAGGTTCAACCCTATAAACGTCAAGACGCCAGCAATGACAGCAGCAAGGATGCCCTTAACAATGGTTTTCAACATTGCCCTCCGTTTCGCCGCGAGTCTCCCCATTAGATACGGCTCTGCGCCAAAACGAAAGACCTCAGGGCCGGCTGGTTTCGGCTGCTACTACACCCGGATCAACGCGAGCCGATGGCGGCTATCCCAGATGGCGGTGGACTACTCCCATAGGGAACCGCGAATGCCATTCGTCCATAACAATGCCCCGAATGGGTATCGTGGAGGACCACGACTGGCGAACCTAAACTTGGAAGGAGAGCTCCTTGGAGGTTTTTGAGCTTGAGACGCCTGGAACTTGGCTCACAGGGATTGAAGATCACTCGGAACTCGGCGACGTATCATCCTTGCTCGACCTCCTTATCGATTGCCTCAATGACGCTGCCGTGTCCCTGTGGCTTTTCGATGCATCACAGCAACTTCCGCTCCACGAAAGCGAGGCTGAGTTGGAAGCACGCCGGGCCGCGGAATGCAGCATCTACCAGGAACTTGCCTCAAAGGCAGAAGATATTCACGCAGTGATTCGGGACCTTCTTTACACTGCAAACGTCACCGCGAAGCGTCAAAGGTGGGTTGAGGGTGCAGTGCCTCATACCTACACACGCATTCAGCCCTTCCTGCACGCTCAGTCATTTATTTACGCGCTCGATACCATTCAAAAAGGGCTGAAGCTTATCAATAGGAGCCGAACAGCGACGGCAGAGGCTCGGTCTGCGCTCGGTAGCTTCGAGAGAGCTTTCCCTGAGTTGGTTCATGTAAGGGACTCTGCCCATCACCGGGAGGATCGGGCACGGGGCAAGCGCAGGAACTCCCTGATAGATCTGCAGGCGGATGAGACGCCGATCAGCAGCGGAGGCGTAGCCCTGTTTGGAAGAACCTTGGTCGGCAATAAGTACGGTGGCACACTGGGCGACGGCAGGTATGGCGAGGTCGAGATAAGCCACCAGTCACTGAGGATTGTTCAGACAATCGTCCAACTGGTCCTAAACTCTTATGAATGGCGCGGGGCCAAGGTGCACTACCCAACGTGAGCGGCCGATAGAAATTCCGTGCACGCCGGCGAAGACGTACCTCTGTCTATTCGCTGTCAGTTCCCAATGAGAGCTCATGTATCGCAAGATCTGTTCTCACGCGAAACAAGTAAACGGATTCCGCTTCGTACATCCTGGCAAGCACGTCCTCAGTATCGGCATTCGGGCTGGCTCCGGTTTCGTTCGAAGGTTCCTGAGCGAGTAAGTCAGCCCGCCGTGAATTCGCCCAAAAGAGGTCTCTAGCGGCCGCATAAGTGGCCGGCGGGGACACGAGCCGCACTTCCGTAAGCAAACGTGATGCTTTGGAGGTGGCGTCAGCATTCTGCGCTTTGTATTCGCGAGTCCAGTCCTTCGGGGGACCAGGCGTGGGGTTGTTTGCAGCCAGAGCTGTGAGTTCGGCCAAGACCTCCAGAAACGCCAGATGGGCGCGTTTGCGCTCGACGCGTAGCCATGCTTCTCGTTCGGCTAGCTGTGCACGACTCCACGCCGCAGATTCCGACGTTTCGACCGCATTGCGAGCCTCCCGGGTCGTTGACCGGTTCAGCAGGCCGACTACTACTGCGGCGCTAACAGCGCCGACAGTGCCAGCAAGGCCCGTGATCAACAGTCTTACGCTCTCTGGGTCCACTTCCTCAGTCCTCTCAGGGCCTCGGCGTTGTCCAGGAGACATCGCCGTTTCGAGACTAGTCGTAATGACTCCTCGCCGCTGGAACGCCGTCGGCGTCAAGAGATCGGGTCGCGTTTGGATGCGAAATATTCGTTCAAGTTGAACAAGGAGATTTCCCGATTTCGGCTGCAGGCTTTTGCGTCCGCGTAAACGCCGAATGACCCCCACCCGGCGAAGGGTGGGGGTCATTTGCGTGGCATGGCATTTGTTAGGCCAAGCCAAGGTCGGTGAGGTCCATAATGGACACCTGAGCGAACTCAACAACACCATTACTTGCGGTAACTGATTCCAGATAGAACATTGCCCGTACAGTAGTGGCATCCGATGGCGCGACCCCCTCAATGTAGAAGGTCCCGTCCGGGACGGGGTAGAGAAGCCTATCCATTGCCCGGAAGCTGTATTCGTCAACGGATGACGCGTTGAAGTTCATTCGTGCCGAGACGCGCAGCGGGTTCGTTGTCGGATCGATGCCCGTGACGTTGACCCTTCCGACGAATGCGTACCGGTGACCAGGGATGGCCGAAACGTCCTGATACAGGGTCTGGCTTGTCGTGAAGGCTGAGGCTGTCATCGTGAACCATGCGCCGGGAACGCCAGTAGCAACCCGCGTTGACGTGGTGATGCCTGCGCGGGGCGCCGGCCCGGGAACCCCAAGCCAACCCGAAGGGTAGCCACTCGTGACGCCGAGGGGCCCCGTGAACAGGCCGTTTGTGATCTTATTCGCGGGGTCAACGTTATCCCACGGAAGAGCTGGGCCGACGTCCGGGAGCTGAGGGGCGAGCGTGTTGGCTACGGCTGTCCCGGCAGCGACAATTCCGGGAAGGCTGAAGTGTGTCCCGTCTGAGTCATAAGCGGCCTGGATGTTTCCTGTGGCAGGATCAACCATTGTCTTGTATAGGTCAACTAGCAAGTACCCGTTTTCGGCGGCATGACGACGCAGCCATGCGTTGTACCGAGCAATGTACGGTTTCTTAGCTACTTCCGAGTCAGGTGTTACCGTTGCCAGAATCGGGCGCGCACCAATGGACTTGCACTTTGCGAAGATGGCCATCATGTTGGCCTTGTAGGTCGCCAAGGGCGTAAGTACCTTGGAGTCGTTCGCGCCAGCCAGGACGAACACGGCGGACGGCTTGTAGGGTGTGACGTCGGCGTCGAAGCGTGCCAGCATCATGGCCGAGGTGTCGCCAGCGTAACCAGCGTTCCAAACGTAGTTGATGCGCTGCTTCGAGAGCATGGACGCATAGTTGGCGATAGACGTTGCCCTGCGCCGCGGGTTTGGGATGGCCGCGGAAGGTTCGCGGTCTTCCCGAACAGTGAGCGAATCCCCGAGGAACACCACCCGGTTGCCCATCGGAACAGGCGTGACTGCAGCCTGCGCGAACTTGGCGTCAAGAGCTGTTGGAGTCAGGCGGGTTGGAAGATGCGAGTCAAGTACCTTCGTGCCAGTGGGGAGGGCAAAGTCATCCCCGACAGAGACGATTCTTTGAGTCATTTGGTCATGCTCCTGTCACGGTGTAGAAACCGGGGTGGGACGGATCCGGGCTGAGTTGCCCGCCGTTAGCTACGAAGTAGAAACCGGGATGAGATGGGTCTTCGCGGATTGCAGCCCCGCCAGTGGCGCCGGCTGCCGCCTCTGCCGCTGCTTCCGCTGCTTCTTGGGCGGCTTGTGCGCTGGCGGCCGCACCCGTCGCAGCTTCCTGCGCTGACTGTGCGTCTCCGACAGCGCCAGCTAGCACTTCCGTGACAGTAGAAGCTGCCGAGATTGCTGCTGCCTGGGCCGCCAATTCCGACTCTTCGGCTGCCAACCTTGCCGCCACTGCTGCGTCACGTACGCCCTGGAAGCTGGACTTCACTACCTGCAGCCCGCCGCCCACCATCTTGACCTGCGGAGATGGTGCCACGAACGCTGGCACGAAAGCGTCATCGTTCGAGGTGAGCGGGTTCGGCAGGGCCAGCCCGTTGAGGTCCTTCAACGTCAACGGCGTCGTGTTGTTCGTGTCCGCGACGTCGTAAATGGTGATAGCGGAATTCGCCGCCCGCTGGAACGAGAACGGATCCGCTACCAGCTCGGAATCGTACGTGTAATCAGCCACAGACGGGCCTCCTTAAATCAGAAGGGCCGCACCATGCGGTGCGGCCCTGTTCGGGTGAGGTCAGCGCTTCGCGTTATCTGGGGCGAGGAACGGCAAATACTTACGGGTCCACTCGATGGCTTTTGGCATGGCCGCTATCCGGGCCAGCAGCGCGGATGACGCTGTGATTGTGGCCGCCGCTGCAACCAGCCAGGCAGTCAAACCCGCCGGCAACTGGTGGCCGAACGTGTCTACGACGTCGGTAAGGATCGGTGGCAGGATCACCAGCAACCCAACAAACGCCGGGATGCCAACCTGAAACGCCGTCCGGATAGTCGTCTTCCACGGAAACCGGGACTGAGTCGTCGCCGGGATAGCCTCATGGTCACCCATGCTCAGGCTCCTTCCGAGACGATGCGGAGATTGGCAAGGGCCTTCTCAGCGCCACTCTCCGCGGCTGCCTCAACCTGCGCGAGGTCGATAGGCTGTCCGGGCTTCTCAGCAAGCTGCCGTACCGCCTCACGCAATCCATCGTTCTGGCCCTGGATCGTGGCCAGCGCTGCATACACCGGGCCAGCCTGGCGCTGACCAGCAACACCCGGAAGAAGTGCAGAATCGATGCGGTCCACCTTCGTGGCCAGCCCGTACAGCGGGCCGGCGTTGCGGACCTTAGCTTCGCCCGGGAGAGCCATGTTGTCGAACCGGGCGTCGATATGGGCGGTGATCTGATTGACTTCTGCCTGAGACAAGGTGTCCTCCTGGGGTTCGGTAGATTCGGTGATGTCGCCGGCGGGACCAAGAGACGCGCCACTGGCTTCGTCTTCCCAGTAGTCGGTCATGTACAGGCGCGGATTAACCCGCCCGTAGGTGTTGGTGTTCAGGTTGAAATTGGGGGGCAGTGCACCAACATGGCAGTGCGGGCCGGTGCTGACGTTCGTGCCGCCGTCAGTGTTGCCCGTGAGCGCAATGATCTGGCCGCGCTTCACCCGGGCACCGTTGGCCACGAGGATCTTCGACAGGTGCCCATACTCGAAGTACGGGCCACTCTCGCCGTCCATGTTCAGCACAACCATGAGACCGCCGAAGTTCAGGTTCCAGCCGAAGTTGTCCTCGTATGTGGTGTCGAACTGCCCGGCAAAAACCACCTGTCCGTCACCCGCTGCACGGACGGGAGTGCCGATCCTTGTCGCCCAGTCGTCTCCGTTGTGTCCGCCGGCCGGGTTCGGGCCCCAGCCAGGGTTGGAGCCGAAGTCCTGCGACCTGCGAATGCTGCGGTCAAACGGGAGTAAATATCCCATTACGAACCTCCTGTGCTGGTGCCCGCGCCGTGTCGGGCGCTGGGGTGGTCGGCGATGGTCACGCCGCGGGGCGGGGGTGGAAGCTGATCAATGCCGCCAAGATCCCGGACAACTTTGATGGCCGCGTAGATCCAGTCAATGAGGCGGGAGCGTTCCGAGCGGAGCTCTTCAAGCTCTTCCTCCACCCGCTCGATCCGGGCCTCCAACCGGCCAACCTTCGCGTCAGACTCAGCGATGACGTCCTGGAACCGCTTCAGCAGCTTCTCGTCCGCCTCAATGCCGATCTTCTTGTCCTCGCGGTCATCCGCCGGAGTCCGCCACTTCTTACTGAATGCAGCAACCAGAGTCCCCGCGAGAGTGATCAGCAGTCCGCCGACCCCCAGCAGCACTGGTGCCGTCATCCCGAAATACTGCGGTTCGGGCTCGGCCGCCAAGATCCGGAGCGCGAAGTAAAGTTCAGTCATCCTTCAAGCTCTCTGTGTAGCGGTAGATCACTGTCCGTGACTTCGCCGCGGCCTTGATCATGACCATTCGCGTAACCAGCGCAGCGCAAATGATGTATGCGAAGGCGATGGCGATTGATCTATCCGTTCCGGTCGTTACTGCCAAGCCGATTTGCAGGAGCCCATAAATGAAGGGCCCGGACATCATCAGGACAATGCCGGACATCTCCACCCGGAACCCGTTGCGGCGGGTCTCGAAGTGCTGCGCGGACATCACCAGCCCGACAACTGAGACCACAAAACCCAGCGTTGTGAAGAACCCCCACGCGAGGATGAACCACGGCGGCGTTGAACCCTGAACAGAAGGGCTCTTTAGCAACGGGATGATCCACAGCAAGCCAAGAGCAGCCTTGAAATGGACGAACGCCCAATCAGTGCGGGTCAAGCCCCGCAACGCTTTACGGATACTCATGCCGCCGGCCAGCTAAAGCCGTCAAGCCCGATGAAGAACCCGTTCGCGCCAGTCTTCGGAAGCACAGCCGTCTGGGTGCATTCCCACTCCACAACCCCATCCGGGTAGACATACACGGTGACGTCACCAAGTTGTGGCGAGGCGGGCGGGCGGAGGATCTTCTGGAACGGCGGCCGGTGTCCAGCAGAGACGTCGCCAAGCTTGTACCGGAACCTGGCCTTGTCCACATTGATACTCGCGGCCGTGGTGCCGATAGTTCCTTCCGAGAACACCCGTCCGAGCTCCAACTTTTCCGTGTGGACGCTAGGGTCATAGCCGCCACCAAAAGGCGTGTAGCCTGCAGCCAGGGCGATTGGAGCCATAAGCGGTGCGGTGGACGTCCATCCCGGGGTGTCATTCGTCCCAAGCCTGTAGTTCCACGTCACCCCGTTGATGACAACCTCAGTGCCCACCTTGGCCAAATAGCCGAGAACTTTCGTTGACCGTGCGAACAATCCACCATTGCCGGCCCACGTTCGCATGTCGATGAACTCAACCGGCGCGGAAGTGCCACCCTGCCAGCGAACGAAACCAATGGGCTGGTCATCCTCAACGCCCGGCCCGATCTTGCGGGACGCGGGAATGACCGCCTCGGCGCCGGCTGTCAACGGCACCAGCACGGACGGGCCGCCAAGCTCCGGCTGCCAATTCCGGCGGATCACAATAAGGTCCCACCGCGTCCCGGAAGCCAAAGAAGGGCAGTTCACAACCTGGTCAATCTCTGCCTCATCCGTGACGCCGTGCCCGTGTGCTCGGCCAGCCTTCACCAGCACCGCATACGGGATGGACGGGTGCGCCGTCACCTTGAAGTCGTTGGGCCCGTAAACCCCGTAATCGGCTGCGCCTGCACGGTTCGCGGCACGGTCCGACTCAGTAACCGGCCCATCGTAGAAAATGCTTGTCAAAGCCATCAGCGGGCACTCCTGTCTGTGTTGTCGCGCTTCAAAGCGCGGATGCTCTTGGCTAGTCGGACGTCAGGGTCATCAAGGCGTTCGCCGATGACGGGTGTGGCAAGATCGCCGTCCTTATCCGCGGACAGGCGAACCTCTCGGAGGACGTCCGTGTAAAGCAGCCCGTCAAGTTCGGCTGTGACGATGTCTCCCCTGCGCAGGCCGTCGCCGCCGTATCGGAAGTGCTTTGTCTCAGACAGTTCGAGGGACAGCCCAGCCAGTGGAGCCCCCTCGGCAAGGGTTTCGGCGGCCCGTTCAGCGAACACATCCGTGCTCGTGGAATCGCGTGCATCACGGAACACCTCAATGACGTCGTGCCACTGAGCCTCCCGCGCCGCGTCAGGGTACTGCCGGAACTCCCGTGCCACGCCTTCACCCTGCCCGCCCACAACGACTCTCGTCGCCGTAGGGGCTGCCAGCGTGTAAGTACCACCAATGACCGTCCCGGACTCCGGAGAGAGCCTGTGCGGGTAGTTCCTCGGCGTGTAACAGTCCAGAAGCAGGCCGTTGCCCGAATGTCGAACCGTCACCCCAATACCGGCCTGATCAACTGCTGGGAACAGCCGGTCATAAGCGGGGTGCATCCGGAACGTGTACGTGCCCACCGCGCCGCGCCCTTGATCCGTGGCCACAGTCAGAGGGAACCCCAGACGTGCCGCGTTCTCAGCCATGACCGTCTTCACGACAGTCTCAGCCGGACCCGTGATCGTCCGGTACTCAACATCCTGCCCAGTCAACGGCGCCCCAGGCTTCGGCCAGGCGGTCCAGTTGTGCAAGATCCGGAAGTCATCCTCAACCGAGAACGTCAACGCACCATCCACAGCGAACTGACCTGACAAGCTCCTGACCGGGCCCGACATCTGGAATTCGCCGTGACGGTAGATGTCCACCCGCGCCCCGGGTGACTTCAGATCAGCGGCGCGGAGGTGGTCAGCGTCAATGGAGAACGTCGCCGTGGACCGGACGTTATGCCGGATCACCGGCTTCACATCCAACGGCCGGCCAACCCAGCCCTTGAACTCCCACCCGATGTAAACGAGGATCTCGTACGGTATTTCCGAAGCCATCAGAAAGCGCTCCTGTACCTGCTGCGAACCTCAGCGATAATCGTGCCCGTGCCCGTCATCTGGAACGACAACGCCCGGTCCTGGCCCCGCGGGATAGCCACAAAAGCCGACGCCGGGTTCAACTCCGCCGTCCGGTCAATGGGATTTACCAGAGCCTTCTTGGATGCGTTCCACTGCCCATACCAGAGGACCTGCCCATTGACAGGGTCCGTGTCCAGTTGGACCGCGTAACCAGCCGGGATGGTGAACGGGACAATGACGCGACGATCACCCACGCCGAAGTTCACCGAAGTGGTTTCCCCAATGACGGTCCAGATGGGGTAAGCCGGCACATCGCCGTCATTAGTGAAGACCGCAGAATCAAGCGTCCCGCCCGGAGACAGGTAATAGATCACGTCATCGGCATAGCCATATGTAACTCGGTCTTCCTCTGTGACGAAGAAGTTCCGCATGTCACCCTGGGACCACGACTTCCGCACCGGCTCACCAAGCCAGTAAGGCTGGTCAGCGAGCAGATTGAACGCATACCGGATCCAGCCCCGCCGGACAGGGTCATGCGTGAGGGAGTCCTCAGCGCCGGTCAGACGCAGTCGCAGAGTCCGCGTCGAACCATCCGGCAACTGCGTAGTCCAAGTGCCTTCTTCATCCGTATCCAAGCTCCGGAGAAACGCCCGGTTGTGCTCCACAAACTCTGTCGAACCCTCATCCGAGTACAGATACAAGGGCCAAAACACATCACGGTCCTTCGTGGAAGACCCTCGGTGCCGTGACCCCGCCACCATGGGCGAGGTGCTGGACTGCCGCTCAAACTGCGGCAACCCAAGGCCCCGAACCCCTGGCATCAAGAACAACCCCGAAGACGGGCGGGTCAGCTCCCACTCACTGCCATCCCAGCCCGTCCACGACAGCTCGAACCCACGCCACGGTGACACAGGAGGCGGAGGCGGGATGTAGGGAATTGCGTACGCGATACCCAAAAGAGCCTCCTAAATGCCGAACGCCGCGAACGTGTCCTGGCGCCTTGCCTCGATACGGTAAGAGACCTCATCCGGGTCCCAACCAACATTTCCGTGGAAGTGCGTATCCCCACGCCCGGGCCCTTGCGTTTGCTGCAACGCCCGATATGCCGCATCCCACTGCCGGTCGTTCAGGATGTACTCCGGCTTGCGGGTGGCGTTCATGATCTGCGACAGCCCCGGGTTGAGGATGCCGCCGTTGTCATGCAGGTACGGCAGCCCCGTCGAGCCCATGCTGTCTTTGCCGCCGTTGCCGGTGACAAAATCAACCGCACCCGTCAGGATCTTCTTACCGGCCCCGATAGCCAGGTCAGCGAACATCCCCGCAGCGGGGAAGGCCTTCTTGAACTGGTCAACAAGACCGTCAATGATTCCGGCGATGGGGTTGAACCCGCCATCGCCGCCCGCACCGCCACCAGCTAGGTACTCGGCAGGGTTGCGGTAGTTCGGCCACCCACCGTTCAGCACCATGTAGTGCAAGTGCGGGCCGGTTGAATTTCCGGTAGAACCAACCTCGCCGATCTTGGATCCGCCCGTGACCATCTGGCCCAGCTTCACCGCGAACGACGACAAGTGCGCGTACCACGTCTGCAACCCGTTCGGGTGATCGATGTGGATCTCATTACCGCCGCCATACGACGACCAGCCAGCAGAAGACACCCGCCCGGGACCAGCAGCACGAACAGGCGTGCCAGTCCCCGCTGCGAAGTCCATGCCGTTGTGGCCGCCATGGAACGGCTGCGAAACCACACTCCCCGGCAGCGGATGCACCAGGCCGCCGGTGGCATAGCCCTTAGCTTGGCGGAGCGCTTCCACGACACCGACGCCACCCCAGCGGGAGATGTCATCCTGCGACCACACAACCTCGCCCGCGTGCACGATACCTGCCGGCTGAAACTTCCCGCCCGGGCCCGTGTAGCCGCCGTCAGCGAATCCCGGAGGAAGCGCCACCCGCGGCAACTTGTCGAGGCCAAGCGCCCCTCCGATGCCGTTCAGACCGTTGATAAGACCGTCATTGATGACCGTGTCCACAACGAATTTCACAGGGGCTTTGGCGATGTCCTGGATTTTGTCCCAGTGCGTTTTGATGAAATTCACGCCATCCTCGAACGCTTTCGGAATGGTCTTCGTGATCACATCAGAAATGAAGTCGAACACCGGCTTGATGACCGTGTCCCACACCCACTTGATGATCGCGCCGATAGCCTCAAACTGAGGTTTGATGACGTTCGCGTATAACCACGAGAACGCCGGCCCCAGCACGTTATTCATCACCCACACAACGGCGTCAAAGATCGGCTTGACGATAGTGGTCCACCACGCCGAGATGAGCGCCCCGATGAACCCGAAAACGGGCTGAATCACGGACGTCCACAGCCAGTTGAAGGCAGGGCCGACGACTTTCGTGATGACCGCGCCGATAATCTGGAAGACGTAATCCAGGATCGTCCAAGCGGCCTGAGCTGCCCATGAAATCTGGGCGAAGACAGGCTGGATGATGTTCGTGTACAGCCACGAGAAGACGGCTCCGACGCCAGCGAAGATAGCCTGGATAGTCGGCAGTACATAAGTCTGGAACCACGTCACAGTCCCGCCGATGAACGACTGGATGGCACCCCACACGTTCTGGACAATCTGCTGTCCAAGCTCCGTCTGCGTGAAGAACCAGATAAGTCCCGCAACCAGAGCGGCGATGGCAGCAATGACGAGGCCGATTGGGTTAGCGAACAAAGCAGTCGAGAACAACCATGTTTTCGCAGTCGCAATCGTGGTCGCCAAGCTGAACGCCTGCAGTGCGGCCGCCACAGAGTTGACAATCAGGTATGCCCTGAAAGCCACCACTCCTGCTGTCAACGCAACCCCGAGAGCTACCAACCAATCCTTGTTCTGAACCACCCAGGTACCGAACCCCTGCAGGACAGGAAGGATAGTGGTCTGGAAGTATGAGCCGAACTCTTGCGCCTTGGTCAGCGCCCACGACAGCCCATCACCGATTGCGGCGCCAGCGACTTTTGCTCCCTCTTCAAGAGGCTTCAGCCATTCGATGGCGCCTGCGAAGAATTCACGGATCTTCGGATACACGCCAGAGAGAAGGTTGGCGCCTATCCGGCCAACAGCAGCCATCGTGTTCTTGAAGGCGCCTTGTAGCGTGTCGCCGGACTTCAAAGCTGCCCCGCCAAGACCGTTCTCCATGGCCTTCTGGAAGGTCTCAAAGTTGATCTTGCCTTCGGATGCCAGCCTGAGAGTTTCGTCTGCCGTGGTACCTAGTTCCTTGCCCATGAGCTGCACGATGGGGATACCAGCGTCTTGCAGCTGGGCGATCACGTCACCCTGAATCTTGTTTGATGCAGCAACCTTGTTGAAGATCGCCCCCATCTCATCCATGCCGACACCGGCAATGGTTGCGGCGTCACCAGTCAGGCGGAGAGTGCGCTCAAGATCCTTGCCAGGCTGCACGCCAGAGGCGACAGCACCAGCAGCCACCGAGGCAGCCTCATCCAGCCCGAATGCTGTACCCTTCACAGCGGACATTGCGTCGTTCATGATGCTGGTGACAGACTCAACGTCATGGCCCAGCCCGAGAAGCTTCGCTTTCGCGTTCTCGATGGACTGCAGCCGGTCGAATCCCTTAGTCAGCGCCACGCCAAGCCCGGCAACTGCAGCCGTCCCAACAGCGATAGCCCCCCACTTCAGGCCTTTACTGACTGCGCCCCCGAGCTTGCTTACCTTCTTCTCAGACTCCGCGGACTGGTCCCCGACGTCCTTGATCTTCTTCTCCAGTTCGGAGGAAGAAGCGGCCGACTTATCCTGGGCGTTCTTAAGGTCAGTGGTGGACTTCGTGAGGTTGTCCTCAGCGGTCTTGCGAGTGTTGGTAGCTGCGGCGGCTTTGCGGCGCGCAGTTTCCAGCGCTTCCTCGGCGGCCGCCAGTTGCGAGGCCTTGGCTTTGGAGTTGTTCCGGACCTCTTGGAGCTTGAGTTCTGCCACTCGAACCGCGCCAAGAGCTTTCGCTTCTGCCTCTGTTGAGGCAGCAATCTTCGCCTGGGCTGCAGTAATCTGCGCCTGAGAGCGGGTTATGACCTTGTTCGCCTCAGCGACCTCGGACTTGAGTTTGGCAACGCCTTCAGCGAATCCGCTGGACATCCCCTTGCCCATGTTGACTCCGGCAGACCTGCCGGCGGAGACGCCCACCCCATCCATGACCTTGGCAACTTGCGCCTGGGTGCCCTTGAACGTCGGTTCTACAAGAACCTGAGCGCGGCCAATGACGGGCATGGGGCCTCCTGTTGAGTTGTCACAGGTCCTCCGCAGAGAAACCAAACTGACTGGCGAACTGCACAGCCCATTCATGCTCGGCAGCCTTCATGGCCGCCTGAATCTCTGTCTTGGGGGTGGGGAAAGGCTTCACATCGCCCGGGTTGCCGCCGTTGACCTTGATGAGGATCGCGCCAATCCGGTCAAGCTTCGTCGCGATGTCGCCCAACATGGTTGCGTGCAGGTCCCATTCCGAGGTGCGCGGCGCCCACGGTTCGCTCTCACGGCCCTGATGCGCGGTGGCAATCGCCTTTGCTGCTTCAGGGTCATTCGATATCGCCTCGTTGAGCCTGCTAGCGGCGGGCAGCATGTCGATTAACTCAAGCAATGCCACCCACCGGCCAGCGCGATACCATTCCGCCAAATCAACGCCCGGGTACTCATGTGCGAGGTCGGCGCGGATCTGCGGGCGGTACCGTTCTAGGAGCCCGCGGAGGCGGTATCTTCCCCCTGGTCGCCCCACACGCCTTGGTAGTAGTTCATGACGGCGTAGAACACGGGCTTAATCTTCCGCAGGGTCGGATACTCGGCGTCAAGGGCCTTGTAGTCCTCCGGGGACAGCCATTTTTTCAAAACGGGGGAAATCTTGCCGTCACGGGCGGCCTGGTTCATTTGGTCCAGGAATTCCTCGGCAACTTCCGTGGGCATGTCGAAGATGTCCGGGAACGTGACCAGCTTGCCGTTCGCCAGCGGGTACTGCGCCGGGTCTTGGTTGAGTTCGTCACTGATAGTGACGCGCTTGATGTTGCCAAGCGGCTTGTCGTTGTGTTTTGCAGCCATGGTGGTACCTCCGGGTGGTGGTGGTTTGGTTTACTTACTGGGCGTGGTTGCAGGCTTCGCAGCGTCGGATTCCTTCACGGCGGCCGTCTTGGCTTTTTGCTCAGTGAACCCGCCGGCGCGGAGTTCAGCAGCTTCGAGGGGAATGGATGTTTCGACCGCAATGGTGCGGCCATCAGATTCTTTGGTGAAGCGGGGCATGATGCCTCCCTTGGGCTTTGTCAGGTGGTTGGAAGGTTTGAAGCGGGCCGCGCCACCACCACCCGGAAAAGTGGCACGGCCCGCGGTCTAAAGGGCTACGGGGTAGCCGCGGTGAAGCCCAGAGTTGCCTTGGCCTTCAGCGCACCCGTGCCGCCCATGAAGTGACGCAGCGGAACACCAGTCTCGGCATCCGTGAGCACCTTCATGGTGATCGGCGTGGTCAGCGGATCCGAGGAAGCCCACTTCTGGGAGTCCGTGCTCGAAAGCTTCACGGCGCCATAAGCGCGGCCCAAGAGCCACTGGTTGTCAGCGGGCCCGTCAGCACCTAGCACAAGGAGCTGATACTCCTTGTTGATCGGCATCTCAGGCTCATCGAAGACAACTTCGCCCGTCGTCTGGTTCTGGGTGCTGGCCGTCAAATCAGTGCCGTAAGACAGCTCCAACATGTGCTTGCGGCCGTTCTCAAGCGCCGTGAATGTCACAGACCGGGCAACCTCAGTAACGTCCGTGCGCTGAGCACTGCTGTAACCGAGCGCCATCACGTCCTCTTCGGTGATGTCCCGGCCGTACTCGATGCCGTCAGGAGTGATCATCCCAACCGGGAGCCACCCTTCAGCCTTGAAATCGATGAGGCCCCCGCCTGCAGCGAACAGAGTCGTGGGCAGGGCCTCGGTGGACACCCGGAGCATGATGATGGCCTTCTGAATCTTACGAATCAGAGTCCGGTCATCAGCTTCCTGGCGGATCGTGTCAAAAGTTGGCATGGCAATGAACCCCTTTCAAGGGCAATGTGAATTGTTTGTCCCCAGTAGGGGTTTAGAGAGGGCGGGAAGTCGCCAGCAGCGAGGCTGTAGCTTTGTTCAGCGTGTCCGAGGCGTAAGGGACATCCTCCGGCACCGAATCAATGCTGATGCTGTCCAGGTAGCCGTGAGATGTCTCAATGTCCGTGCCACAAATGAAAGCCAAGATTGATTCCAGAGTGTTCACTGCCTGCGTTCCTGGCGCGTAGCATTCCAGCGTCACCCGGTCCACGCGGTCAATGAAACCTTGAGTACCGCCGTTCGTAAACACCAGCACGACCGGGAAAGGGCCCTCAAGAGTGCCGTAGTTGTCGGCCTGCAGGTGCCAGACCATCCGGACCGTTTGGTCCAGGTGTTCCGTTCCGTCAACAAGATCAGTCAGGCACTCCCGGACATCAGGGAAGACAAGACCATCAATCACCGGGCACCGCCCTCATGGACGCCATCACACGGAGCAGAATCGAATCACGCGCATCCCTGTAATCCGGATCAACCTCCCGAACCACGGCACCCGCACGACGTTCGTTCTTCCAACCCGCCGTAACAGTCGCCGGCGCTGCCTCATACGTTCCGCGGCCAACAGCCTCAGCATTGCCGGCCAGGCGCTTAGCAGCGTCCAACGTCACGGCCGCAACCTTGGGCGAGGAGCCAAGTTCCCTCAGCCCCTCATCATCAGCCGAATAGCCCTTAGAACCTCTGAGCTTCCGCAACGCCATCAGGGCCTCACCAACCCAACCTCAACACCCAGCGGCCACTCACCCGGCAAGCCATCAACAGACCACTCACCAGCCATCAGCGCACCAGCAGGGACGCGCACGCGATCCTTCGGGAGGAACGAGAAGCTTGGGTCGGGGTCGCGGTACAGGACCGCTGTGCTCGCTATCAGGTCCGCCCTGTCAGTCGGTTCTGACGTCGCACGGGCCGCGATGATGCAGTCAGCCACAGGAATCTCAGTCACCGGCAAAGGGTTGCCCTTGGGATCACGCCCGCCACCGCGGAGCACGGTAACGTTTGTCAGCCAGGGCCTTGGGAAGCTACTCACAATTCCCATGTCATGGCCCCCAAACGAGTTTGTACGGCGCGAGGATGTCCTTTTCGGACTGCAGCAGCGGCAGGCTGATAGGAGCCCCGCCCACTGTTGCGTACCCGACGCCCATGGGGCCGGTGTTCTGCCGCACGACGTTCCCCGGCGAGGTCGCGGCCCGTGCAGCTACCTCGGCGATGACGCCCGCCACATCGGGCGCTGACTCAAAGCCATGGAGAACAGTGACGCGAACGCTACCGTTCCGCCTAGACCAGCATCCGGACCTGCGCGTCAGCACCCCCTTTTCGGAGACATCAACATCAGCCAGAACATCAACCCCTTGATCGGTGCAGGAGACGAGACTCTTGACATGCCCGGACGGGATCAGGAGTGACCGCGTGCCCGATCCATCAAGGATCAGTTCCTCTTGGACTTCTGGGGTGATGTGCCACTCGCAGTAACGCCGGACTTGGGCTGTGGCCGCATCCAGCCAGAACTGAGGGTCCCTAGGAAGGGAACCGTCAGTCAGTTCCACGATAGGTGGCATTGTCATGGCAGCTCCCTTCCTAGGTGGTGCTTACTTCGCAGCTGGGGTGGCTGCTTTGTTGGCCGGGGGCTTGGCCTTCTCGGCCTGGGCAGCCTTAGCAGCTTCTTCGGCTTCCTTCTTGGCGGACGCTTCGGCTTCCGCTGCCGCCTTAGCTTCAGCCTCTTCCTTTGCCTTAGCAGCTTCTTCGGACTTTTTCGGGTCCTCCGTGCCAGCGGCGCCCGGCTTGGCGTCCTCAGGTGCCTTGTCCAGCTGGACAGTGTGCGGAATGCCGTTGATCAGTACTTCGTAAACTTCCATGTCCCCTCCTCAGGGAAAGCGATGGTGGCGCGTTCATCACGCGCCACCATCGGCGGTGCCTACAGGTTGGAAAGGGTGACCTTCACGAAAGCGGAAGGCTTACGGACGGCCAGAGCGATGCGCTCTTCTGCCCGGATGGAGATCCGGTTGTAGTTGAAGTCGTCCTCGTTGGAGTTCGTCGCTTCAACACGCACACCACCCTTGCGGTAAACGGTCGCGGCCTGCTTGCCGGCACCAACCAGAACCGTGCCCGCGGCGATTGCCGAGGTAACGATGGTGTTCTGGCCCCAGAGCCCGGGCTGCTGCGGGATGCCACCGTTGCCGTACTGGCCGGTGAAGATACCGCCGCCGAAGTACTGGCCGTTGGCGTCCTTGGACAGACGGAACTTCTGGTAGTCCAGCGGGTTGATGACCATGCCATCTACCGTCAGGCCGGTGGCCGTCTGGACCTTGGTGATACCGCGGAAAACGGCGTCAGCGTTGTCAGCAGCAGCGGTGGACGCCTCCACCTGGACGCCGGAGCGGTTCAGGAGGCCGCGGAGCTGCGGAGCGGTGCCGTTGCCGTTGAGGAGCTGAGCTTCCTCGAACATGACGAGGTCGTAGAGCAGGCGCCCGTTGATCTCGGAAACGAGGAACGGCAGGTCTTCCGCCATTTCGTCATTGATCTTGACGCGGCCGGCGATCTTGGTGAGCGCGTCGTTTACCTGGTCGTAGGTGTAGTGGAGCTGCGGCTTGAGCCCGCCCTCAGCGACGGCCGAGAACGCGCCTTCCTTCAGCGCCTCCACGTAGTACGTGATGGACGCGGCGGTCAGCGTTCCACTGCCCAGCCAGGAAGCCACGGTCGGGCGTTCGCGGAAGCCCTGCACAACAGTCTCATCGATCTGTGCGTGCAGTGCGCCGCCGTCAGCGCGGGCGTGGGAGTCCGTTGCTGCCTTGTATTCGGACGTGCCGAACGAGAAGCGCTCGGAGCTGCCCTTGACCTTGGCGAGCTGTTCGCCGAAGCCCTTAACTGCGTGCTCACCCAGCGACTTCGCGGCGGAAGGCTGCGCGGGGGTCTGCTTGACCTCCGGGCCCGTGCCGATGGTGTCCAGCAGCGCCGAAGCGTCCTCGGCAGCCTTGATCTGGATATCAAGGCCCTTGACCTCTTCAACCAGACCGTTGATCTTGGTGACCTCGTCGGCGGTCAGGTCGCGCTCTGCGGCCTTCGCGCCTTCAGCGATTGCGCGTGCAGCTTTAGCCGCAGTCTCGCGCTGTGCTTTCAAATTCATGGCATCTCCTTTAGATGTCGAGTAGTGAAAGGTTTGCGAGTGCTACGTCAGGGTTGCCGTTACGCGCCTTGACCTCCGTGCGGTCCTCACCCTTGACCGTTTCCGGCTCCTCAGGCTTGCCGCTCTTCGGTTCCTCGTCGCTGACTTCCGATTCGTCAGACTCTTTGGTGGACTCCAAAATCTCGTTCAACGCATCCCGCGCCGCGACGATCTTGGACTCCGTTTTGGCCGATATTGCACGGCCAAGCTTCAGACTCAGGTGCAGGTCATTCCCTGTACCTGAGATTTCGACTGCCCCGCCCTTGACGGCCAGCAGTTCGGTTTCTTGGTTCGCGCCCACAGGGACAACGGACACCTCGTGGAGCTTCATTTTGCGGAGCTCATAGTGGCCCTTGTAGTTCCCGTCAGCGTCTTTCTCATCAACCCACGCGCCCTCGAGCACGTCATAGGCGAAGGACATCTGCGACACGCGGCCGTCCTTGATCAGCCGGTGGACCTGCTGGCCCTTGGCAGTCTCAAGATCAAGCTGGACCTTCACGAACAACCCGTGATCGTCCTCGTAGGCTTCGACAGTCTTGCCGATGTTCATGTCCGGGTCCTGCATCTGGTGAGACCAGTACGCCGGAACGCCGGCGCCCTTCTCGCCATACGCGGCCAGGGACTCAGTGAAGGCGCCCTTCATGACGACGTCGCCGTAAGAGTCCTTGTTGCCGAACACTGAGGCGTACCCGGTGAACTGCCCCTCTTCCAGACCGTCATCGACGCCGGCGGCCTTGATGGTCACGGGGCTGGTTTTCAGCTTCACGGTTACTCCTCAATGCCTTCAAGATCGGGCTTTATGATTCCTTGGTCGAGTCGCGCAACGAGCTCCATGGGAGTCACGCCCTCGTCATGCCAGATGGCGTTTACTTTGGCGTTGAGGTGGGATGCCAATTTCTCGGCGTCAGGAACTCCTGCCGCGGTCAGGTCCGCCGTCAGTTCCCGGTCCCACCGCTCGGTTTCCCAGCCCTTGCCAGGGACCACTGCTTGCTGACGTATGAGCGTCTTTCGCCACACCTCGGCAATTACCTTCGGTTCAGCCTCAACAACAGGCTCGCCACCGTCCTGCGGCGAAGGTTGCCCGCCCACAAGGACGTTCAGCGGCGTGATGATCTCGTCACCACCATCAATCGGAGCCAAGTTGCGGATCCTGCGGGCCTCGTTGCGAGTCATCCACGGTCCACCCACGGAAGCCGACATGATGGCCGCCTGCTCCTCGAAGGAACCGCGCAGCTTCTCCTCAACGTTGAACTCCACAAACTCGCCCTCAGCAGCACCGATAAGCGGCAGAACAAACGCGTTCAGCCTGGCCTCAATGAGACGCAGGATCGGGCCAAGAGTGTTCGTGTAAAGGCTCTTGTTGAACTCCCGCACATTCGAGTAGTTGGCTGAGTCCAGAACACCGACCATCGTCGGGTTTACCTGGTAGACCTGCGCCACGGTTTCGAGCGAGAGCTTGACCGAATCGGACCACTGCTCATCAGCGGACGCGAAGCCGACACGCTTGAGCTCCATGCCGTCTTCCATGAGCGGAGAACCGCCGGCACGTTCACCCTTGTCACCGGTGAACGCCTCGAACATCTCACTGAAGCGCTTGCGTGCAGTCCCGTCCCAAGACGGGGCATCCTTTGGGCGGGAAATGTACGTCCCCACCCGGCCGTTACGCTTCCACAACTGCTTGCGGTGGACGCGGGCGTGGTGCTGCTCTTCTAGGATCAAGCGCAGCGTCTCTACAGGCGAGGAAGCCGTGAACGGAGACAAAGCATTCCATCCAGGGAAGACAACCATCTGATCGGCCTGGACCTTGATGTACTTGTCAGTGAACGGCGGCGACACTGTCCATTCGCGGATCTCGAACTCAACCGGATCCCCGGGAGTTACCCAGTCGGGCGGGACGGGCTGGATTTGCTTGCCGGCAGCACCGTCAGTCCGCGGCAAAATGAGCCAGTAGGCCACATCGTGCAGAGAGCTGGTGGCAACCAAGTCATAGACGAGCTCCGGGCCGGTCATGTGCGTGTTGGGTTTCTTCAGAACCCCGTGCGCCACAGAACCGCGCACCCTGACGTTTTGCTCACCCTCAGCTTTGAACATGTGGAGGCCAAGCTGCGCGCAGTTTCGGGCGCGGAAGTCAATCACCGTCCGGAGATGCGGTTGGGAAGCCCACATCGCCGCGGGGCTCATGCCCTCCACGCTGTTCGCGTCACCATTACCGTGCAACAGAAAAGTTCCAGTGTGCTCGGAATCAATGCGGAACGTCTGCTTAGACGGATAGCCGCCAAGGATGGCTCTGGTGATGGAGTTCAGGAATCCCACGTACTCACCACCATTTCTCGTAATCATCGCCGTAGGCCGTCTGAGTGACAGCACCGTTTTTGAACATCTCCAAGCCCCACAGCGCGAACGTCACAGCGCACAAAGGTGCGACATCCACGGGAGACTTAGCCCGGTTCCACACCCAGACTTCCTGCAAAGGTTTCTTGACCGCGTCAGCGGCCGCCAGCGTCAACGTGCCCTGGTCGCGGAAGCGAATGGACTTACCCACAACACGGTCGTTGAACTGGCCGTGAGCGCTGCCAAGGTCGTTGCCCTGGCATTCAGTCACTTCGATGTCAGCGAGGCGAAGGAACTCGATCAGGGATGAGGCAGGAGCACCACGTCCCTGAACGATCACGGCGTCAGGAGTGAACGCCAGCTTGTTCTTGACCGCATCCACAACCCATTCAGTGCCGGGCCTCTTCATGATGACCTCGCAGTGAGGCAACCCATCTTCACGCCAACCAGCAACAGCCAGATACGTGTACGCCCGGTTATGGGAAGTGTCGATCGTCAAGACCCGTGGGGAGTCCTTCGCGATCCGCGACTCCGGATCAACACAGGCCTCAAACACTCCAGGGCCAAACGGACCCTCAGCAGCAAGCGCAACCCACTGGCACAAGTTCTCAGTACGGAAAACATGCTCAGGCACACCCTCAGCCGTACCGACACCAACGAGAGCAGCCTTAGACGCAAGCATCGCCTCAGTAACGTAGGCAATGCCGTTCTCATCCTCGTAACCCATGGACGGGTTAGCCTGGGCCCACCCATCACGGTCCCAGATATCGCAATCATCAGGAGCGGACCACTCAAAAAGGCCCATCGTCGTATCGTGCGAATTTGCGAACTCCTCAATGGAGGAGATCCCAGACTCAACGTACTTTTCCCAGTCCGCGATACGGTCAAGACCCTGCTTGCGGAGACCGCGCAGCACATCAGACTTCGATGTTCCGGCATTCGAAACCGCAATGATCTGAGAGGAGAAGCGGGCGTTCGTTGTGTTCGTCAGCGCGGACCAAGATTCCCAATCACGCTGCTGTCGGAGCTCATCAAAGGCGAGGTCCGTAACTGACAGGCCACGGCCGCCGTCATCGGAAGCCGCTTCGCACTTGTAACGTGTCCCGTTAGTCAGTTCAAGGTATTTGTTGCCGTTCACGTTTGACTTATGGGCGATGTACTTCCGGCCGGCGGAACGCTGCAGTGCCTTCGCGGAAAGATCCAGGATCTCTTCAGCGGCGTTCAACTTGTGAGCGGCGCCAAGGATCAAAGCAGGCTCAGCCTCAGGGCCATCCCACATCATCATCCGCCACAGCAGACGCGTGGACATGATGAAGCTCTTGCCGTTCTGGCGGCTCACCAACAGCAAGACCGTCTTGAACCGCAGCACCGGGAAGGCATCCGTTGAGAAAGAACCAAGGGCCAGCTCAAGCGAATGGATCAAAAACCACTCTTGCCAAGGATGCAAACGCCGGCCAGCAATCCGGGCAGACTCAATAGCCTCAAACCCCAGAGAAGTCTCGGGCGTCAACTCACGCAACGGCTGAGTCCATAACCTCGGCTCAGTCTTACCCAGCCTGGGCGCGCTTGCCTCGCTTCGCCTTGAGCTCATCAATCGGGTCAACCTCCGCCGCTGCCTTTGCCGGCATCTTGGAAGGCGTCAACTGCAGCGCCTCGCAATACCTCAGATACGTAGGGATCGACGTGTTGTCATGCAACGGGATCGGCAACTTAGCGCCGTCCTCCCGATCCTCCATCGCTGCTTCAACCACGGCATCCCAGCCATCAATCTTCCGAGCCAAAGCAAGAACAGCAGCCACAGGACCAGCGCTCAGATTCTCGTCTAAGGCCCCAGAAGTGATGGCCTGCGCCACGGACCTCTCAGTAGCCTCATAGACGCTCACGCTGCCTCCTCAAGGGCCTGCTACACGCGCACGCGTGCGCGACCCCCCTCTCAGAAGAACGGGGGGAGAGGACAGGAGCGGCGAGGACCTGTCCGGGGGATGGGGGTGCCGGTGATTTGACCGCCCCTACCCCTCATGTGAACCATTGCTCACTGGGTTCACCGAGGTCGGCGTCTGGCATGCGGTTTGATCTGCGATTGTTGCAGAGTTTGTGGCTGTGGCGGAAGTTTGCGGGGTCTTCTGCGTGTTGCGGGTGTGTGCTGCGTGGGTAGAGGTGGTCGAGTTCCCATGCTTGCTCGTCGGGCCATGCGAGGGTGTAGTCGATGTCCATGCCGCAGAGCCAGCATGGTTCGTTGTTGTCTTGCCCTTGTCCACGGAATTCGAGGCGTTGTTTGCGGTAGCGGCGTGAGGTTTGACCATCACCCATCACTTACCTCCAACTACTGGCCACATCAGTACGCGATGACCGGGCCGCCGGTTGTGTCCAGTGCTGGCTGGACAGCGCTGAGAAGGTTCTCGCTTGCGAGGACAGGCACGTATGCGCGGTCCAAGGAGTAGCCTCTGACGCGCTGCGGGTCAAGGAAGATGATGCGGCCACCCACAGGGAAGATGATCTCTTCCCGTCCGTTTGCTTTGCAGATGGTTACGCGTGGGATATCTTCACATGCTTTGCGGGCTAGGAGGAAGTGGTCGCTGATCTCGTTCCAGCGGTCGCCGATCCATCCAACGGTTCGCCCTTCGGCTGCATGGCCAAGTGCTTGGATGAGTTCGAGCTTCACGATGATCTCCTAGGGCGTTGGTGCCAGACGGCGGCAGGTGCACCGAACCGCCGCCCAGCGTTGCCGTCTCGTCTCCCGGGATCGGCGCCGGGCCGGACCGTTGGACGGTCAAGTGTTGGTCTCCTGCATGGAGTAGGCGTGTACCGACGCCTCGTTCTTAGGCTGACCCTCCGGCGTCATTTCGCAACCTTGGCTAATGTCCGTCATCCGTAGATGGGTTTTCCCCAGCGGCAACCTGGGACAGCCTCCATGCAGGAGAGGTGGTGATCCACTTTGCTAGGCCGCGTTTTCTGTTGTTGGTCGGCATGCGTTTCGATCAGTGGGAGCAGTTGGAATCGAACCAACCGTGCACTGATTTACAGTCAGCGCTGGCACCTTGCCTCTTCTACTCCCGTTGTGCCGGCGTCGTCACGACGAGCGGCGGTGTCCGTGCGCTGGACTGCGGCGTTCTTACTCAGTCAGGTACTCGAGAGAATCTTTGCGGTAGACGCGAAACTCTCCAGTCTCCTCGAAGAAGACCCAGACTGATGTGACGTTGTACTCAAGATGGGTGCGCATGAAGAATGTTGCGCCGCTCTTCTCGGAGATTCGCCCAACCTCGCCGGTTGCCTTCACGCGTACCGCTGCGAACCTGTCCACTGCCATGTCCTTGTTCCTCTTTCGCGTCCTGAAAACAATTACGAAACAAGAGTCAGTCGGATCGAGCCTGACGTGTGGGACCCGGCGCGTGTTGGCTGACGCTCGATAAGCTCAGTCGTCAGGATTGCACTATGAAAGGAACGCCCAGTGTCAGAACAGAACGTCGAGGAAGTAGACAGCTCGTACTTCCGGATAGACGAATACACGCAAGTTGCCCGAGCAAGGGAGCTTCAGTCCAAACACCTAGGCCTTAGGGTCCTGACAGCAAAGCCAAGAAGCGACCTCAAGGTCATTGGGCGATTGGAGTCATTCAAGATGACGGCCGATTCCGGAGAAGGCCAAGTAAAGAGCGTGGTCGTGAGAATATCTGGAATCAAGGCCGAACTGCCGGCGGACCAAACTGTCTTCTTTGTGGACGGGGACAACGTCAAACCCGTATTCACGTAGAAAGCGGCCCCTTCCTTCCAGCAATGCAGAGAAGCCCCGGAGCAGGGGCATCCGGGGCTTCTCTGAGGTTTTGGTTACAGCTGTGGGCTGTGGAACCAGTGTATTAAATTAGTCCGCTACTTACAAGCGTGTGATCACTTCACTCGGCGGCTGATCCTGCGCCACCGTGCTGGGTTCCATTTATCGCCGAAAATGTTGGAAATGCCACCTCCTGGACGCATGAGAGTCGTTCGCTGCGGTTTGCGCGCCTCATTGACACAGTCCCGGCAGACTCCTTCTTCTTCAGACTTGAACGAGTTGGGCATGATGACTTTGACTTTGGCGCCACAGAGCGCTGCACGGTACATGTAGGTCTCTTCTAGGAAACATGGTTCCCGTAGGCTCAGCTCTCTAGCTACCGGCCTGACCGCATGGATGGGACCTGGGTCGTCTGGAACCTGGGGCGCTCGTGCGCCGGCCGCCCGGTCAAAGGGCATCACCCAGCGTGTGAGGCCCACTTTGTAAATTGGCTTAGGGATTTCCTGTGTCATGCCGCGTCCTTTCGGAGTTCAAGAGCCAGCGTATGAAGTTCGGTTCCCACCCATGTGGCCCCGCATGCACCGCATTGGGCTTCGGTTCCAGTTGCAGTGAGTGCGGTGTTGCGGACGTATTCGTCTTCGTCCCAGGTCCATGCGTGGGTGGCTCCGCAGTCAGTCTGCGGGCAGGTTCCGACAATTTCCGTGCGCCGGACAGGATTTAGCATCTGTTGGATGGCGACCATCCACTTGGTGGTGTTTTCGAGGCATTTCCTGGCGGCTTGTCCGCTGTTGTCGCTCTGAGTCCAGACGGCCCACTTTTGGAGCTTGCTTTCGGCACTGAGATGGGGCTCATCCTTGCCTGTTGTGGCGATGTGCATGGTCGCGAGGGTTTCGCGGATCTCGGACCACAAGCTGAACGCCGGGATGGCTATGGGAGAACGAGATCCCGAGGCTCCCCCTCCTGCGTTGGGACGGCGGCCGGACTCGATTTCCTGCCGAAGTTGCTCGAAAAGGCTCATCTCCGTGGGGTAGGACTTCGTTCCGGATTCGCTATCGACGTGGATGGCTCGGTGTTCGCGGGTCAGCCGGTGAACGTTGTCGTTGAGAGTATCGATGTTCAAGATGCTTCCATTCCGTAGCGGTAGTCGTTGGGGCCGATGGACATGCTGTTGACTGAGGCGAAGTGTGGGCGCCAGGCGAGACGGATCTTGCCTGTTTGGCCGTGGCGGTTCTTTTCGATGATGAGTTCGAGTTCGCCTTCCATTTCTTGGTCGTCCCGGTGGAGAAGGATGATGTTGTCGGCGTGGGCTTCGATACCTCCGGACTCTCGGAGGTCAGCCATTGTGGGGCGCGTATCCGCTCGCTGGGTTGACCCGCGATTGACTTGGGCGAGGGCCAGCACGTGGGTATCGAATTCCTTGGCTAGGTGCTTGCAGTCCTCAGCGATTCGGGACACTTGGCGCTCTCGCATGTCCCTCGGATCGGCTGGGGCGCATAGCTGCAGGTAGTCGATGATGATCAGCGGTACCGGCCGCCGGCGGGTCCAGGTGCGGACGGTGGCTCGGATCTGGGCCATGGTAATTCGGGAGGCCTCTTCGATGTAGACCGGCCAATCAGCGGCCTTCTGCGTAAGCCGGGCGATCTTCGCCCACTCGGCATCCCCGAGAGTGTGGGAGTTGATCTTGTGGAGGTCGATCCCTTCGGACGCAGCGGCCATACGGCCAACGACTTCGTGTTCTTTCATCTCAAGGGAGAAGAACCCGGCCCCGTATCTGGATGCTGCCACGGCTGCGCAGCCTGCCACCAAGGACTTGCCGACTGCTGGCCGAGCACCCATGACGGTTAGCTGGCCTGGATGCCATCCGCCGTTGAATTTGTGATCGAGCTCAGACCACCCCGTAGGGTAGCTCCTGCCCTTCGGAGCCGACCACAGGTTCACGGCATCCTCCAGCGCCGCCGAGAACGTCCGTACCCGAATACCTGTCGCTTCATTGGCCGCGGCGTCCAATGCCACTCGGGCTTGGTCCAGTGCCCCCTCCGCCTCGTCCCAATCGGCAGTGTCCGACATCTGCTGCAGCTTCCGGCCAACCTCTGCCAGCCGGCGGAGCCTAGCTGTCCCTGTGATGATGCTTGCGTAGTGGGCCGCCGCCGAGCGGACGGGCGCCGCTTCCAAACACTGATGCAGGTATGTCGGCTCCATTCCGACGATTGGGTTGGACACAAGCTTTTGCGACATAACCAGCGCTGAAGCTGGCCGCCCGGACCTTGTTTCGGTCAGGATCATGTGCCAGAGCTGCTCATGTTGCGGAAGGTAGAAGTCCTCCGCTTTCAATTCGACTTCTTCCAAGGTTCGCTGATCCAAGAGCACTGCGCCGATGACGGCACGTTCGGCGTCGATGTCCTGCCGCAGCTTCCCATCGGCTGTCATGAGATCCCCAATTTCTGCTTGGCCTCGGCCAGCCGTTCGGCGTTGTGTATGTTCCGCTGCTCCTTTTTCCAAGCGATCTCGCCGGCGACGTCCAGGCCTGCAGGAGGCGTACCGGGCGTCCACACATCTCGGCCAAGGACGGCTTCGACATCGATCTCTCCATGGAACCCAGCCACCGGAGTCTTGGCGGTGACTCCTGCCTTGGCCTTGAGCTGATCAAACTTCTCTCGAAGCTTGGACATGGACAGGATGTTGGCCCGCCAGAACTCGTCAGAAGTTGCCCATCGGATCATCCAAGCAACCTGCTCGACCTTGTAACCATCCCGCTCGAGCAGCAGTCGGGCTGCGTCACGGTTCTTCTTGTTCCTCGAGGGCTTTCTGGATCCGTTCTCCTCCAAGCAGGAATCGAGGAGATCAAGAAGTTCATCAACTTCTGGTCGTGCGATTTCGTCAGAAATCTCCGACGAAGGAATATCTTCTTTAGAAGATGTAGCAGTAGCAGTAGCTGTTCGCATGGAAACGCTATTCGAATCCCTTGCCAAGGGTTTAGCCATAGCGCTTCCAAAGGTCTTGGCATCCTCTTGCTCAACCCCTTGGGTTACGCCTTTCATGTCCCTTGCCTTAGCTTTTAGGATCGTCTGCACTTTCGGATGGCTCCAGAGAACCAACTTCGGCTGTTCCTGATAGAGCTTCTGAATCTCGAACGCGAAGAACTCCTTGATATCGGTAGACGCGATCCCAGCGAACGCGTTCGCCATAGTGACATGAAGGCGAGGGTGCCTGATTACTCCGTCGTGGCGAGCGAAAGAGCGCACAAGCACCTCCTCAGTGGTGTCGTCAGCGTGAATGAAGTGGGCTTCAGCAAGCTCGCAAGCATCCCGCCGCACATCGGCAGCTGTCCGATCCTTGGTGAGTGCCGCAAGCCGCCCAGGCCGCCAGTCAGCGACGCCGGCATAATTCAAGGTCGGGTGTGTCAGGATCTGCTGGTACAGGTGCTGAGCGCCCATCGAAAGGCCTCGCCAGTCACCATCCGCCCAGAGATCCACACGAATGTTTGCACGGTCCCTAGCCAACAGGCAGCGCTCCTCTCGCTGACATGAACCCGTCGATAGAAAGCTTGGATCGGCGGTAGGCCCGGTAATCCGAGGCCGACCACTGTGCTGTTGCGATCAAAGCGTGCAAACGTGCGTTTGCTGCCCCCCGATCGCACCCCAAGAGGTCTGCTTCGTTCGCCTCCACCGTGCCGCAGCGACGAAGACGGACAGCTTCCACCTCCACGATCAGGGCCTTGATGTCTCCGGGATATGCCGGGCGTTTGAATGGCTTGGAATGGAACTTCAGTACGGCGTCAACGGCATCATCAACGGAGTGCTGTCCTAGGATTTCAAACCAGGCATCAGCTTGATCGTTAGAGAAGGCCCGGGCCTCAAGCAACTCAAGCTTTCCCAGCACTACAGCTATTTCTGATCGAAGCATCACTTTGTCCCTTTCGCAGGATTATTAGTCGCGGCGGCTGCGGAGAGGACTGCAGCAAGCTCAAGAGCGTCTTGCGATGACATCTCCGCGTAATTGGGCGGCTGGTGATCGGCGAGCCAAACATCGAGCGAGTGCGCTTCGGTGGCGGA